>CAMPYS010000011.1 GCA_946998295.1 uncultured Prevotella sp.
AGTCTAGGCTTTGTGCATAAAAAAGAGGATGTGTACATTTTGACACACCCTCTTTGTTTGTATATATGAGATAATATGCAAATAATATTTATTTATGTAATGTTATTATTATATTATATCTATGAATAAAAATGTATAGTAAAAATAAGAATTTTTATTATCTTTAAGCGAATAAGTTAATTATATAGGTTAAATATATCTATATATTAACCATAAATAAGTTTTGTACAAGCAAAAAGAAATTCTTATATTTGCATTTAGTACTAAGAAATCACTTTATTAATACATATCTAATCTAAAAATTATGGCAGTAAATTATAAGAATTTAGGTCTCGTGAATACTCGCGAGATGTTTAAGAGAGCTATTGATGGTGGCTGGGCTGTACCAGCTTTTAATTTTAATAACCTTGAACAGCTACAAGCTATTATAACCGCTTCTTCTAATACTAAATCACCTGTTATTTTGCAGGTTTCTAAAGGCGCACGTAAATATGCAAACCAAACATTATTACGCTATTTAGCTGAAGGTGCTGTAGAATTTTCTAAAGAATTAGGATGTAAGCATCCTGAAATAGTTCTACACCTTGACCACGGAGATAGTTTTGAGATTTGTAAGAGTTGTGTAGATTTTGGTTTTTCATCTGTTATGATAGATGGTTCTGCATTACCTTATGAAGAAAATATAGCTTTGACACGAAAAGTTGTCGAGTATGCTCATCCATTTGATGTTACTGTAGAAGGAGAACTTGGAGTTTTGGCAGGTGTTGAAGATGATGTAGTTGCAGAGAAATCACATTACACAAGACCAGAGGAAGTTGTTGATTTTGCTACTCGTACTGGCTGTGATTCTTTAGCAATATCAATAGGAACATCTCACGGTGCATATAAATTTAAGCCAGAGCAATGCACACGTGATCCAAAGACGGGTAGACTGGTTCCACCGCCTTTAGCATTTAATGTTTTGGAAGCTATTGAAAAACAATTACCAGGCTTCCCCATTGTGCTTCATGGATCATCATCTGTGCCTCAAGAATATGTTGATATAATAAACCACTATGGAGGAGCATTACCAAATGCTGTAGGTATTCCAGAAGAACAATTGCGTAAAGCTGCTAAAAGTGCAGTTTGCAAGATAAATATTGACTCCGATTCACGACTTGCCTTTACAGCTGGAGTTCGTAAAACATTAAAAGAGCATCCAGAATATTTTGACCCACGTCAGTATTGTGGAAAAGCACGTGAATTTATGATAGACCTTTACACAAAGAAAATTATTGATGTATTAGGATCTGCTAATAAATTAGCATGTTTAGAATAAAATATTGGTATATAATTAATTATACAGTGGTCCTTTATATTAAGAGCCACTGTTATTTATTTGAAATAAAATATTTAAGATGAAGCGTAGTTTTATATTTTTTCTTTTATCAATTTTTTTTATAAGTGCTTTAAATGCTCAAGAGAATGGTTTTTCAAAGAAGGAAGCTCATTGGATTTATTTGTTTATCGGAAGTGATAATAAAATGATGGTTGAGTCTTTTAAACAAACAATATTATCCAATGCAAGCAGGGGAGAGGTCGAAGTACTTTCAGTTCCTTTAAAATATGATAAATTTAAAATATTTACTGAAACCGACGAATATAAAGAACTACTAAAGGATGCTTATAATAGTCAGAAAATAGGAACAATAAAAGGTATTATCTTTTTAAGTAATAAGGAAAATACAGATACAATAATTAGAGAATTATACGATAAGTTAATAAAAACTTTAAATCTGAATTCTAAAAAAGTTCCATTAATGGTAAATCCAATAAGCAATGATGCAGTTATTGATGGCAAGAAGTATGCAATTAAAGCTTTACAATATATGGGCTTCGAGATATCAAATATACATACAACTAATGTTTCAGGTACAATACAAGTTAAAAAAGTTGTTATACCAGAAGTAACTGTAACAGTAGAGTTTGATAATAAAGGCTATTTGTATGCAAAATCACCTCTTGAGATAAATAAAATAGTTATAAAAATGAATGGCGATGTTATAGATACTATAGAAGAGAATCCAGCGAATAAAAATCCTAAAGTAAATATGAATTTATATCCAATGGGTAAATTAGAAATGATATTCTTTACAATTGATGGAAAAGAACAATCATATACAATAAATAATTAGCGAATAAAGAAAATTGTATTTATTCGCTGATATATTTGAAAGCTTTAGGCATATAATTTATAATATCACTTGCAATCAAGGATTCTTTACCAATATCTTTGATTGCAAGATCGCCAGATAGTCCATGAAGAAACATTCCAACTTTACATGCATCAATTCTATTATAACCCCGTGCTAATAGCCCTGTTATTATACCTGTCAGAACATCTCCACTTCCTGCTGTTGCCATACCACTGTTACCAGTAGAGTTAAAGAAAACCTTACCATTAGGTAAACATAATGCACTATAATGCCCTTTAAGTAAAATAATAATCTGTAAGTTTTGAGCTAATTGTCGTGCTTGTTCTAAACGTTCGTAATCAGTAGTTGATGGAATACCAATTAATCGATCAAACTCAGCACTATGTGGAGTAATAATAGTAAATTTTGGTATTTGTTGAAGCCATGTACGATGCTTAGATAGTATATTTAACGCATCAGCATCTACAACAATAGGACATTTAGCACCTTTAATTTGAGCTATAGTAGCTATTGCAGAGTTTTCATTTCTGCCTAATCCAGGTCCAATACCTAAAGCATCAATATTTTCAGTATCTACAGCTTGCGAAAAATAAGTTTCTTCGTGGTCTATTTGTAGAATAGCTTCAGGCACAGAGGAAAGCATAACATCATAATTTCTTTTAGGGGTATGTGTAATGACCTTGCCTACACCTGCCCTTAGACAAGCACGTGTGCAAAGTATAGCTGCTCCAGCCATAGAATAACTCCCGGCTATTAGTAGTGCTGTACCCATTGTACCTTTATTTACAAAATCGTTGCGCTTACAAATTAATGATTTTATATTATTTAATTCTACAATTGAGTATATAGAATTTGTTTTATTTATGTAATCTTTATTTAAAGATATGTCTAAAACTTTAACTTTTCCAATAAATTGTTGTGCTTCTTCAAATAAAAACGACAGTTTTTTTTGATGAATGGTGAGAGTTAAGTCTGCATTTATAATATTAGTTCTGACATTATTAGTATTATCTTCTGCTAATAGCCCTGATGGTAGATCTATACTTACAACTTTTGCAGGACTTTGATTTATATATCTAATTAGTGTGGCAAATCCGCCTGCTAATGGTCTTTTTAGTCCTGTGCCAAATAGCCCATCTATAATTAAGGTATCTATTGATATTTCTGGTATAGTAAACGAAGTAGTAATTTCTGTAAGTCCTGTGAAATTTTTTAATTCTGTAAGACGTTCTTTATTTAATTTACAATCTTCAGATAAATTATTATCAATATTGAAAAGAATCACCTTTACTTCATAATGTTCTTTTATCAACAATCTAGCTACAGCTAACGCATCTCCTCCATTATTACCAGGTCCTGCAAAAACAATAATTGGAGTAGAAATATCCCATTCTTGAATTATAGCCTTAGTAATGGCTTTAGCCGCACGTTCCATTAAGTCAATAGACTCAATATTCTCATGTTCTATAGTAAATTTATCTAAATCTTTTAATTGTGTACTTGTAAATATCTTCATATCAGCTCCAAAATTACAAAATAATTAATAACCTTATAATAAAGTTTGGTATATTTTTATTACTTTTGCGCAAAATAATATATTATATATTTTGTAGAGATGGCTCTAATACGAATAAAGGATAAGACATTTGAGACCTCAATTACTGAAATTGAAATATTAAGAAAAGTAAAACAAGTTGCAGAAAAAATAAATAGAGATTTAGATGGTAAAACTCCTCTTTTTCTTGCTATTTTGAATGGTTCGTTTATGTATGTTTCTGATTTAATGAAGCATATAAGTATACCTTGCGAAATATCATTTATCAAGGTATCATCATATTCAGGCATAGAACAATCAGGAGATTTTACAAATTTAATAGGGCTAAATGAAAATATCAAAGGGCGAGAGGTTGTTATTGTAGAAGATATAGTGGATACTGGTAATACAATGAAAAGAATACTTGCTCAATTGGAAAAATTAAATCCTGCTAATATTCACATCTCTACATTATTGTTAAAGCCAGGGAAGCTTAAAGTTCCTTTAAATATAGAATATGCAGCTATAGAAATACCAAATGATTTTATAGTTGGGTATGGTTTAGACTATGATCAACAAGGGCGTAATCTACGAGATATTTATACATTAGTTAAAGAAAAATGAAGAATATAGTAATTTTTGGTGCTCCTGGTGCAGGCAAAGGCACACAGAGCGATAAGATGATTGAACAGTATGGTTTAGAGCATATATCTACAGGTGATGTTCTTCGTGCTGAAATTAAGAACGGAACAGAATTAGGCAAAATTGCTAAAGATTTTATCGATAATGGTCAATTAATACCAGATGATCTTATGGTAAATATATTAGCAAGTGTATATGATAGCTTTGGAAAATCTCATAAAGGCGTTATATTTGATGGTTTCCCAAGAACAATACAGCAAGCTGAGGCCTTAAAAAAAATGTTGTCAGAGCGTGGACACAGTATAGCTGCTATGATAGAATTATTTGTACCAAAGGAAGAACTTATTAAACGTTTATTACTTAGAGGACAACAGAGCGGGCGTTCAGACGATAATGAAGAAACAATAAACAAGCGTTTGAATGTATATACAACACAAACTGCTCCACTTATAGATTGGTATGAAAAAGAAGGTATTCACCATCATATAGAAGGTATAGGAACTATAGATGAGATTTTTAATAGAATTAAGAAAGTTATAGACACACTATAATTTTAACAATATCGAATGGCAGATTATGTGCTTACTTCTAATATTAAGTAGTAAGGAACAATACATTATCTGCCATTCGTATTTTTTATATATTTATGGTAGAAACTAATTTTGTAGACTATGTAAAGATTTATTGCCGTTCTGGGAAAGGCGGCAAAGGTTCTATGCACCTTAAACGTGTTAAGTATAATCCTAAAGGTGGTCCTGATGGTGGCGATGGAGGAAAAGGTGGTAGTATAATAATTAGAGGTAGTCATAATTATTGGACATTACTTCACCTTAGATATCAACGCCATATATATGCTGAACATGGAGGAAATGGAGGAAGAGATAAATGTCATGGTAAAGATGGAAAAGATGTCTACATTGATGTCCCTTGTGGAACTGTTGTTTATGATGCAGAAACGGGTAAATTTTTATGTGATGTACAGTATGATGGACAAGAAATAATACTTTTGAAAGGTGGTAGAGGTGGATTAGGAAACTTTCAGTTTCGCACGGCTACAAATCAAGCACCACGCTACGCACAGCCAGGAGAACCAATGCAAGAAAAGACAATTATATTGGAACTTAAGTTGTTAGCTGATGTTGGATTAGTAGGCTTTCCAAATGCTGGAAAATCTACATTATTATCTTCTCTTTCAAGTGCAAAACCAAAGATTGCCAATTATCCTTTTACAACTATGGAACCTTCATTAGGAATTGTAAGCTACTACGATAATAAAAGTTTTGTTATGGCTGATATTCCTGGAATAATAGAAGGAGCAAGCGAAGGTAAAGGATTGGGAATACGTTTTTTACGTCATATAGAACGTAACTCCTTGTTGTTATTTATGATACCCGGAGATACAGATGATATAACCAGAGAATATGATATTCTTATAAACGAAATACGACAGTTTAATGCTGAAATGTTATCCAAGCATCGTGTTCTTGCTATTACAAAAAGTGATTTGTTAGATGAAGAGCTAATAGAAATGTTAAAGGAGACACTACCTAAAGATTTACCTGTAGTTTTTATTTCTGCGATTACTGGAACGGGGCTAAATGAGCTTAAGGATATATTGTGGGAAGAGTTAAACTCTGAAAGTAATAAATTAAAAAGAATAACATCAGAAGATACTATAGTTCATCGTGATAAAGAAGTTGCTACCATAGCCGATGATTTTAAAGAAGAATGGGTTGAACTTGATGATGATGATATTAATATATGTGATGATGATATTGAAGAGTTAGAAGATTTTGAATATACAGATGATAACACCTAAATTACATTTTTATAATATAGATAATAATATAGTTAAAGCTTTTTCAACCACAAGAAATGGAGGAGTAAGTATTGATAATTATTCTAACTTTAATATAAATCTATATTGTGGAGATAATATTGAGAATGTTATAAAAAACAGAAATATATTATCCGCCTATTTAGCCATAGAAAAAAATAAAATACTTGTACCTCATCAGTTTCATGGGGTAGAGTCATGTGTAATTACAGCAGATTTTTTTAATTTGTCTCCATTAAAGCAGATAACACTTTTAGAGGGAAAAGATGCTTTGATAACAACTGAAAAGGGAGTATGTATAGGTGTCTCAACAGCAGACTGTATCCCTATTTTGATATACGATCCAATAAATTATGTGATAGCTGCTGTTCATGCAGGATGGCGTGGAACACTTTCCCGTATAACGCTAAAAACAGTAAAAGAGATGATGCTAAATTTTAATTCAGCTCCAGAACAACTAAAGATAGTTATTGGACCGGGTATATCTTTATCTAATTTTGAAGTAGGACAGGAGGTGTATGATAAATTTAGATATGCAAACTTTGATATTACTCGTATAGCGAAATTATTTCCCGCTATGAAAATGGGCGAAGAAGGAGAAAAATGGCATATTGACTTAAAGCTATCAAATAAAATAGATTTGCAACAGATAGGTGTTAAAACTGAAAATATTATTGACGAAGGAATATGTACTTATGATAATTATAATACCTATTTTTCTGCTCGTAAAATGGGAATAAATTCTGGACGTATTTATAATGGTATAATATTATTGAGATGATAATGTACGACTTAAAGAAACCTTATAGAGGTTTTATTTTTATATTATATATTTTATTAATTTCAATAGGTGCCACAGCTCAAAAGCCTGCTTACTATAAGATGTCAAGTTTAGTACGTGAAGCTGTGTTAGAAGACATACTGCAAAATACGAATAATGATAATAAATTATATAATAATAAAGTCAAGGTACAACAATCATCTATTACTGCTTTTGTGAAAATAAATGCTGATAATCCAGATGAGATAATAAAAAAAAATAAATGTAAAAAAATAACTAAAATAGGTGATGTATATATTTTGTCCATACCTTTAAGTTGTTTGTCAGACCTTTCTAATTGTATGGAGGTCGAGAGAATAGAGGCAGGAAAAGGCACAGAGGTGCAGCTGGATACAACAATAAATTTAATAAATGCAAAAAAAGTTCATGAAGGATATAAACTACCTGAGCGATATACTGGGAAAGGAGTTGTGGTAGGTGTACAAGATATAGGCTTTGATCTAACTCATCCAACATTTTATTCACCAAATATGGACAGGTACAGAATTAAGGCCTTGTGGGATCAATTATCAGTAGATACAATAAATAGTCCACTACCTGTTGGTCGTGATTATACTTCAGAAAAAGAATTACTTGCAATAGGGCATACAGCAGATGGATTATCACAAACACACGGTACACATACAGCTGGTATAGCTGCAGGAAGTGGTGCCGAAGGGAATGGAGTTATATCTCCTTATAAAGGTTTGGCATATAATGCAGATATAGTAATGGTAGCAAATGCTACAGGAGATAATGCTAACCTTATAAACAAAAAAGATTATTATAAATACACTTATGCTACTGATGCTCTTGGTTTTAAATATATATTTGATTACGCAGATAAAATAGGTGAGCCATGTGTTATAAATTTTAGTGAAGGTGGACATCAGGATTTAACAGGAGAAGATATTCTTTACAGTGAAGTCTTAAGTCATTTGACAGGTCCTGGGCATATTATGGTTGCATCAGCGGGTAATGATGCTGATTTAATTAATTACATGCGTAAAGATTTAGGAACTGAAAGTGTTGGTCTATTTATGAAAGGACAGAATAATAAGGTGCATTTTACAGCTAAATCTCGACAACAATTTGAGCTAAAGTTAACAATATATGATGATAATGTAAAGTTAAAAACAATATTTATACCTACATTATCTATATTAGACGCAAAAGACTCTACTTTGGTAGACTCTCTTGTAGTTGAACATATTAAATATATATGGAAAATAGTAGCTTATAAATCAGCCTATAATAATAAAGAAATAGTATATGATATTTATATTTCTTCTCCAACATCTTTAGGTGATAACATACAACACATATCAATAGAGTTATGTGGGCGATATGCAGAAGTAGAGTTGTATAGAATAAGTGGTTATCTTGTAAGTTTACCCAAAATAAATCCCAAATTAACAGCAGGCGATAACAGTAGATCTATACATTCACCATCAAGTTTTCCAGATGTTATATCAGTTGGTGCTACAGGCTATCGTGAGGGTTTTGTTAATTATCTTGGGCAATGGAAATATTATCCACAAGGAAATGATGGGAGGCGAACCTCGTTTTCAGGTGTTGGCCCAACTATAGATGGAAGGATTAAACCAGATGTTGTAGCACCTGGTCAAAATATAGTTTCAGCATATAGTAGTTTTTTTATAAATAATCCCCAAAATGCAGGTGGTCCATTAAGTAGTGATATAAGGCATTTTAATTATAATGGTTCTATGTATGCATGGAATTCAAATGCAGGAACATCTATGTCTGCACCAATAGTGGCAGGTGCAATTGCATTATGGCTACAAGTTTATCCCAAGCTTACTCCTAATGATTGTATAGAAATATTCAAAAAAACATGTACTCATTATGATAATGCACTTTATTACCCTAATAATTATTATGGATATGGACAAATCAATGTTTATGAAGGAATAAAAGAGGTATTAAAAAAAGCATCATTAGGAATAACCACAATCGAAGGAAAAGATAATAATTATTTAAATGATAAAATATACTCTTTAAATGGGTGTTATTTAGGCGATTCTGAAGTTAATTTGCCTAAGGGTATTTATGTACGTAATGGGAAAAAGTTAATTAAAAACTGATATTAAAAGTAATACTAATTAATAGGTATTTTGTTAAATCCCTATTTTTAGGTATTGTAAGTATAAAACTAACTATATAACTTTGCAATCATAAAATAAATATCATTATAATTTAGGATTAATTAGATATACAAGATATGAAAAAAACAATTGTAGTTTTCGGTTCATCAACCGGTACTTGTGAAGCTATTGCAAATACTATTGCAGAAAAGCTAGGTGTAGAAGCAATAAACGTAACAGACTTCAATGCTGACGTAGTAGCAAACAACGATAATCTAATACTTGGAACTTCTACATGGGGTTCAGGTGAGTTACAAGACGATTGGTATGATGGAATAAAAGTCTTGAAAGACTCTGATTTATCAGGTAAAACAGTTGCTATCTTTGGATGTGGTGATTCTGAATCATACGGTGATACCTTCTGTGCTGGTATGAAAGAACTATATGATGCAGCTAAAGGAGCTAATATTTTACCTGGAGTTTCAACTGATGGTTATACTTTTGATGACAGTGATGCTGTAATTGATGGTGCTTTTGTAGGTCTTGCTCTTGATGATGTTAATGAAGACGATCAGACAGAAGGACGTATAGATGCTTGGATTGAAAGTATAAAAGGTTCACTTTAGTAGAACTAATACGTAGACCACTAATTTTATTGGAGGGGAATGTATGCCTGCTGATATGAAAGTTTTTATGAACCATATATATGAGTTCAAAAAAGGAGTAAGACAAATGGTTCTTTATACTTTTAATAAAAGATATGAAGAGTTTGTTACTGATAGGCTAAATCATCAGGCTATCCCTTATGTTATACTACCGATAGGAAATGATTGTTTAAATCTTTTCTTTGGTAAGAAAGAGTGCTTGGATGCCATTAAGCTATTAATTACCAAGCCACTTAATCAACTAACACCAGAAGAAGATTTTATACTTGGAGCAATGTTAGGATATGATATCCGAGTGCAATGTGAGCGTTACTGCGAGAAGAAAAATCGCTTATGTAGTCAAGTACAATAATCTTTTATTTAAACACAAAAAAAATAATATGGCAGAGGTCATAATGAGTTATTAAATGAAAATCTTGTTCGCGAAATAAAATTATTTCATAATGTTTTTGTATAGGATTAAGGCTGGCTGTGAAGTCAGCCTTTTCTTTTTATATGTTTTATATGTGTAAACTCAAGGTAAATACACCAAAGCTATAATTGTATTTTTAATGAGAGCAAAGTTACTTCTTGTGTCTGTAAATAAATAGCACTTTAAAATTCCAACTTTATATAAAAAAAATGTTACCTTTTTTGATAAAACGCTTATAACTATGTTCGTTATTTTACACCGTGTACTAATATTTTTTGTAATCTAAGAAGTATAGCGCTGAACGTCCTAAAGTTGAAGATATAGAGTAAAAAATATACACAAAAAATGATTTAGAAATATTGGTAACTCATAAGGTATAGCTGTGAAATTAATTTATATTTAAACGAAAATTCAACAAAAATATATACTTCGTAACTGTTTGAAAAACAAACGTATATAATTTCTTTAATAAACTAAATAGTATTTCACTAATAAACGCAACAGCGATCCTTATAAAACCGTTTCTGCGTTTCTTATTAAAGTGTTTAAGCCTTTCTTTCATGATTGTTACTGTAGTTTAACTTAATGGATTTTACAATTATTTCTACCAGTAAAATTTCTTTACAAATACTATTTTAAAAATATTCAAGAATTGATTAACTTATTGTATAAAAATCTAATGATTAATCTTTTAGTAGTACACCTATATTAGTATTTATGCAAGATATTATAGTCAATTAATTCAATAAGCTTATAAATCATTTTAAAAATCAATAATTGTATATGATATTATATGTAAAGCCACTTATATTATTATAACAGGGTGAACTCAAAATTTTGAGTTCACCCTGTTATAAGTTTTTTAAATTAATATCTATTTTTTATTTGTCTGCATCAAATAGAGGATCATCAGGCATTAGTATAATAGGTTTCTCCTGTGACGCTTTTAATACTTTCGGTGAAGCATATTTTTTATCCACTACAAGACGATAAGAAAACTCATTAAACCAATCGTTGGTCATAATAAGGTATCCGTTATATCCGTTTGATGCACTCCAGCTGTTTTCAACTTTCCACTTTTTAGGATTACCTTTTTCATCTAAATCAACAGCAGTTAAAGTCATAGCATGAGTAGAGCCACTATCAAAAGTAGAAATTCGTTTTGCTTTGTCCATAGGGAATGTAGTGCCAAACAATGTTGCATAATCATAATTATCTAAAGCTAAATAACCACGTTTACGATCAAGTTGTTTACCAACGTCATAGCTTGAATACATCTTAGTAGAATCTTTTAGAGATGCAATAGCCAATTTATCAATTTCTTCCATTGGTAGGTTAACATATTTCCAGTTATGCCCATCATACATGTGTCTATTATATTCAACCTCATAAGTTTTATAATATTCGTGTCGTGGATCATTCATAGCCATTATGAACGTTCCAGAAAGTTTATGACCTATAACTTCATCTCTAAATGATTGTGGAGTATAAGTTTTAAGTTTGCCTACTTGTTTACCATTTTTATCTTTAAATGCGTATTGGAAAGTTTTTACAGGTTCACCTAAGGCTAATGCTAAAATATTATAGATTTCTCCGAGCATTTCAGTTTTTCTATTCTGTATCGCTGCAGCTGAAGTCTTTGAATGGCATAAATCTCTAAGTTCAAGAGCAAATTCGCGTAATTTTGAAGAGATAATAGAGTTCATGCGTGAAGTATTTTCAGAAGAGTAGGTCTCTGGTTGTACTTCCATTGGCACAAGTCCATATTTATCCACTAAGTCTGCTACACCGCAAAATGTTCCACCATCATTAATAGGATTACGGAAGAAATATTCTATTAGAGGGTCTTTCATAGGTTTATTAGCATTGTCTATTATTGCTTGTAACATCAAATTAGCCTTCTCTAGCTGATCATGAAAACTCAAGTAAACATGTGAAAACTCTACACGCAAACTGTCCTTATGCTTCCGTGCAAAATTTGCTCGTAATACATTAAGTCCAGAAAACAACCAACACCGTCCAGAACTTTTTTGGTTGTGTATATTCTGTTTTGGAGTTTCAATACTAAAGTTTGTATCAAACTTTCCAGAATTCCGAAAATTTTTAGCTAATGCATCAATCGAATTTTCAGCAATGGCATTACTCAAAGCTCGGTTTACAGTAGTTTCATATTTATTAGCAAACTTTTGAACTGTTTGATAGCTTAAGCCACCTTTCTTTGTCTGTGCATGAGCTATAATTGCTATACCCAATAGCCCATATACAATTAATTTTTTTTTGTTCATATAAATATTAAATTTTAGATTATAGTATGTTTTATTATATATAGTGAATTTATTTTATCTAAATATAGTAAAGTTTACACTACCATAATTTCTATGTTCTTTAAAATGTGGATGGTCAGAAAAGCTGTTTTGTTTTCCATGTTCAAAAACAAAAATTCCATTATCAGCTAATAGATTATTATCTAATACAAGTGAAGGTATTTTATCTAAATCAGGTAATGTATATGGTGGGTCTGCAAATATAAAATTGAATTTTTCTTTTGTTTTTTTTATATATTTAAAAACATCTCCTCGTACAAGATGTATGTTTTTACATTCTATTTTTGTTAAACACTCAGAAATAAACTTATAATGGTCTCTGTCTTTTTCAACGCAAGTTACTTCTTTGCATCCACGAGATAATAATTCAAGGCTTATGCTACCCGTTCCCGCAAATAAGTCTAATGCCTTTAAGTCAGTAAAATTAATATATCCTGTAAGTACATTAAAAATATTTTCTTTTGCAAAGTCTGTTGTAGGACGAGCCTTAAATGTATGTGGAATATTAAAACGTCTACCTTTATATTTCCCTGTTATTATCCTCATATTTACTTATAGTTCTTATATAAAGTTATTAAATCATAGGGGAGTTCTTTCATGTTTATTATACAACTATCTGTAAATTTCTCAGTAGAATATATATCTTTTACAGAATATAAAAAACGATTTAATGAGGCTATGAGTTCTTCTCTATTAGGAATATCACCAAACAGATATAAAATACCCATTTTAATGTCTATACCCAATTGCTTCCAAACGCATAAAATATAATAAGTTGTGTCATTAATGCTGCAATAGCTATACGAGTTATAAAAGTATATTCTATTTTGTTTAAAACTGAATACTTCAAATTTCTTATTATGAAAGTAAACAAATAACATCATACTTTCATTTTTGTAATGATAATGGTATGTGTCTATCCATACAGATTGCATAATATGCAAGTAATGAATATCATCAAAATGATCATTCAAAACGAGTTGTAAGTCTTTATTTAGTTTATAGGCGATTGATAAATTTAATTCTGATATAGCATTATTTATAATGGTTTCATTATTATTCAACTTATGAGTAAATTTATATAAATCCTCTACATTTTGTTCATCATACTCCTCTATAGGAATAATCATTGCTGGCGAATCAAGTATTATAATAGAACGTTTATACCCACTTAAAAGGAGTTCAGAGGTTTTAAATGCTTCACGTAAATTTGCAGCAATAGAAATACCTTTATTTATATTATAAATTTCATAGGTAAAATCATCTTTAGTTAAAGGGTCTCCAACAGAAAAAAACATATTACTGTTAGATATTCTAATTGCTAATCTTATACGTTTGTCAGATATGTTAGTTAATGAATTTCCCATATAAATACTTTGCAAACTTAATATTTTTTTTTCAATTATGACTATTTTATTCAGTTAATACAATAATAGTTATAGAAATATTACTGTTTGTAAAATATTTATAATAGCAAGATAAATATCTATCACACGTAAATATTTATATTGTTATATATAAAAAAATAGACCTATACATTTAGTTCTTAAGAAATTTAAATGTATAGGTCTTATAAAAAATAACCAATAATAATAATATTATTAAAAAAGAGTTACCCTTTATGAGTATAGAAAGAATTAACCGCAGTTGTAGAATTTCTTAACAAGTGCGAAAACAGCATTTTCATCACCTGAGATGTCTTTGCGTAATGTACGGTCATCGTATTTTCTTAATTCTGCAATTATACCGTCAATCATACCTTTTGAGAAGACATCATATTGTTCAAATACTGAACGTTGACGCTCTAAACAGTCTGCAGAAGCAGCACAGCTGTCAGGTAATTGAGCTAATTTAGCAAGTTTGTCAGCATTTTTTGTGCTATGGATATCACCATCAGCAAATGTTGCTTTAGCAATTTCGAGTGCATTGTCCAACTCAAATCCATGACGACAAGCTACACAAAGTCCAGCTAACAATTGATAAATATCAGCAGAAGCATCAGGTGAACGCATTTCAACAGTTTGCTTTGAACTGTAATCACGTTCTGTTAGCGGCTCATTAGGGTTAGCTTTATGGCACATATCCTCGCCAGAAGTCCAGCCAAGAGGTACACGAACAAGTACAGAACGATTACTTATACCCCAGCAAACATTAGTTGGAGCTTCTTGATGTGGAACAAGACGGAAGTAAGAAGTTGGGTTTTTATTACCAAATGCAGTTATACTTTCTGCAAGTTCCATCATACCAGCTATTGCACGACGAGCATCGTCAGAAAGTTTACCATCTTTAAGCATATAGTTTTTACCATCTTTCATTATACGCATATGTATATGCATACCAGAACCAGCTTTTCCAACAGTAATTTTTGGTGCAAATGTAATATCATATCCCTCTAAGTATCCTAAATTACGTATAATCCATTTTGCTATAAGAATTTGATCAGCACAATCACTTGCTAATACTGGTAAGAACTCTATTTCATTTTGTTCAAAGCATTTACCCTCTTCAAAGAAAGTACCAACTTCAGAATGTCCATACTTTATTTTTCCGCCACATTCTGCTATTAATTTCATGCAACGTGTACGGAAATCGTTTGCTTTAGCAAAAGGTGCACTTTCTTGATAACCTTTTTGGTCTGTTGCTTGGAAAGTATCCTCTTCAGGACTAATAACATAATATTCTAATTCGCCCATAGCATGGAATTCCATACCAGTAACATCTGTGAAAGATTTTAGAGCTTTTTTTAGAGTGTATTCTGGAGAAGAAGCTAAAGGCTGTCCGTCACGATTGAAGTAAGAGCATAACATACATATTGTAGGTATTTCTTCAAATGGATCAATAAAAGCTGTAGAGAAACGAGGCATAACATATAAGTCACTACTTGCAGCTTGAATAAAACTAAATAGTGATGAACCGTCTACTCGTTCTCCTGAAGTAAGAATAGTTTCAAGGTATTCTACAGAGTGTAGGATGAAATTTAAAGTCTTTAATCGACCATCACCGGCAGGATACATGAACTTGATCATTTTTATGTCAAGTTCTTGTACTAACCTAATTATGTCATCTTTTGTAAATTCTTTAGATGACTTTTTCAATTGTGCTTCCAGCTTGTTAGCATAGATTGAAAATGAATTATTTTCCATAATTGATAGGTATTTAAGTTTTTCTATAAGAATTATCTTTTGCAAATTTATGAAATATATTTATGTAAACCTAACTATTTTGGTAATATTCAATAAATATATTTATTATTTTAAATTAAGATAAGTAACTTACTATTTGAAAGCATCTGTAGGCCAAGGCGCATAAACTTCCCATCCTACTTTTTTACCTTTTGTTACTTTAAGCCCCCAAAAACTTAAATCTACTGGTTCTGTTTCTACTTTTTTCTCAATATTGTCAGGAAGGTTGCAGAAAAAATCAATTCCTGTCAATTCTTCAAGTTTTTTTATGTTTATGGCAAAATCTCCAAATGTTCTTTTCTTGTTATATTCTTCGCTGTTAGTATGTTTTACCCACAAAGCCATTGCATGATATTTATTACCTTTTTTACACAGTATAGCCATATAGAAGTGACGAGAAACAGGAAGGTTCATTTTTTTAGTAGCTTTTCTTCCGTTACTAAATGACATACCAGGCTTAATTTCTGTTTGTTCCCATGTGGCTATATTTTTCTTATCTATTGCAGCAGCTTTTACTATATATAATGTATCTCTGAACATTGAGTTATTTAAAGATCTAACATATTCTTCCATTTTTTGCCATAGTTGTTGGTTATGTCTCCAATATTGTGGTGCCATATTACTTAGGTAAAAGGTCTGAGCATTTTGTTGTCTATCCATAGGTTTGTCAGCTGAAGGACATAAATGGCCTCTATCAAAAGCTGTACCTTTGAAGTCTGAATTTTTAGATCTATATTTTTCAGGTATATTCTCATCCTCTATGAATTTATTTCCTCGTTTAACAGGATAGTCTGTTACAGAATTACCATCATACATATAATAACAAGTCCATCGGTTAGATTTTAACGATTTATCCCATTCTAAAGAGAAGTTTACTTCTTTTCTTTTACGATTTGTATTATTCCATATTTTAGTAATAACCAATGTGTTTCCGTTGTCATGTGTTAATGCAGGATATTCTATTCTCCATGCATAAGGAGCATTTCTTGAGACTTTGTTAGCATTTTTATTGCTCTTTTTATCCTGTTTAGGTATGTTTATTTCTGTATATTGAGAGGATAAGAAGTCGACAGACTTTCCATTATTTTTCAAGTAAACCTTAACACCTATATCAGCAACTTCTTTTATACTGTCTATTTCAGTAATTGGATAGGTAATGATTTTGTTATTTTTTAATCTTACAGAAAATTCATCTTTAGCAGCAAGATTTAATGTAGTAATTAAAGCTATTAAAGCAAAAGTATATTTTTTCATTTGAATGATTGAATTATTTAATTAAAACTTTTTTCTTATTAATTATGTATATACCTTTAGGTAGTATTGTTGCATCACTTCCAACATATTCACCTTTTAAGTTATATATAATTTGTTTTTTAATTATGTTTGTATTAGGTAAAGTTATATTATCAGTTTTTCCAAAAATAATTTTATTTATTTTATTGTTATTATCAAATTTGAAACAAGCTTGTGTAGTTAGTAATTTATAAGTTTGATAATCTATCTTTCCATCTTCAGAAATAGTACAATTTGCATTTGGTATTAAATTAATTGTAGAAAAAGATCCAATAAATCCACAGTCATTTTCTCCTTTTAAAATAGGTGTATTATACGATAATGAAACATTATTATATAGTTTATTATCTATATTGTTATTTGGACATACTATATATGGCTGACTTGCCAGAATAATATTAGACTTTTTAAAAATGGCTTCACCATTTACTATTTTATCAATTGACCATATATCCCCATCAAAAGTAGTTGAAAAAGGTAAACAAAGAGTAGTGTATTTACCAGCTACGAAGGTTCTATTTAATCGTACAGAAACGTTATTTAAATTAGTTTTAGGAGGGGTAAAATCTTTATCTGCTGATAATACAAAGATTATATTATGTACAGTATTATTAGTAAATGGCATTATTAAGGTTTTGATACCATTTTTAACTAACACACCTGTAATATCAATATTAGCATTATTATATAAATCTATTGTTTTATCAAAATTTTTATCAACCTCTATATCATTATTTATAAACCATTTTTCTTTATTTCCAATAACTTTAGTATCACTAATAGTTATCCAATCGTTTATATGTTTATTTAGTTTGTTATCTATGATTTTTAATGGTTGTAAGTTTGGTTCTGTTACCTGATCTGCAATAATAAGATTATATGTATTGGTAATATCTTTTATTGCTTCAAATATTGGTATACCGTTTTCTGTTAATTTTTTACCTTTTATCCAACCAGCTATATGTTGTCCGTTGGTCATAAATCTTGTTGGATGTATTCCGTGAAAACTAATTGCTGCAGTATTATCTCTAACGTAAATAAAACTTTCATCTGGAGTAGAGAAAATTACTCTTGCATTTTTGTTATCAGCTAAATAAAGTTCAGATATTTCTCCATCTGGAAGATTAATAAATTCAGAAATACTATAAACTTTAGAATATTTATCAGCAAATGCTGTTGCATTAATAGTAAATGCTATTAAAATGATAAAAAAAGATTTTGGGTAATACGACATAAAATATATTGTTAATCTTAACTAATTATATGATATAATAGGTTTGTATTATATATAACTATTTTTATAACTATTTTATTTTTTTATTTATGTTTTGTAGATGTGATGCAAAAATAAGTTTTTTTTATTTGCTTACAAAGCTTTTATAATAAAAATATTAGTAAATTTGCGCAAAATGTTAAAACAAGACTTATATATATAATGAATATTTTAGAATTATCAGAGCAAGAGATAGTACGTCGACAAAGTTTACAAGAATTGCGTAAATTAGGGATAGAACCATATCCTGCTGCAGAATATCCTACTAATGCTTTTTCAATAGACATAAAAAATGAGTTTAAAGACGGTGAAAAGCGTGATGTAGTTATTGCTGGTCGATTAATGAGTCGCCGAATTATGGGTAAAGCTTCTTTTGCAGAGATACAAGATAGTAAAGGACGAATACAAATATATATATCACGTGATGATATATGCCCACAAGAAAATAAAGATAATTATAATATATTTTTTAAGAAACTTTTAGATATAGGTGATTTTGTAGGAATAAAAGGGTATGTGTTTAAGACACAAATGGGAGAAATATCAGTACATGCCCAAGAAATAAAATTACTATCTAAAAGTTTAAAGCCATTACCAATAGTTAAATATAAGGACGGTGTAGCTTATGATAAATTTGATGACCCAGAATTACGTTATCGTCAGCGTTATGTCGATTTAATAGTTAATGATGGTGTAAAAGATACTTTCTTAAAGCGTGCAACAGTTTTAAGAACAATGCGTAAGTTCTTTGATCAAGCAGGTTATACAGAGGTAGAGACACCTACTTTACAGTCAATACCTGGAGGTGCAAGCGCACGACCATTTATAACACACTTTAATGCTTTAAATATTAATATGTATATGCGAATAGCAACAGAGTTATATTTAAAGCGTTTAATAGTAGGTGGTTTTGAAGGAGTGTATGAAATAGGGAAAAACTTCCGTAATGAAGGAATGGATAAATACCATAATCCAGAATTTACTTGTATGGAATTATATGTCCAATATAAAGATTATAATTGGATGATGCGCTTTACAGAACAATTGTTAGAAACAATATGTACAGAAGTTAATGGTAAACCAGAAGTTAAAGTAGGCGAAAATGTAATAAGTTTTAAAGCACCTTATCGTCGTTTACCTATACTAGAGGCAATCAAAGAAAAGACTGGTCATGATTTGTCTGATAAGTCAGAAGATGAGATAAGAAATATAGCCATTAACGAATTAAAAATCGAAGGTATTGATAATAGCTTTGGAAAGGGTAAACTTATAGATGAGATATTTGGAGAATTTTGTGAGGGTAAGTTTATACAACCAACTTTTATTACAGATTATCCAATAGAAATGTCTCCTTTAACTAAGAGGCATCGTTCAAAGCCAGGACTTACAGAACGTTTTGAGTTAATGGTTAATGGAAAAGAACTTGCTAATGCTTATTCGGAACTTAATGATCCTATCGATCAAGAGGAACGCTTTAAAGAGCAAATGCGTCTTGCTGATAATGGGGATGATGAAGCTATGATAATAGATCATGACTTCCTTCGTGCTCTACAATATGGCATGCCACCAACCTCTGGTATAGGTATAGGTATTGATCGTTTAGTAATGCTTATGACAGGTAAAGAGTTTATACAAGAAGTTTTATTATTCCCACAGATGAAACCAGAAGCAAAGATTCCACAAAGTAGTATAGACGAATGGAAAAATATTGGTGTAAGTGAAGAGTGGGCATATGTTATGCGCAAATGTGGGTTTAATCTCATTGAAAATATAAAAGACGAAAAAGCTCAAGGACTTCAGCAGAAAATATTAGAAATTAATAAAAAGTTTAAGTTAGGTTATGAAAAACCATCATTAGCCGAAATTCAATCTTGGATAGATAGGGCTCAATAGATTATAATTTATCAGGTTAGCTAATAGGTATAACTATATACTTTAGCTAACTTGTTTTATATATCACTATTAATAATTAATATATGTATAATTTAGGGTCTATTGCTATTATAGGAAGTGGAAGTTGGGCTACAGCTATTGCTAAAATAGTAATAGCCAGAACTCACCATATAGGTTGGTTTATGCACAAAGATGAAACTATAAATAAGTTTTACAAACTTCACCATAACCCTTACTATTTATCAAGTACTCACTTTAATATTGGTGAGCTTTCATTATCATCAGATATTAATTATATTGTACGAGAGTATAATACATTAATCTTTGTTACACCATCTCCTTATCTTAAAAGTACATTAGCTAATTTAAAAATAAGTGTTAAAGATAAATTTATAGTAACAGCTATAAAAGGTATAGTTTCTGATGAAAATCTTGTATGTTCAGAGTATTTTAATAAAATTTGGGGAGTACCTATTACAAATTTAGCAGTTATAAGTGGCCCTTCGCATGCAGAAGAAGTTGCAATGGAACGCCTTACTTATCTTACTATTGGAGGAGAAGATAAAGAAAAAGTTAAATCATTATCAAATGTTTTTGCAACAAACTATATAAAAATAAATATATCACATGATATTATAGGTATAGAATATGCAGCGGTTTTAAAAAATGTATATGCTATCGCTTCAGGTATATGTTCTGGACTAAATTATGGAGACAATTTTCAAGCAGTATTATTATCAAGTGCTATGCAAGAAATGGAATGTGCTTTGAATACGATTGTTCCAGTTTATAGAAAAATAACAGACAGTGTTTATTTAGGCGATCAGTTGGTAACGAGCTACAGTAGCTTTAGTCGCAATAGAACTTTCGGAATGATGATAGGTAAGGGATACAGTGTAAAGTCTGCCCAAATAGAAATGAAAATGATAGCAGAAGGATATTTTGGTGCAAAATGTATGAAAGAGATAAAAAACAACTTACATATAGAAATGCCTATTTTAGATGCAGTATACAATATACTATATAGAGAAAAAATGCCACAAATAGAAATAAAAAAAATGATAGAGAATTTTAGATAATCCAATGTTTAATAATATGAATAACATTAAATTAGATGACAGCAAGGCTGTACAATTTTTAGAAAAAGAACTAATTAACAAAATTACTTCAAAGGCAATAAATGCTTTAAAAACAATAGAAGAAGGTACTTGTAAAGGTAATGATTTTCTTGGGTGGAATAAGTTGCCTTCAAAAACAATTAACTCAAATCTTATTGACGAGATTTTATTAACAGCTAAAAAACTTCGTAATATATGTAATGTAATAGTTGTAGTTGGTATAGGTGGATCTTACTTGGGTGCTAGAGCCGTAATAGAAGCTTTAAACAATAGTTTTGCAAATGTAAAAAGCGAGAAAGAAAATCCTTTAATTCTATTTGCAGGTAACAATATTAGTGAAGATTATCTATATGAATTAACAGAATTTTTAAAAGACAAAAAGTTCGGTATTATTAATATTTCAAAATCTGGTACAACTACAGAAACAGCTTTAGCATTTAGACTATTAAAAAAGCAATGTGAGTTACAAATCGGCAAAAAGGAAGCAAAAGAGGTTATAGTAGTTATAACCGATGAACATAAAGGTGCAGCATTACAAACAGCAAAAATAGAAGGATATAAAACATTTGTTATCCCAGATGATATTGGAGGTAGATTTTCTGTTTTAACACCAGTAGGACTATTACCTATTGCTATTGCTGGATTTGATATTAAAAGACTTTTGGAAGGTGCTACTGTAATAGAGCAATCTTCATCAGTAGATACACCTTTTGAAGATAATATAGCTTTACAGTATGCAATTATACGCCAAGCACTTTATCTACATAAAAATAAAAAAGTAGAAGTGATAGTTAATTATCAACCAAAATTACATTTTTTTGCCGAGTGGTGGAAACAGTTATATGGTGAAAGTGAGGGAAAGGAACATAAAGGGCTTTTCCCTGTTGCTTGTGATTTCACAACAGATTTGCATTCTATGGGACAATGGATTCAAGAAGGAGAGCGCACATTAATAGAAACTATTTTATCCATTGATACTCCTAATAAACACCTATTATTTCCACATGATGAAGATAATCTTGATGGCTTAAATTTTTTAGAAGGTAAACACATTGATGAAATAAATAAAATGGCAGAGCTTGGAACCCGTTTAGCTCATGTTGATGGAGGAGTTCCAAATATTAGACTATCTATACCTAAGCTTACAGAATATTATATTGGACAACTTATTTATTTCTTTGAAAAGTCATGTGCAATAAGTGGTCTTATAATAGATGTAAATCCATTTAACCAACCTGGTGTAGAAGCATATAAGAAAAATATGTTTGCTTTGCTTGATAAGCCTGGATATGAAAAAGAAAGTGCAATAATAAAAAAGAATTTATAAATTATCAAATTTAATGTTAGTTTCGGCAATAAACAAGTATAATATAAAATCTTCTCATTTGTTTAATCCAAAAGTTGTTTTGTTTGACATGGATGGCGTGCTGTATGATTCCATGAAATATCATGATAAAGCTTGGCAAAAAGTTATGAGCGATATAGGAATAAAATTTACCTCAGATGATTCATATGCTACAGAGGGAGCAAGAGGGGTTGATACCATTAGACTATATGCAAAAAAACAATTAAATAAAAATTTAACAATAGATGAGGCCGAAACTATTTATCAAACAAAAGCAAATTACTATCATAAACTGAATAAAACCCCTAAGATCTTTGATGGTATGATAGAACTTATGGGTAAAATAAAAAAAGATGGTTTAAAAATAGGTATAGTAACAGGCAGTGGTCAACCTGTTCTTATAGAACGTTTATTGCAGGATTTTAAAGGATTTATAACTAAAGATCAAATAACTTCTGCTTTTGATGTAAGCAGAGGTAAACCAAATCCAGAGCCTTATCTTGTAGGATTAAAGAAAGCTGGCAATTTTGCGCCCTATGAAGGCATTGTCGTAGAAAATGCCCCTTTGGGGATACGTTCAGGTGTTGGTGCAGGATGTTTTACAATTGCAATAAATAGTGGTCCTTTACCTAATTCTGACTTATTAAAAGAAAGACCTAATATGATATTCCCATCTATTAGGGAGTTTTATACTCATTGGGATGAATTTATAACTTGTGTAAGATAAAAATTAATAGCGGTAAGTAAAAGATATATAACTTACAACTATTAATTTCAATTATTAACTGTATCGCTTTGGATACCTTAATATGATAGCTATAAATGTAGATAGTCCTATTAGCATTGGATAATACAAATATGGTACTATATTTATAGGATTTAATTTTGTTAAACTTGCTGCAATAAGTATTTGCGCTCCGTATGGTATAATTCCTTGTATACAGCATGAGAATGTATCAAGTATGCTAGCAGCTTTACGGTTATCTATATTATACTTATTACATATATTCTTTGCAACACCACCAACTGTAAGAATAGCAACTGTATTATTTGCAGTACATATATTTACTAATGATACAAGAACTCCTATTGATAGTTCTGCACCTTTTTTGCTATGTATACGATTAGTTAATTTTTGAATTATAAAATCTATTCCTCCATTGTATTTAACAATTTCAAGGAGCCCTCCTGCTAACATTGTTACTATAATAAGTTCACTCATTCCAATGATACCATCGTTCATAGATTTTAGGCAACCATATATATCATAACAGTTAAACCAAATTCCTATTGTTCCTGTAAGAATTATTCCTATAATTAACACAAGTAGTACATTTATACCGCATACTGCTGCTATTAACACTGTTATATAAGGTATTACTTTTATATATTCAATTTCTCCAACTTGAGTTTGATAATGTGCTTGTATACCTATAAAGAAATAAATGATAAGCGCAATTATGGCAGCAGGCATTACTATAAAAGAATTAACCTTGAACTTATCATTCATCTTACATCCTAACATATTTGTTGAAACGACTGTTGTGTCTGATATAAATGATAGATTATCTCCAAAGAAAGAACCACCGACAACAATAGCAGAAACTAAGTTAAGAGATATTCCTGTTGTTTCGGCTATACCTCCAGCTATAGGTATTAATGCAACAATAGAACCTACACTTGTTCCTATAGCCATAGATACAAAACATGATGCCAAGAAAATACCTGCTAATAGCATATTAGGTGGTAAAACAATTAAAGCTAAATTGACAGTAGCATCTATACATCCCATATCTTTTGCACTATTAGCAAAAGCACCAGCTAATATAAATATCAATAACATAAACATAATGTTATTTTTACCAGCACCATTACAGAAAATTTCTACACGTTTATTTGTTTTTAATGCTTTGGGCATAAATATTAAAGCATAAATACTGGAAATAAGAAAAGCAATAATTATAGGTATCTTGTAGAAATCTTGAGCTATTAAAGATGTTACAAGATAAAGAATAATAAAAATAATAAGAGGGCTTAAAGCCTTCAAACCTTTAAGATTTTCTACCATATAAAATTAAAAATTTAATAATTAGTTGTTATAATATTAGTTTGTATATTAAGTGTATATTTTGTGCAAAGTTAAAAATAAAATATTTATTATATGATGTATATATTTTATAATAATTTTATAACGAATTTTAATTTTATCATAATAACGGACTTAAGAGCCTAACAATGGACTCCCATAGCTTAAAAATAAAACTTATTTTTTTGTTTTTTCTGTAGTCTTCAAAAGATACAGAGTGTAGCGAATCTTTTAAAAATATTTGTTTTATATGTATTGCTATCTGTTTATCATATAAAAAAGCATTACCTTCAAAATTATTTTCGAAACTACGAAAATCTATATTTGTAGAGCCTATGGTTGATATATTATCATCTGAAACAAGAAGTTTTGAGTGATTAAATCCATTAGTATATAACAAAATTTTTACTCCACCTTTAGTTACTTGACGTAAATATGTATTAGATGCTAAACCTACTAATTTACTATCACTTTTTTGTGGTACTATTATTCTTATATCTACTCCTGATAGCGCAGCCGTACATAATGCAGATAAAATAGGCTCTGTAGGTAAGAAATAAGGAGATTCCATGTAAATATATTTCTTAGCACTAAGTATAACTTTTAAATATCCTTGCTCTATTTCTGACCACTGACTTGTAGGACTACTTGTTACAATCTGGATAATAGTATTATTTGGATAAATATTAATTGGCGGATAGTATTTAGAATGTGAAATTAATGTTTGGTCTGCAAAAAACCAATCAACTAAAAACTCACGTTGTATACCATAAACAGCGTTACCATTAATCTTTATATGGGTATCCCTCCAATTAGTAGAACCTTTGATATAACGCATCGCAATATTCATTCCACCAATAAATCCAGTTATACCATCTATGATAATTAATTTTCTATGATTACGATAGTTTACTTTACCTGTAAATGCAGGAAACCGTACAGGCATAAATGCATGAACCTCTATACCTTCTTCTCGCATTTCTTCAAAAAATCTGTTACTTGCCTTCCACGAACCTACATCATCGTAAAGTAGTCTAACTTCTATACCTTGATGAGCTTTATCAATTAAGGTATCTTTTATTAACCTTCCTAAGGGATCATCCTCTATTATATAAGTAACAATGTGTATATGTTTTTCGGCTTTAGATATAGAACTTATTAAGGAAAAGAAAAAATCATATCCTGAGGTATATATTTCTGTGATATTATTTTTAAATGGTAGAGATAGATTTTGATTTGCAAATAAACTTATAAGCTCTTTATATTGAAAAGGAACTTGTAAATTTTCTTGTTCTACAAACTCAACCATTGACCGTTTAGTAAGTTGATCTAAACTGTGTTGCCAAATATGTTTGTCCCTGCGTGTTCTGCGTCCAAAGAAAAAGTAAATTATAATACCAATTATTGGCATGAACGTTAATACTAATATCCAAGCAATTGTCTTAGCAGGTTGTCTATGTTCCAAAAGTACAGTGAGCATAGTTACTATTGCTATGATTGTATAAATTGTAAGTACTATCCAGTGAACGTAAATCATAATATCATTTTCTATATATAATATTATGTAGCTATACTATAATATCATTACCGAGTTTTTGTGCTAAAATATCATAAACTTCTTTTAGTTGTTTATATTTATCCATTATTTCTTTTATTCGTTGATAGTTGCTTTCATTTTTAAGTTCATTTTTAAGAGTTTCTAATTGTTCAGCTATATATGCTTTCCTAAAATCTAAAATTAGATGCATAACTTTATCTTTCAGATCGTTTTCTTTTTCTTTAATTCGCATACTTTTAGATAGATGGAACTCTTCAACGCTTAATTTTACAGCAATAGTAGATATATTTATATCAGAGTGATGAGTAAAATAATCTTCAGAATTGAAATTTAAATCTTTACCATGTTCTACAGCTTCTTGTAAAATCTGTTTAGATATAGGACTTGAAAAAGATAAATTATCTAATCCTAAATCATAGTTTATATATTCAGCTACATTAAAGTTTATTATTTTACCTGTTTTTTCATCTAAGATATCATGTAAAATTATTTTCTCTCCATAGCGAATAACTGCTTGGAGTAGCATTATTTCAACTTTAGAAATATGTGCTAAAGGATCTTCATTCTTTGTATTTTCTATTTTAGGCTGTTGTATTTGGAGTAGTTCTCGTTCTTTCTCTATTCGTAAATTTTCTTTATCATTATATATGAATTTATTCATTTGTGTTATTAAGGTTTGTTCATTTATACCTATTCGTTGTGAAGTTTCTCTAAGATACGTATCTCGCAAGACAGAGTCTTTAATTACAGCTATACTTTGAACTATGGAGTTAATAGCTTCTGACCGTTTTACAGGGTCAGTAACACCTTTTAATAATACATTTATTTTAAATAAGATGAAGTCCGTTTTATTATTCTCAATATAATGTCTAAATTCCTCTGCACTAAATATTTTAGATAGTTCGTCAGGATCTTTCCCATCAGGTATAAGTAGTACTTTTACATTCATACCCTCAGCGAGTAGCATGTCAGTTCCTCGTAAGGCTGCATGTTGTCCTGCTTCATCTCCATCGTATAGTAGGACTATATTTTTTGTAAACCGATGTATTAATTTTATTTGGAATACAGATAAAGCAGTTCCACTGTTTGCAACAACATTTTCTATACCACATTGATGCATAGATATAACATCCGTATATCCTTCAACCATATAAACTAAGTCATACTTTCCAATTGCACGTTTTGCTTGACTTATTCCATATAGAGCATGATCTTTTTGGTATATTTCGTTGCCTGGAGAGTTTATATATTTTTGAGAAACTCCTTTGGTACGTGAATCAAGTAGGCGTCCCCCAAAAGCTATAATTTTACCGCTAATATTAAACCAAGGAAAAATAACTCTATTATAGAATCTATCAACAAGCTCTCCATTATCACGCTCAAAGCAAAGTCCTGATTCTAATAATAATTCTCGTTGAAAACCAGTTTTTAAAGCTTTATTTGTCATACTTTGTTTATTGGAGAGACAAAAACCTAATTGGAATTTTTCTATAATATCGTCTCTAAACCCTCTACTTCGTAGGTATTGTAATCCTATTGTTTGACCATCAATATTGTTTTTTAATGTATCGTGAAAATATTTAGTAGCCCATTCATTAATTAGAAACAAAGACTCACGCTCGTTTTCCTTCTTTCTCTCTTCAGGAGTAAGTTCATGCTCTTTTATTTCTATATGATATTTTTTTGCTAATATTTTAAGCGCATCAATATATCCTAATTGCTCATATTTCATGATAAAGTTTACAACATTACCAGCTTCCCCACAAGCAAAACACTTGTATACACCTTTTACAGGGCTAACAGAAAATGAAGGGGTACGATCATCATGAAAGGGGCATAAACCTTTATAACTGCTACCTGCTTTCTTTAAAGTAATATAATCTGAAATGACATCAACTATATTAGCAGTTTCTAATATCCTATTTATAGTAGATCTTTCTATCATATATATAATAAATGTTATTCTATATATAAGACAAATTTATTGCCGTTATATTTTATGCAAATATAACAATTTATATTTTGAAAAAAAATACTTTTTTTTTGTCCTTCAATCGTTAATCACTATCTTTGTACACTGAAAAGTAAGAATTAATGGATAAAACAAAAAAAATATTAGAATCAATAACTAATGGTATTCAAGATAAAAAGGGATATGGCATAGTTATTGCTAATATGTCTAATATAGATACCAGTATTTGTAATTATTTCGTAATTTGTAGTGGTAATTCAACACAACAAGTTGAATCAATAGCAACATCTATCAGCGATTATGTTAGAGAGACAAATGGAGAGAAACCTGTTAATTGTACAGGATTAGGAAATAGCCACTGGGTGGCAATTGACTATATAGACATTATGGTACATATCTTTACACCAGAAACAAGAGCGTTTTATGATATAGAACACCTTTGGGAGGATGCTGATATGGTTAGACTCCCTGATATAGACCAATAGATATCGATATATTAGCAAGTCTAAAAATACATAAAGTTATAAGATTTTAATAAATATTTTACAGCTAAATAATAAATGAATAAAAAAGACCAAAACAACCCCAATATTCCAAAGATGCCAAAGTTCAATATGGCTTGGCTCTATCTTTTAGTACTTGTTATTGTAATAGTGCTCTTTACAACAGGAGGTGCAGATAGTATTTTGGGTAATGGACAAAAATTAGATAAAGATTATACTACATTTCAATCATACGTAAATAAAGGTTATGCTTCAAAGGTAGTTATAAATAAGAACGAAAGCTTGTTGAGAATGTATGTAAAACCAGAATACATACGAACTATATTTAATAATGGTGTACAACAAGTAGGAAATCATCCCTATGTTCAAGTAGAAATAGGCTCTATAGATAATTTGGAGTCTTTTTTAAATACAGCTCTTCACTTAAAAAAGATAACAGGCTATAGTTATGAAAATAAAAATGAACATGGCTTTTTTGATTTAATAGTAAGCGTATTACCTTGGTTGTTGTTTATAGGAGTTTGGATATTTATAATGAGACGAATGGGAGGTGGATCTGGCTCAAATGGTGTCTTTAATGTTGGAAAATCTAAAGCTAAGCTCTATGAACAAGCAGGTGAACTTAATGTTACATTTAAAGATGTAGCAGGTCAAGAAGGTGCAAAACAAGAAGTAGAAGAAATAGTTGAGTTTCTAAAAAATCCACAAAAGTATACAAATTTAGGAGGTAAAATACCAAAGGGCGCACTACTTATAGGACCTCCTGGAACAGGTAAAACGTTACTTGCTAAAGCTGTTGCAGGAGAAGCAGGGGTACCATTCTTCTCTATGAGTGGTTCTGATTTCGTTGAGATGTTTGTTGGAGTTGGTGCAAGTCGTGTTCGTGATGTATTTAGGCAAGCTAAAGAAAAATCACCTTGTATTATCTTTATTGACGAGATAGATGCTGTTGGTAGAGCTAGATCTAAAAATCCTTCTATGGGAGGAAATGATGAACGAGAAAATACACTTAATGCTTTATTAACAGAAATGGATGGATTTGGTACTAACAGTGGTGTTATAGTACTTGCTGCAACTAACCGTGTTGATATGTTAGACAATGCTTTATTACGTGCAGGGCGTTTTGATAGGCAGATACATGTTGAATTGCCAGATTTAACTGAACGTAAAGAGATTTTTAATGTCCACTTGCGTCCATTAAAGTTAGATAAAGATGTAGATAAAGATTTATTAGCGCGTCAAACACCAGGATTCTCAGGTGCAGATATTGCTAATGTATGTAATGAAGCAGCCCTAATAGCTGCACGTAGAAATAGAGAATTTGTTACAAAGCAAGATTTTTTAGATGCTGTAGATCGTATAGTTGGTGGGTTAGAAAAGAAAAATAAAGTTTTCACTGATTCTGAAAAACGTACTATTGCCCTACATGAGGCCGGGCATGCTACAGTTAGTTGGTTTTGTGAACATGCTCATCCTTTAGTTAAAGTAAGTATAGTTCCAAGAGGACAGGCTTTAGGTGCTGCTTGGTATCTTCCAGAGGAACGACCAATAACCACAAAAGAACAAATGTTAGATGAAATATGTGCTTTGTTAGGAGGTCGTGCTGCAGAAGAACTTTGTACAGGCTTCATATCTACAGGAGCTATTAATGATCTTGAAAGAGCTACCAAGAGTGCTTTCGGAATGGTTGCGTATGCAGGTATGAGTGATAAATTGCCTAATATATGTTATTATAATAATGAACAAGGATTCCAAAAGCCTTATTCGGATACAACAGCAAAGCTAATAGATGATGAAGTATTGTCTTTGGTAAATGGTCAGTATAAGCGTGCTAAAGAAATCCTTAAAGAACATAAAGAGGGGCATGCTAAACTTGCTCAACTTTTGATAGATAGAGAAGTTATAATGGCAGAAGATGTTGAAGCAATATTTGGAAAAAGACCTTGGATTAGTCGTTCTCAAGAACTTATGGAAGCATCCGAGAAAGATAAACTTAAGTTAGAAGGAATGCCTGAAAGCGTGCGTAAAGCTCAAGCTGAGCATGAAGCTGCTGTAAAGAAAAAAGAGGATGAAGCAAGAAATTCTCAGTCTGAAGAGGAAAAATAAAACATAGTTATATTACAATAATAAATGAGATAAAATGATGACCAGTAAACAGAAAAACCTTATTATTCGCACAATCACAGGTATTTTATTTGTTGCAATAATGATAACAGGATTTCTTTCGCCTCAATATATGGTAATATTATTTGCCATAATTACAGGTATGACTATATGGGAATTTACAGGGCTTGTTTCTGATGAAAAAAAAATTACGGTTAATCGTTTTATCTCTGTTATAGCAGGAGTTTATTTCTTTATAGCAATGAGTACACTTCGTATAGGAATAGTTGATGGGGTAAGTATTTTTGCCCCTTATATTCTTACTATAATATATCTATTTATATCAGAGCTTTATCTTAAGAAAACAAATCCGATATTAAATTTAGCATATACTATGTTAGCACAGATGTATATTGCTATACCTTTTTCTTTAATAACAGTTATAGCTTTTCAACCAAATGAACTTGGTAATACTTTTGTAGATATGTTATTACCACTTAGTATATTTGTATTTTTATGGATTAATGATACTGGTGCTTATTGTGCAGGTTCTTTGTTTGGTAAGCATAAACTATTTTTGCGTGTTAGTCCTGGTAAAACTTGGGAAGGAAGTATTGGTGGCGTAATTTTTGTTATTATAGCATCTATCGTATTTTATTATTTAACAGCTAATACTTCTAATGTTGGTACATATTCACTTAATCTGCTTCAATGGATATTTTTAGGAATAGTTGTTTCTATTTTTGGTACATTTGGCGATTTAGTTGAAAGTTTGTTTAAACGAACACTTGGTGTTAAAGATAGTGGTAATATTCTTCCTGGTCATGGTGGAATGTTAGATAGATTTGACTCTGCACTAATAGCAATCCCTGCATCAGTTGTATACCTTTATGCCTTATCTATATTTTAACAAGTCATAGATAGTGTAATAAAAAGTATTATCTGTATAATTCTATTCTGAAGGTAGTACCTTTACCAATTTCTGATTTCTTTACGTATATATTTCCATTATGGTACTGCTCTATAATTCGTTTAGCAAGACTAAGCCCAAGTCCCCAGCCTCGTTTTTTAGTAGTAAATCCAGGTCGAAAGACATTATAAATATCTCTCTTTTTAATTCCCTTTCCAGTGTCGCTAATTTCAATTGCTATATACTTTTTATAATCATCTATTTTTATAGTTATTAGACCGTTTTCCCCTCCCATAGCATCTACTGCATTTTTACATAAATTTTCTATTACCCATTGAAACAGCTGAAAACAAATATTTACATTTACGTCATAGTTTGGCATAAATGTTTTTATCTCTATGTGCTTTGAAGTACGCTTATCCATATAAGTAACAGTTTGATTAATTAGCTTATTAAGACTTTCTTCTTTTAATTCAGGAGAAGACCCTATTTTTGAAAATCGTTCTGCTATAAGTTGTAAGCGTTCTACATCTTTATTCATTTCAGGTAATAGCTCATCGTTAGGATAATTTTCTTTTAGTATATCCATCCATGCCATCAATGCAGATATAGGAGTACCAAGCTGATGTGCAGTTTCTTTACTTAATCCTGCCCATATTCTGTTTTGTTCAGCTTTTTTAGATGCTAATAGCGCAAATATTGCTATAGTAAGAAAAAGAATAACAACAGCAAGTTGTATATATGGATAAATTGTCAATCTTTTTAGTATGACAGATTCATCATAACATACACATATAAAATCTTTTCCAGCCTTAGATAGATTAATACGTATAAATTTATGTTCAGCTTTTAATTTCTTTGCTATACCTTTTACATAGTTAATACTATCATTTATATTTTTTGCATTTATATTGATATTACGAAAGTCTGTAACATTGTTATTATTATCAGTGACTACAACAGGAATTGTTGTATTTTCATTTAACACCTTTAGTACTAACGATAGGTCAGCGTGCGTATCTGCATTATTAAGTGTTCTCATGGCTTCTGCCCATACTTCCATACGTAGTTTTTCCTGTCTATTAAGTTCATTTGTAAGTGTTTGTGAAATAAATAGTGATGCTACTGCAATAATAATAGCTGTAACTATAAAAGCTATTCTTATTTGACTTATTTTATTTATCCACTTCATATATTATATATAGTGTTATAAATTATCATCCAACTAAAACATGCATTTCACTTATTTTCAAGTCATATAGTTTTTTATCAACCCTCTTTGCTCTAAGAGTTCTAACTTTTGGCCATTGCATAAAATATGTATCATTGGTTATATACCAATGATATGCTTTTATTAGTTTTTTTTCTTTTCTTAAGTCTTGTTCTAAATTTATTTTATTCTTAATATTCACAGATGACAGATAATATTTTTCATTTTTTAATTCCAACGCAAGTATAAGATAATTATTTTCTTTTGAATCTGTAATCTGACAATTATTCATTGTTTTAGACGATACTTTGATATTGCGGTGATACTCTTTGTTAATATGTTTCATTATCTTTATAAATATTTTACCATGAGGTGAAGTATCACATAATTTTTGCGTAGCTATATAATAGTGAATCATTTCATGAATTAAGGTATCATCTATTTCATCTTTAGAGCGATTATATAATGTTGATATTTTTATAGTATTATCAAAAGTTATATTTTTATTATAAAACATTCGTTTACATGTAAATAAACCAAAATAAGTCTTTGCTTTTGATAACTTGAAATTTGGTTGTTTAAGCTTTGAATTAAAAATTAATGTATTATACTTATCGAATGCAGCAATCAAGTAATTTATAGATATGTCCATTTATGTTTTATATATTATCAATTTGTGTATTAGGCCAATTAATTAAGTATAGATGACTTTTAGCTCTTGTGAAAGCTGTGTATAACCAATGGATATAATCTTCTGATATTGAGTTTGGATTAACAAATCCCTGATCAATATATATGTGTTCCCACTGTCCTCCTTGAGCTTTATGACAAGTAACAGCATATCCAAATTTTATTTGTAGTGCATTATAGTAAATGTCTTCTCTTATTTTTTTCATTCTTTCTGTTTTTCGTGTTATGTTAGCGTATGTTTTTAATACATTTTCAAATAAATTTTCATTTTGTTCTCGAGTTAATGAAGGCGATTCACTTAACAACGTATCTAATATTGCTGTTGTGGATATTTCTTGTTCTCCATAGTCGGGAAATTCTAAAGTAACATCTGCAAAATGAAATCCATACACTTCTCTAAAATTATAAACTCTACGTACAATAGCTTTATCTCCATTAGCTATAAACGATAAATTTCCTGATGTATCAATATTATTTATAGCTGTCTTGTTATTATTTAAATATTTATTTTTTACAACCATTAATACATCACCAGCACAGAGAATATCTTCTCTGTCTAATATGGTTTTACGTATGCCAGAGTTAAATCTATTTGCCCGTTTGTTTGAACGAGTTATAATCATAGTTTCATCTATTCCTACATTTGAATAACTGGAATATATCTGATCTATAAGTTCATCTCCTTGTACAAGTGATATATCTGAAAAATTTTTTAAGCAAATCTTTGGTAGAGCAGTATTGTTAGATTTATAAAGGTAATTGCGAATCATAGTTGCATTCCATAATATACCTGATTTATTACTTTGTCTTAACACTTCTTCTATATCAGAATTATAAATATCAAGAGCATATTCTTTAAGGTAATCAACATTTAATGCGGGGCTAATAGATTCGCCTACAGGTGGAAGCTGAGCTTTATCTCCAATTAGTAGCATACGACAATTCACACCGTCATATATATATTTTATCAAATCGTCAAGAAGTTGCCCACTGCCAAAAATAGCTGTTCCACCGTGTCCAATGCTTATCATGGAACTTTCATCTATAATAAATAATGTATTGCGAAATCTATTTATATTAAGACTAAATTGCCCACCTATGCCTGTAAATTTTTTTTCACGATAAATATGCCTGTGAATTGTTGAGGCTAACATATTAGCATTATTTGAAAACACTTTTGCTGCACGTCCTGTAGGTGCCAGAAGAACTACATTAACTCTTAGTTTATGTAAAGTTTTTACTATAGCTCCAGCTAATGAAGTTTTACCAGTTCCTGCACATCCTGTTAAAACCATTGCAGTTCTTTCATTTCCATCAGAGATAAAATCTTCAAAAGTATTGGCAGCTTTACGTTGATCTTCTGTTAATGGAAAATCAAAATTATGTTCAATTATAGCAGCTATTCCTTGCTCATTATTCATCTTTTACACTGCTTTTATAAATATTGTCTTGCAAAGATATATAAAATTATTGTTTACCAACGGTGTACCTTCTATTTTGATAATTAGAATATTGTTCCCTACAATATATTTTCCTAATGTGATATATACTTTGATAGTAGTTTATAAGTACTAAAATAAATATTCTTCTAATACAATCACTTATAAAAATGTTCAAATAATACCTTTCTACACAGTGTTTAATATTTATCATCTTTTATAAAAAAACTCACTTTCTTGTTAGTATTACCCTTAATAATATAAGGTCTAAAAATTTGATAGTATCATATAAATATATTAATTTTGGAACGTTAAAAACTTAAATTATGTCAGAACTTAAAGATTTATATGCATTATTAAAGGTGTTGCGTGACCCTAAACCTACTAAAAATGAAAAACTTTCAGTAGAAGAGAAATATGTAGAGAAAATAGATAGACTTGAGGAGAAAATAATAACTAATGATATACTTCCTGCATTAAGTCAAAACATAGAACCACACCTAAAAGAGATACAGCGAGAATTATTACTTGTAGTAGAGTACCACCCAAATAAACCTATTAGTGTAGCCTTATCACGAAATACAAAGATAAGTGAGATATATGGTGCGAAAACATTAACTCCACGCGAAGCTGTCCCAATTAATATACCCAAACCTAACCCCGAGCCAAATATACCAACCCGAACTGTTACGAATAAGACAAAAGGTTTACGTGTAACTTTTGCTAATGGTGATGTAATTTGCTGCAAATTTGCTATTGATACATTTATTCAAACAATAAAGAAGATAGGATTTGAGCGAGTAGCTAAAATAGGTATAATGCACTCTGGGATACCTCTTGTTGGAAGGGAAAAAACTAATATAATAAGACGTTCAGGCTACTTACCACAGCACTATATAGATGGTTGGTATGTGTTTTCAAATACCAGCAATGAAGAGAAAAAAAAAGATTTAATGCGTATTTCAGATGCCTATGATTTAAAATTAAAGTTGGAAGAGGTAAAACCCGAAAGAAAATAAAAAAATAACTTAAAATAACTATGAATTGCAAACTAACATTTTTATCAATATTATTATCTTTTTTTAGTATATTTACTTCAATAGCCCAAACAACAAAGCCTGTAAATCTTGAATTTGAGGCACGTGGAGACTATAAATGTGTAACTGTTGATGGAACAAAACAGAAAAACGAATCAGGATTTAAAGGAAATATAGTTAATATAATCTTAAAAGGAGATATTAATTCAAAATTTTCTTATGGATTTCGTAACCGTATGAATAAAATGAATACTGACAATACCTTTTTTGATGCTACAGATTGGTTATATCTTAAATATAAACCTACAAAAGAAATTTCTATACTTGCAGGTAAATATATTGTTTTAGTAGCAGGTTGGGAATTGCTTCCTGCTCCAATAGACTGTTATGCTCTCTCTGAATTTTGTTATGGTTTTCCTTGTTACCAATGGGGCGTAGTAGCAGAATATACAACACCAAATAAAAAAAACACTTTTTCTGCACAAATATGCCAAAGTCCCTATGAAAAGGAATATAAACAGCTTACAGGTAAAGCTGCAGATATGTATGCCTATAATACAACATGGACAGCAAATTATGGAATTATAGAACCATATTGCTCTGTTAATTTTATGGAATATGCCCCTAATAAGTTTATAAATTACCTATCACTTTGTGGTAAAATTCATATAGCTGATAATGTTCAATTAGAGTTAGATTATTGGAATAGAGCAACTTCAAAACACACCTATTTGGGAAAAGATTATTCAGTTGTAGGTCAACTCTCATATCAACCATCAACAAAATGGAATATATTTGCAAAAACAAGTTATGAAGTAAATAAATCAGGTACAGACGCAGATTATGCTGTTCAAAATGGTACAGAGTTAACTCGTATTAGTGGAGGTGTAGAATACTACCCTTTGAAAAATAAGAACATACGTATACATGGTAACTATAGTTACTCTTTTGGTAAAAATAGCAATCCTAATGGCGAGGTTAAAGACAAGATGTCTTATGTCAATATAGGAGTCACTTGGAGAGGTAAAGTATTATAGTTAAAAATGCTTATTTCCTTTATATTTTAAATACATTTTTTCATAAAAGTCTATTAAATCTGTTGTAACTTTGCATCCGCCTTAGTGAAGTTGCAATTACATTAAAAATAAAATACACATAAAGACAAATAATAAAACAATCAATATACTTATATATTTATGTATACACAAGAGCAAACAAAAGTATTGAAGGAGATTAAAGCCCTAATAAGTATTGCTGTAGCAATAATAGTTGCTGGTTACGGTTGGTGTGCTTTCATTTTGCCACATAAAATACCTATAGGAGGAGTGGCAGGAATATCATCAGTTATATCATGGGGTGCTAATATCGAATTAACATACCCTTATGTAGCTTTAAATGGTATTTTGTTATTAACAGCATTAAAGTTTTTAGGGTGGAGATTTTGTGTCCATACAATATATTCTGTAGCCATTTTTAGTGTTTGTACAAAAGTTTTTCCAATGATACTGAAAGGAAATATTCTCTTTGCCGACGACCCATTTTTGTCCTGTGTAGTTGGTGGCCTTCTATTAGGTTTTGGTATTGGAATAGCTCTTCAATACAATGCTAGTACCGGAGGTTCAGATGTTGTTGCAGCAATGATAAGTAAAAACCATGATGTTTCTTTAGGAAAGGTAATTTTAGCTTGTGATTTGATTATCATTAGTTCTGGTTATTTTGTTCTTCACAATTGGGAAAACATAATCTATGGCTATATAACATTATTTATAATGTCTGCCACAGTGGATTATGTTGTGAATGGTTTACGTGGTTCAGTACAATTCTTTGTTATTTCTGAACATTGGAAGCAAATAGGAGATGCCATTAACAATGATGTTCGAAGAGGTTGTACCCTTATAGATGCCCGTGGCTTTTATACAGGAAAAGAGTTAGGAATGTTATTTATTCTTGCTCGCCGTTCAGAAACTCAAAGTATATTTAGATTAATAAGCGATATAGATCCAAAAGCTTTTGTTTCTCAAAGTGCTGTTAATGGTGTTTATGGTTTAGGCTTTGAGCAAATGAAAGTAGGTAAACGTAAAAACATTTCCCAAACATCATCCACTATAAACAAGGATAAAGTTGCTATATCTGAAACAAATCAGTAATTTTGCTGAATGGAGTATAATGAAATAAAAGATAAGCGTATAGCTGTTTTGTTGTCTGGTGGTGTAGATAGCTCTGTTGTTGTTTATGAATTTGCCCAATTAGGGCTTCACCCAGATTGTTTTTATATCAAAATAGGTCCAAAAGAGAAAGAGGACTGGGACTGTAATTCTGAAGAAGACTTGGAGATGGCTACATCTGTTGCTAAGCGTTACAATTGTAATCTTGAGGTAATAGATTGTCACGAAGAATATTGGAACCAAGTTACTAAATATACAATGGATAAGGTAAAAGCAGGTTTTACTCCTAATCCAGATGTTATGTGTAATAGATTGATAAAATTTGGAGCTTTTGATGCTAAAAAAGGTCATTGTTATGACCTTATAGCAACAGGCCATTATGCACAGACAAAAAATATCAATGGTAAGAAGTGGTTATGTACAAGTCCTGATTTAGTAAAAGACCAAACAGATTTTCTTGCCCAAATATATAATTGGCAATTACAAAAAGCCCTATTTCCTATAGGTCATTATTGCAAAGATGAAGTGCGTGAGATTGCAGAACGCGAAGGTCTTATTAATGCAAAACGAAAAGACTCACAAGGCATCTGTTTTCTTGGAAACATTAATTATAATGAATACATTTATCGTTATTTAGGCGAGAATGAAGGAGATATAATAGAGATAGAAACAGGCACTAAAATAGGCAAACACAAAGGTCTATGGTTTCACACAATAGGACAACGAAAAGGTTTAGGATTAGGCGGTGGTCCATGGTTTGTAGTTAAGAAAGATACAAATAAAAACATTCTTTACGTTAGTCATGGCTATGACCCTGCTGCAGCTTATAAAAAAGATTTTCTAATACATTCAATACATTGGCTCACAGAAAGCCCTATAAAATGTGAGGGGAAGGTTCAATCTTCATTCTTACCAATAACATTTAAAATACGACATACACCAGAATTTCATACAGGGACAATAGAATTTAAAGACAATAAAACAATAATCCATTCAGAAGATAAAATACATGGAGTAGCACCGGGACAGTTTTGTGTTATCTATGATAACGAACATTACAGGTGTTTTGGCTCTGCAGAAATAACAATCGAATAAGAAATTATACATATATATATAGTTTAATTAGTGTTATAGACAAATTAGCCTATAACACTTTTTATATATACTTAAATATAGGTATTGTAAAAATTTATATAAATAACTATTTTTGTACCAATAATAAACCTTACTAAAATATATAATTAACAATGAAACAATTAAAAAAGATTTTATCTACCAGTGTATTACTATTTTGTTGTATATTATCAGTACAGTCTAATAATAAAATGTTATTTAGCATATCTACAGCAAAGACAGTAGGACAAACAATATATCCAAATATTAATATAGCAGAGGGTAAACGTTGTAATATAACAGTTGATAGAGGAGATGGTCAAATAGTAGAATTTGAACAAGGTAACTATTCTTATGTTGATGTAAAAGGTAAAACCTTAACCTTTTATTGTGACCATCCAGAGAACATTACATTTATTAATGTTAGTTTTTCAAAAGCAATAGCATTAGATTTCAGTGGTGCTATTGCTTGCAAAGAAATAAATATGTTTGCCAATCAACTATCAGCTGAAGCGATGAAAGCTTGTGTAGAATCGTTACCACAAACAACTAATGCAAAGATAACAGTTAAGCGTTTAGATTTCGATTTAGATAAAACCGTTGTGTACAAATCACATGTAAAGATTGCAAACTCAAAAGGTTGGACAGTATACGCTTTTAAAGATGTTGTAGAAAAAAAAGAACCATACCAAGGCGATGAAGCGGATAATATAAGTTATAACACCATTAGCAAAATTAAAACCTCTATTGATAAAGCAACTAAACAAATTATAGTGTTTTTACCAAATAAACAAAAATATCCTATAATGATGTATTCTATAGATGGATATAGACTTAAACCAAATATGATAACCAATGAAAATTCTATCCGCATAGATTGCTCTAAACTTCCTAATTCTATATATATATTACGTATAAGTAGTTATATAAAAAAAATAAATTTCTAATATTTACCTGATAATTAAAAAATACTTTATACATTTGTCAAAAATAAAATATACTTATTTAAAGCCTAAAATATAATTTCTCGTTTGTATAAATGTTTTGCGCACAACTAAATGACACCTTGCGCAACCAATAAATGATAAGTTTATGGCTATTAGAGGTAAGATTTATTGATCTCGGAAATCAAGAATTATCAATCAAAATAACCATATATATGAAAAATTTTACTCGCTGTTGCATATGCTTAATAGCCTTATGCTTTTCAGTTCAATCTTTTGCTCAACCTAAGCAAAGAAGAAATGTAAAGTCGGCACTTCCGACAAGATTTACACAACATAAAGGTGAGCCAAAGAGCAAATTCTCCCTATTTGATCAAATGATGGAGAATAAAAAATTGTTTAACGTCAGTGCTTCTTATGGAAATACACTTTTAAAACCCTCTCCAATACTTACCACCTCTCGCAATGTTCAGTTATTATGTACCTATTTGGAAAATGACTATGGGCGTATTTCTTCTTTTTCACCTACTTCACCAATTAAGCTAAACACATTAAAAACACTTGGCTTTGATGTTAAGTTCAATGCAGGTTCAGCACTTATAGGTAATAAATTTTACGGTATGAGTGTTGTTGAGCTTGCAGGTATGAAGATGTTAGATCTTTATATTTTTAATACCGAAACATGGGAGCAGGTAAACAATTCAACTTATGTTTATGACAAAGAACTATTGGCCACCGAAACAGCTAAAGACCCTTTAACCGATAAAGTCTTTGGCCAGTTTTTCAATTCCTCTATGACAGGGCTTGAGTTTGGTTTTATCAATTATGAAACTAAGACCCGTACAACCATTAAAGCTACAACAAATCGTTATGTAGCTTTAGGTTATGCAAAAACAAATACTGTTTACGGTGTTGCTACTGATGGAAATTTATATAAAATAGACCCAAATACAGGTAATGAAACATTAGTAGGTCCTACAGGTGTAAACATATTAACTTCAGCTGGAAAGTATTATGAGCAAAGTGGAGAAATAGATCCTGTATCAGGGACATTCTATTGGACTGCTACAGATGCTTCCGAACAATCTAAACTTTACACAGTAGACCTTTCTACAGGTAAAGCCACAGAAGTAGCTCAATTACCCCATTCTTTAGTAGGACTTGCTATACCGGGTGCAGAATCTAAAGATAAAGCACCTGATAAAGTTAATAATGTATCAATATCATTTGAAAAAGCCAACTTGACGGGTAAGATAAAGTTCACAGCTCCAACAACAGCATACGATGGGACTACATTATCAGCCACAGAAGAGTTGACATGTATAATCTATGCAAATGATAAACAGATTGCCACTTGTAAGTTATTACCGGGTAAGGAAATAGAAAAAGAGGTAACAGTTAATGGCGGCATGAATAATTTTAAGATTATTGCTTCAAACTCTATAGGTAAAGGTGCTAAATATATTGAAAATATATGGGTTGGTTACGATGAGTTACAAGCACCAGAAAACATTACCCTTACTAAAAAAGAGAATTCAGGTAGTGCTGAAATAGTCTTAAATTGGGATGCTACAAATAAGCCTTTACATAATGGTTATGTTGGAGAAATAACATATAATATCTATCGTATAAAAAATGGTGAAACAACATTAGTTAGTGCTAAACAATCAGGCATAACCTACAAAGAAACATTAGTTCCAACAGAATTTAGTAATTACTATTATATTGTAGAGCCTGTAAATGGTTATGTGAAAGGTGAAGAAATAGAATCAGAAAATTTCTTTTTCGGTAAGCCATATGAGCCTACATATACAGAAACGTTTGATACTCAAAATAGTAGTTATCCATATATAAAAATAAATCGTGTTCAAGGAAGCTATAACGATTGGGAATGGGATTCAGACGGTAAATATATGAAATGTAGTGCCAGCCTTAAACCAAAAAGCGACAATTGGTTAATATCCCCACCTATACATTTAAAAGCAGGGTACACTTATTTTATTAAATATGATGTTTTGACACCAGCCGCTTATACAGAGAAGTTAGAAGTAAAATTAGGTAAAGACGTCATTGAGGACGAAACAAAACTTAATAAAGAACTACTTCCAGTAACTACTTTTGCAGGTAAAACAAATGAAACACATAAGTATGAACATGAAATAACAGTTACAGAAGACGGTAACTATAGTATAGGTTTTCATTATGTTTCAGAAAAGAATTCATACTTTTTAGGTGTTGATAATTTTAAAGTTGAAGTAAGTGCTTCACCTCTATCACCTGCTACAGTTACAGATTTAGTTGCAGAAACAGAACCAAGTGGATTAGAACAAGCTATAATAACATTTAAAGCACCTACTAAAAATAATAAAGGAGACGAGCTAACAGCTATAACTAAGATAGAGGTTAAATCTGACGATAGATTAGTAGAAACTGTAAAGCCTGCAATACCCGGTAAAAAATATATTGTAACGGACAAGAATGCCAAGTATGGTGAAAACACTTATACAATAATAGCATATAACGAGAAAGGAGTAGGAAAGCGAGCAACTGTTACTGTTAAAGTGGGACAGGATAAGCCCACAGGAGTTAATAACCTACAGACAATAGACCAATTAAATTCGCTTAAACTTTCATGGGATGCACCAAAACCAGCTAACGGTGGAGTTCTTAACCCTGCTGGAGTTTGGTGTAATATATACCGTATTAAATCTGCTTCTGAGATAGAAGAAATTGGTAAGAGTGAAAAAGGTGCAACAGAGTATGTTATAAACGATTTCAAAACATATCAAGGAGCTCAATACATTAGCTATTGGGGTGTTGTTCCTAAAAATGCAACAGGAAGTGGTGATATGAAAATTAAATCCATATTAGTAGGTAAACCTTACCAAATGCCTTACCATCGCAGTTTTGCAAATGCTACAGATGAAAATATGTTTATGGCAGGAATACCATCACCTGAAAAAGATGAGTGGATAATGTTAAAAGGTGAGTCTTCTGATAATGATAATGGTTGTCTGTCCTTTGATCCAAAGAAAAAAGGAACTGCCATGATAATGTTAGGCAAAATAAGTCTTCGTGGAGCTGTGAAACCAAAATTGATTTTTGACTACAAATGTGAGGCAGGAGCTAAACGTAAGTTGCTTATAATAGCACACCCGATGAATGGTAAACCTACTGTACTTGTTAAGAAAGATTTTGCAACAGAAACTACTAAATCTAATCAATGGCAAAGGGCAGTAGTTGAAGTACCTACAGAATTAACAAAAGTAAATTACATAAACTTTACTATTATTGGCGATGCAACAGAGGAGCAAGCAGACAAGCCTATATATATAGATAATATTCATTTTATAGACCCATTACCAACAGATGGTGAAATAAAACTAAATGCTTCGCCTTTTGCAAAGAAAGGTCATAAGATAACTGTTAATGCAAAAGTTACAAATTTAGGAGACAACAATATTGATAGTAAAGCTACAATTAAGCTATATGCTAATGGTAATGAAGTTGCAAGCACACAATTAACTAAAGTTCTTAAAACAACAGATTTTGAAACAGTTGCACTATCTTTCCAAACATCACTAAAAGATAATAAACAAAAAATAGACCTTAGAGCTGAAGTATCAATACCTAATGATGTTGATAAGAAAAATAATATTAGTTCAAGTGTTATTACTTTTGTTAAGCATGATGTTCCGCAACCTCAAAATCTTAAAATAACCAATACTAATAGTTCCTCTGTTGCTATGACGTGGCAAGCGCCAAACATAGAAACACCTACTATAACAGAAGATTTTGAAAGTTATTCACCATGGTCTACATCTATGGGAGAATGGACACTTGTGGACAGAGATAAGGGATATGCTGTTTCTTTAGACCCTGAAAACTTTTCTTTCCCTAATAATCGTAAACAGTTTGCCTTTCTTGTAGCAAAACCTAACGATTATCCTAACAGTAAATATTATAAACATATCAAATCTCATTCTGGAGAAAAAGCTGCAATGTCCTTTATACAAGTGGCTAACTTGTCTAAAGCGATACCTATGCAAGCTGACAACTGGATAATAAGCCCTATTTTACCGGGTAAAGCTCAAACTATCAATTTCTGGGTTAAGAATATAGCTAAATTTGGGGAAACATTTGAGATACTTTATTCAAAAGGTATATCTGCTAATAACATTAATGAGTTCTTAAAACTTGGCAAGCCACAAACTATAGCAACGGGACAATGGACTAATATCACTGTTGATATTCCTGAAGGTACAAGATTCTTTGCAATAAGGCAAATTACATCTGCAAGAACTGTAACGATGTTTATGATAGACGATATAACATATACAAAGGGAAACACACCTATTGCTTATAATATTTACCGTGATGGAATATTGGTTGGTAGTAGTTCTACTACTTCTTTTAAGGAAGTTAATTCAATATCTGACGGTAAACACACGTATAGCCTATCGGCTGTATATGCAGACGGAAAAGAATCTGAGCCTATAGATGTGGACGTTGTTACTGCTATAAATAATATTAATAATAATAAATCTTGTTTTGATGTTTACACATTAGATGGAGTGTTGTTACTACGTAATGCTAATAGTATAAACTCTTTAAAACAAGGAGTATATATTATTAATGGTAAAAAAGTAGTGATAACTAACAATAAATAAATAAAATAGATAAAGACGCAGAGAAGTGTATGGGTTAATCTCTCAACTTAACGACTTCTCTGCTAGATCTAAGAAAAAAAAAAGAGAACAAAATGAAGAACAATAGAATAATAACCTCAATACTATTTTTTATAGGTTTTATTATAAATGCCTATTCTGCACCACGTTCTAAGCAAGCCATATTGCTTGCAGCTAAAAGAGCTTTAAAAGTAAATACTTATAATGGTAGTTCTTTACATGCAAAAGGATTTAAACAATTAAAAGTAGTAAAACAAAATAAAGCCTTTACCATTGTTGCCGCATCAACAGGAGGTTATGTTATAATAAGTAATGACGACTTACTGCCTGAAATAATAGGATATTCTGAAACATCTTTCAAGGAGAACAATATTAATCCTAATTTTAACTGGTTTCTAAATAGAGCAGAGCAGACTATAAAAGAAGTTGTAAAAAAAGGAGAGCAACTTACTACCGTTAAGCCCGATTTAAACAAATATCCTCAAAAGGTAGAAGGATTTGTTACAACACATTGGGGACAACAGGACCCTTTTAATAGGTTATGTCCAACAGCGGCAAAATTGGGAAATACTCCCGGACAAGACTATAAAGGAGGAGATATTGCTGTTACAGGATGTGTTGCAACTGCAATGGCGCAGATTCTTCGTTACAATAAATATCCTAATAAGGGTGTAGGAACAAAAACATTAAAAGTTAAGCAAAAAGATGGAACATTGAAAACATTCACCGTAGACTTTTCTAAGAGTGTTTACAAATGGAACTCAATGAAAGATGTTTACAAGAAAGGTACTTTTAATGAGGAAGAAGCTACAGCTGTGGCTACATTAATGAGAGACTGTGGATTTGCAGCAAATATGACTTATGGCTCTGATGTGTCGGGAACACCGATAACAGCAGCGTTTGAAGGACTAAAAACATATTTTGCTTATCCTGAAACAATGAAACTATTATCACGTTCAGACTATTTTAAAAAGGATATTGAATGGATGAATATTGTCTTCAAGGAGCTAAGCTCTCATAGAGCTATATTTTATGGAGCAACAGACAAGAGACCTCAAAACGGAGGACATGCCTTTGTGTTATGTGGATATAATGAAGAAGGAAAGGTATATGTTAACTGGGGATGGAATGGAGATGACAATGGGTATTTTGATATTAATCTGCTTAACCCTATAAACTATCAATTTTCTGAAAGCCAAAACATGATAATAGGATTGGCACCTGATCGTCCTGCACGGGATAAAAAATTGACGGTTAACATTAATGATGCGGGAACGCTAAAGAATAAAATAGATGTAGCACAACTTGAAACACTACAGACATTAAAGGTGACAGGTAAGATTAACTCTACCGACTTAAAGTATTTACGTTATTTAGGCGGAGTAGATGCTGAAGGAAAGACAACGGACGGAGCTATAGAAGAAATTGACTTGAGCGAGGCGGTAATAGAAGAGGGGGGAGAACCTTATCTGGTTGAAGCAGACAAACAGTTTACTACTAAAAACAATGTTTTAACACAAAGGGCATTCTATGGATGTAAAGGATTAAAAAAGATTGTTTTACCAAAGGCTATAACACACATTGAAGATGGAGCTTTTGGAAAACTTGATAGAATTAACGAACTTATAATTCCACAAGGAGACGATAAAGATTACATTTTAGAAAATAACATTCTTTATTCTAAAGACAAAACGGAAATAATAGAAATATTACCACTATCTACAGGTAACATTAAGATACCTAACGGAGTTAAAAAAATACATAATTATGGCTTTGCTGGTTGTCAGCGTATAACTAATATTAGTTTACCTGCAAGTATAGAGTTTATAGGCAATAATGCGTTTGATGGGTGTTATGCTTATAATAGTGTACGTATTTATAGCAAAGTTCCATGCAAATTAGGTAATAATGTGTTTTCTGACATTAATAAGTCTATAACAAAGTTATATGTTCCTTTCCATACAGAGAATGTATATAAGAAAGCAGACCAGTGGAAAGATTTTTATAACGTGTTTGACAATATTATACCTTTTGGTAGCGATATTTATGTACGTACAGCTACCCGCGAGTATGGTGACGATAACCCTAAGTTTGGTTATAAGGTGTTAGGTGACGACTTTGTTGGTGAACCGATATTAAGTTGTAAAGCAACAAAAACATCTGTTGCGGGAGAATATCCTATAAACATAGAGCAGGGAACTATACAGTCGGACATGTTACAACTTTTTGCGGGAACTCTTGTTGTTACTAAGGCTAAAGCAACACTAACAGTTGATAGCAAGTCTATCAATTTAGGTGACAAGTTTGAACCTACATTTAAGATTTCAAATTTAAAGAACGGCGAAACTAATTGCGAGTTAGTTACCCAGCCTTCTTTTATTATTAAGAACAGTGAAGGAAAGATAGTAACAGCAATAGCAAAAGAGGGTGTTTACACCGTTTACCCTCAAAATGCTGAAGCACAAAATTACGATTTTAACTATGTTGCAGGTACAATCAAAGTTTATAAAGATGCTGACTCAATAGAACAAGTTGTATATAATTCAGCAAGTAAGGAACATTATTATACATTAAATGGACTTATTGTTGAAAAGCCTATAAAAGGAAGAGTTTATATATACCAAGGTAGAAAGGTTATAGTAAGATAAAATGTTATATCTTACGGGGAAACGTCTCGAAGTGATTTCGGGGCGTTTCTTTTTATTAGTAGTCAATATAATTCCCAATACAAAGAGACGGTAAAACACTGTTTTAGTGTTTAGCTTAACGCACCTTTAGGAAACGCCGTTGCGTTCCCTAAAGGTTTGTTATTGTGTTCCTTAAAGGTTTGCCGTTGTGTTCCCTAAAGGTTTGTTGTTGTGTTCCCTAAAGGTTTGTTGTTGTGTTCCCTAAAGGTTTGCAGTTGCGTTCCCTATACCAACAAAAGAAAGCACTAAAGCTTTTTGAAGAAAGCACTAAAGCTTTTTGAAGAAAGCACTAAAGCTTTTACAAGAAAGCACTAAAGCTTTTACAAGAAAGCACT
>CAMPYS010000012.1 GCA_946998295.1 uncultured Prevotella sp.
AAGAAAAGTATCATAACTACTTGTAGCTATGATACTTACGATTTTCTTAGGTTTCCCTCTGATGTTCATTTCAGAGTACCTAAAGCGGAGAGAAAGCAAAGAGAACCTTCAGATAATGGAGAAGATAGACCAGATATACACAGAGCATCCTACCATAGGCGTGCTGAAGATGGTGGATACACTTGCCCTTGATGGTATACATGCAAACGCCAAGCGCATCAGACGCTTGATGAGGAAGACGAACCTCATGGCATATATCCTACCAAGTGTCTGTCCATTGGAGGAAATCCCGAATATTTTAATCCGACCTACTTAGAAATCTAGAGGTTACCCATCCAAAACAAGTATGGAGTACAGATATATCCTACATTCCCATGCAGGGTGGCTTTATGTATCTCTATGCTGTCATAGACGTATACAGTCGTTACATCGTCGGATGGCGGTTAAGCAATACATTGTCAGCCACCAATGAACTGGAGTTAATGGAGGACTGCATAAACAAGTGGGGGCTCCTGAAATAGTGAACTCAGATCAAGGCATCCTGTATACGACCCAGAAATGGGAGGAACTGCTTGAGGGGTACGGCATCTGGATTAGCATGGATGGAAAGGGACGATGCAAGGGCAACATTTGGATATAACGCTTCTGGCGGACTATCAAGCAAGAATACATCTACATTACTCCAACTGATAGCGTAGAGGAACTGCGCTATGGCGTTTGGAAGTATATAACGTACTACAACGCCCAGCGTTCCCATCAGTAACAGAACGGGCTTCTTCCGTTGCATAAAAACGTATGTGAGATTTGCATGTTTCACATAATTGTAGTACCTTTGCGGTCACTAAGACAGTAGGATGTGAACGGCAAGTCCGCAGGCTTTCTGGAAGCGCAATAATAAATATAAACCATGTCTAACAATGGGGAGTACCATATCACGCTCGATTACGATAGAATCAACTTTTTATTATAAACAACATGTCTATTGAAAGAACCATTCCACCTACTACGCTTACGCTTATAACAACATATAAGTGTTCTGCGGCTTGCAATAACTGCTGTTTTGAATGCAATCCCGATAGAAAGGAGAAATTGCCTCTTTCTTTGGCAATATCTCATATAGACTACGCCGTATCAAAACATAAGAGTTTGCAGGTTGTCGTGTTAACTGGAGGAGAGTGTTTTTTAGATATAGATTATTTGTTATCCCTTATAGAACACATTCACTCTAACAAATTATTATGTCGAGTAGTAACAAATGGTTTCTGGGTCAAATCTGCAGAATTTGCTTTAGATATTCTCACTCGATGTAAAGAAGCTGGACTCGATGAGATTAACTTTAGTACTGGAGATGATCACTTAGAATATGTCTCAATCGGAAAAATTAAAAATGCTATATGCGCCGCTGTTCAATTAAATCTTACAGTGGTTGTCAATATTGAATCCGGGAAAGATAGAATATTCAAAGTTGAGGATCTTCTGAAAGATTCAAGAATCGCAGATTTTGTGTCTATAAAGAATTCCACTCCACCAAAGCTAACAATTATAAATGGTGTATGGATGCCTTTCACTAAAGAATCTCTCCCTTATCTTCCTCCTATTGATAAAGAAACTAATCATCCAAGTAAAGATAGATGTACGAATTTATTCAATGCACTAACCATCTCTCCAGATAATCGGCTATTGGCTTGTTGTGGTCTACCTGTGCTATATATAAAGCATTTAGATTTAGGGAATTTAAATCGATTTAGTATGGATACATTATATGATAATCAATTTAACGATTTCCTAAAAATATGGTTATTTGTAGATGGTCCATATAAAATACTTTTATTTGTTGAAAAAAAGCTCGGATTTGAATTACCAGAATGTAGAGTGCTTTCTCATATATGCTTTTATTGTGCTGCTCTATTCACAAATAAAATGTATTTAAACACAGCTCAAAAATTCTATAAAGAGGTATTCCCGTCCATTATGTTAAGATACTCATTCATTGTTAAACAATCAATATAATGTCCAATGAAAAAGCCCAATAAACACATCACCCGACTTGTCGTTTGGACTGTTTCTGGCAGCATATTAACCAGTTCTTGTGTCAATATGGTTCCAGAACCACTATCTGTCAATAAAGTCGAGCAACTTGCCGACATGGGACTCCCAGCGATAAATGTTTCTTTAACCACGGAACAAGCTGACTACTTTAGTTACATTTCGGATCTCGCACATAAGATAATATCTGATAGAGAGTTTGCAAAAGAGTTTAACAAAGCTCCATCCAAATATCTCAAAAGTAGATCTATTGACATCGATATTGAGATTACAGATGATGCTCTTATGAGAATAACTACAGCTCTTGCTGATGATGACATTGCAGAAGCAATTGCAAACAACGATATCAAACAATATCTTCGCTTAATGCATAAAAAAGGATTATTGGATAATACAGCCAATGATTATGCAACCTGTTAACTGTCGATGAGAAAAAACAATTGCTTCAAAGCCTCGGAGTTACTAATATAAATGAACAACAGTTGCAAACTATGGCCGTAGCAGCAGTTGTATTTATATTTTACATTGCAGTGATCGCCGTATCATATGCAGGAGCGGCATATACTGCGGTTGCTGCGGTAAATTTAGGTGTCGGATTGTCTGTTGTATATGCAGCAGCTGCTGCAACTAAAACTAAAGTTAGTGGGGCAACACATTTACAAATAAGCAAGAACTTTGATGTTTATATGCTTTCTACGTGTGAGAACAAAGAAATTACATTTGACAATGTAGATCTCACAAAGGTTGTTGATGATGCTGTAGAAGTATACAAGGAACTTTATGTTGCAGATGCGAAAACTATTGACACAAACCGTCTAAAACAAACCATTAATCTGAACCTCAGCAAGCAACCTGCAGTCTCAGAAAATGTTCTTATTATTGAACGGGATGGAAAAAGTTTATAAAACAAAAATTGCAATTTGGCTAATATGTGCCATTATAGGATTCACTGTAATTCCTATAATACCCGTATTAGTATACGATTTTTCGTGGATTGTAGTGACAATTGTAGCATTAATTCTCTTTTTTGCTCTTTTCTCTCTTTTTGATATCCGCTATACTATCCATAATAACATCCTCTGTGTTAAATGCGGTATGTTATCAACCAACAATTATGACATAAATCAAATAAGAAAAATAAAAGACACAAATTCTATTCTTGCTGCACCAGCAGCCTCGCTAGATCGAATAGCAATATATTTCATCCAACAAAAAACACCTCTTATTATTTCACCAAAAGATAAAAATGGTTTCATAAGGAATCTACAATCTATAAATCCCGATATTGTATATAGTAACAATAAATGAAAATACGAATTACACTTCTATTAAAGGAAAAGTGTATACTCTTAGCGTTACAATGATTGGGAATTTTTATATGTTTTCAAAAGACTGTAAATTAATAATAGACAATAGGCATATTCCATGTTCAATTTTGGCATATAGTGAAGATAATCAACGAAATGAAATTTTTGCTGTCTGGTAAAATGACTATCTTTGCTCATGGTTATATTTATTATATTGATTATATTGAGAAAACAAAGATAACCAAAAGGGCTGATACCTCGTGAGATGTGTCAGCCCTAATTTATTTTGTTTGAAAAAGTTTTACCGGACAGCAATAATTTTCTTTCTATCAATCTGAATGAGCATATTTCCTATAATAATACAGAGATAAAAAGTAGAGATGATAATGTAGATTATTGCATATTTAGGGCACGCCCTTTAATAAAAATTAGTGATAAAAAATATATTATATATTGTTTTCCTATCTTAGTTGAGAGACTCTATAACAGTTTGTTTTTTGATTTAAAAGATAGTTTTAAGGATGCATTTAACTTCTATAACAAAGGTTTTGCAGAGGTCTCATACTATATATATAACTTATTTTGCAAGTTGGAGATTACAAAAATATAGATTTTGTTATTTTTCTACGTTAATTAAATTAAAAATAGCAATAATAATTCTTTTTTAAAATATAAAAATTATTTTTATTATACTTTTTTTTCTAACTTTGCCAATGTAAATAAATTCCTTACATAGTAGCTAAATTAAAAAGTTATTTAAATAAGAGAAATTTTATTTTACAAAAATATATTGTAATATATACAAGATGTTATTTCAGGAGCAAAATATTTATTAGTTAAAATTAGAAATAAAATATTTATTCAACTAAATTAAATATATAATGGCACAGTTTGATAAAAGCATACTAGAAAAGTATGGTATTACTGGAACTACGGAAGTAGTTTACAATCCATCTTACGAATTGTTATTCGAAGAGGAAACAAAAGAAAGTCTCAAAGGGTATGAGAAAGGTCAGGAAACAGAATTAGGTGCAGTTTGTGTTCAAACAGGTATTTATACAGGTCGTTCACCTAAAGATAAATTTATTGTTGACGATGCTAATTCACATGACACTGTTTGGTGGACAACAGATGAATATAAAAATGACAACCACAAAATGTCAGAGTCAACTTGGAAAGTTGTTAATCAATTAGCTAAAAAAGAACTTTCTAACAAACGTTTATTTATCGTAGATGGTTTTTGTGGTGCTAACAAAAACACACGTATGAAAATACGTTTTATAGTTGAAGTAGCTTGGCAGGCTCACTTTGTAACTAATATGTTTATCAGACCAATTAATCAAGAAGAACTAGACCAAGAACCAGATTTCATTGTATATAATGCTTCTAAAGCTAAGGTTGAAAATTACAAAGAACTTGGTTTGAATTCTGAAACTTGTGTAGCATTTAATGTTACAACTAAAGAGCAAGTTATCTTAAATACATGGTATGGAGGTGAAATGAAAAAAGGTATGTTCTCTATGATGAACTATTACCTCCCATTAAAGGGAATAGCTTCTATGCACTGCTCTTCTAATACAGATCTTAATGGCGAAAATACAGCTATATTCTTTGGTCTATCAGGTACAGGAAAAACAACACTTTCAACAGATCCAAAACGTCTTCTTATTGGTGATGATGAACATGGATGGGATGATAATGGTATATTTAACTTTGAAGGAGGTTGTTATGCTAAAGTTATAAACCTTGACAAGGAATCAGAGCCTGATATTTATGGAGCTATTAAACGTAATGCACTCCTTGAGAATGTAATTGTATCAGAAAGTGGTAAAATAGATTTTACAGACAAGACACGTACAGAAAATACACGTGTTTCTTATCCAATACAGCATATAAAGAATATAGTACGTCCTATTTCTGCAGGACCTGCAGCTAAGCAAGTTATATTCTTGAGTGCAGATGCATTTGGAGTATTACCTCCTGTATCTATTCTTTCTCCAGATCAAACTAAGTACTATTTCCTATCAGGTTTTACAGCTAAACTTGCAGGTACAGAGCGTGGTATTACAGAACCTACACCTACATTCTCTGCTTGTTTTGGTCAAGCATTCTTAGAGCTTCACCCAACTAAATATGCAGAAGAATTAGTAAAGAAGATGACAAAGAATGGTGCAAAAGCTTACTTAGTAAATACAGGTTGGAATGGTACAGGTAAACGTATCTCTATAAAGGATACACGTGGTATTATAGATGCTATATTAAACCATTCTATCGACAAGGCTCCAACAAAGACTATTCCATATTTTGACTTTGTTGTACCTACAAAGTTAGAAGGTGTAGCTACAGAAATACTTGATCCTCGTGATACATATACTGATGCATCTAAATGGGACGAAAAAGCAAAAGATCTTGCAGCACGCTTCATAAAGAACTTTAACAAATATACAACAAATGAAGCAGGAAAGGCATTAGTTGCAGCTGGTCCAAAGCTATAATATATATTTGATAAGTATATAAAACTTACTCTTTAAAATTAAAAAAGACTCCACTGCTATTAATATTAATAGCAGTGGAGTCTTTTTTAATGATATCTAGATAAATATTAGTAAAAGAAATAACTTACTAAACAAACTTAAAATAAAGTCTCAAAATCAATAAATAACATAAATAACAATTAAATTAGCAAGTATTTGAGTATTTCTGATTAAATTTGCAGATAAAACATAATTACGATTATCCAATGAGACAAAAAATACAACTTATTATAACAATAATAGCTACAGTGCTATTATTTACTTCATGTTTTAGAACTAATAGCGAAGAAGTAATAACATTTAGTGATACAGCTATAATGAGTTTTTCTATAAATAAACTTAAACTAACATACGATACTATTTCTCAAACGGGAAAAGATACTATTTGTACAAAAGATTATACACCTAAGAAAAATATTTTTTATATAGACCAGAAGAGAAAATTAATATATAATCCTGATTCACTTCCTTTTGGTTCAAATATTAAAGCTGTTCTTTTGACTGTAAAAACAAAAAATGGAGGATATTTATTTACAAAATCAAAAGAAACAGATAAACCTGTAACATTTAACGGTAAAGACTCAATAGATTTAACAAAAGATACTTTATTTGTTGTAACATCTCAAGATGATAAAGCAACAACAACATATGCTATAAAAGTAAATGTCCATAAACAAAAAGGGAATACCTTTAGTTGGACAAAATTAGATAATTATCCTTATTTTTCACAATTAACCGATATACGAACTATAACTAATGAGAAAAGCATATTTGTTTTTGGGTTAAAAAAATCTAAGACAATAGGCTATACAAATTCAATAGATGGTGGTAGAAAATGGGAAGAAATAAATCAATCATTTGATGAAAATGCTTATAAAAGTGTTATAACAAAAAATGAATATATATATATATTAAGTAATAAAAAGTTGTTAAGAAGTCATGATGGTCTAACATGGGAGACAATAAGTAGTAATAATAATGATTTAAAACAGCTTATTGCAGCAACACCGACAGATATATTTGCTATATCTAATGAAGGGATTATAAAAAGTTCAAAAGATAATGGACTAACATGGGAGAAAGAACTATTAGGCGATGAAAAAGATTTATTGCCAATAAGCAATATTACATATGTTAATAAGCCTTTATCAGTCAATGATAATATTAGTATGCTTATTTTATCAGGTAAAATAAGCAATGGACAAATAGTCACATGGACTAAGATAATAGATAATGATAGTAAATCTATAAAACACAAATGGCTGTTAATATCAAATGATGCATCTAACGAACATAAATTACCTAATTATGATACATATACTCTGTTAAACTATAATGAAAATATAATATCTATAGGAATAAAAGATAATAAATTTATAGCAATAAAAGAAAGTACGAATAATGCGTTTTCATGGGAATTTAATCCTCTTTATACATATCCACAAATTATAACACCTATAACCCCATTTGGAGTAACTGTAGATGCTAAAAATTATATATGGATTATATCAGGTAATACTGTTTGGAAAGGAAGACTAAACAGTCTTGGCTGGGATAATAAAAATTTATTTTTTACTAATATGAAAAAATAAGCAGATGAAATCTTTCCTATGTTATGCTATAGTCTTATTATTTTTCTCTACTGTTAAGGCACAAGAGAGCGAAGAGTATAGGATGGAGATAGGGCTAAATATAGGATTAATGACCTATATAGGAGATTTTAATAGTTTGATAATTAGAAAGATGCAACCTACAATAGGGGTGACTGCAAATTATAATATAAATCCGCATATGGCATTGAATACGTTATTAATGTATGGAAAAATAAAGGGAATTTCGACAGATGAAAAAACTTATTATCATAAATATGTTAAAAGTCCATGGAAATTTAATAATAAACTAATAGATTTAAGCTTTAGCTATCAATATAACTTCTTTGCATATGGAACAGGTCAAGATTATAGAGGAGCTAAGCGATTTACACCATATTTATTCGGAGGAATTGGGATAAGTTACTTAAAATACTTAATAGACGAAAAAAAAACAGCAAAACAACTGTTTACAGCAAATATTCCATTAGGAATAGGTATAAAATATAAGATAGGTGAGAGAACAAATGTTGGATTAACATGGACTATACACTTTACTCTTAGTGATAAACTTGATAGTCAAAGTGATCCTTACGGAATAAAAAGCACTGGGCTATTTAAAAATACAGATAATTTTTCGACATTACAACTCTCATTAACCTATAGCTTTATGGTAAAATGTAAAACTTGCCATAATGATGATGAGTAAACTTGCTTAGAAAATAGTATTTGAAGAATTTTTCTCTATACCTATAAAAAATATGACAGAGAAATTAAATATAAATAACATACCTCAACATATTGCCATAATAATGGATGGTAATGGTCGTTGGGCAACAGAACGAAATAAACCGCGTTCTTATGGACATCAAGCAGGTGTTGAAACTGTACGTAAGATAACATCTGAATGTACACGATTAGGAGTAAAATACCTTACTCTATATACTTTTTCTACAGAAAATTGGAATAGACCTTCTGATGAGGTTTCTGCACTTATGAGTCTTGTTTTAACATCACTTGAAGATGAGATTTTTATGAAAAACGATGTTCGTTTTAAAGTGATAGGTGATATAGAAAGACTTCCTAATACTGTTCAGTTAAAACTAAAAGAAACTATTACACATACTGCAAAAAATAAAAAGATGACTATGGTTGTAGCACTAAGTTACTCTTCAAGATGGGAAATAACTCAGGCTTTAAAAAAAATAGTCTATAAAGTTAATGTAGGTGAAATATCTTATGATGACATAAATGAAGATACAATTAGCAATAATTTATGTACATATTTTATGCCTGATCCAGAGCTTATAATACGTACAGGAGGTGAGTTACGTATTTCAAACTATCTATTATGGCAAGCAGCATACTCCGAGTTGTATTTTTGTGATACATATTGGCCTGATTTTAATGAAGACGATTTGCATAAAGCTATAATTAGCTATCAGAAACGTCAGAGACGTTTTGGAAAAACAGAGCTACAAGTAGATAAAGAACAAGAAAATAAATAAAAATCCAATGATTAATATAAAGAAAACATTTCTGCTATTAGTTGTATATGTATTTAGTATACATATAAATGCACAGCAAAAAATTATTAATCCTAATATTTCGTATAATAATTCCCCACAAACTTATACGCTTGCTGGATTATCTGTGACAGGTATAGAAGGGTACGAAGATTATGTCTTAATAAATATATCAGGACTTACTATTGGGCAAAAAATAGATATTCCTGGAGCTGTTATTACTGATGCAGTAAAGCGATATTGGAAGTATGGATTATTCTCAGATGTATCTATAACAGTAGATTCTATACAAGGAGATAATGCTTATCTACATATTAACTTAAAAGCACGTCCACGTATTTCTGCTATTAATTATATTGGAGTAAAAAAGTCTGAAAAAGAAGATTTAGAAAAGATACTTGGTATAAGGGTAGGAAATCAAATCTCTCCTACAATAATAAAGCGGACACAACAAATAGCTAAGAAGTATTTCGATGAAAAAGGTTATAAAGATGCTAATATAAATATACTTCAACGAAATGATGTTACCGCTCCAAATAAAATAATTATTGATGTAGATATAGATAAAAAAGAAAAGGTAAAGGTAAGAAAAATAATTATAGATGGAAATAATCAAATATCAGATAAAAAACTTAAAGGTGGACTTTTTACAAAAGGTGCATTTGCTAAAACAAACGAAGCAAATAAATTTGTAAATATATTTAAACCTAAAAAGTTTACTCCAGAACGTTGGACAGAAGACAAAAAAAATCTTATAAATAAGTACAACGAATATGGTTTTAGAGATGCAAGAATAGTAAGAGATAGCGTGTGGAATGTTGATCCAAATCACGTAAACATATATATAAAAATAGATGAGGGTAAAAGGTATTATATAAGAAATATAACATGGGTAGGAAATACAGTATACCCTACTAAATATTTAGCAGCATTATTAAATATGAAGAAGGGAGATGTATACAATCAAAAGTACATTGCAAAACGTCTCTATGAAGATGATGATGCTATATCTAATGAATATTGGAATAAAGGTTATCTTTTTTTCAATATACAGCCTACAGAAATAAATATTGTTGGTGATTCCATAGATTTAGAAATGCGTATAGTAGAAGGGCAACAGGCAAGAGTTAAACGTGTACGTATATATGGTAATAATAAAATATACGAAAATGTTATAAGGCGTGAAATGCGTATAAAGCCTGGAGACTTATTCTCACGTGAAGCATTACAACGTACAGCAAGAGAAATTGCTACAACAGGACATTTTGAGCCAGAATCTGTTACACCAGAGCCAAAACCAAACATGGATGATGGAACTGTAGACATTGACTGGAAATTAAAATCAAAGAACAATGACAGAGTGAATTTATCTTTGGGATATGCTCAAACAGGAGTAGTTGGTCAGGTTGGTTTAACGTTAACGAATTTCTCTATGGCAAACCTGTTTGGAAAAAATAAAGATAGACGAGGTATATTACCTATCGGAGATGGTGAGTTAATGTCTATAAACGTACAAACCAATGGTTCATATTATCAGTCTTATGGAGTGAACTACTCTACTAACTGGTTAGGTGGAAAACGTCCTATACAGTTCTCTGTTGGTGGATCTTTCTCTAAACAAACAGATGTTAGTTCCAGCTACTATCGCAATAATGGTTACATGAATAACTATTATAATTATATGTATGGTAACTACTATAATTATAATAACTATGAGAATTACTTAGATCCTAATAAATATATAAAATTAATGAATGTATATGTTGGCTGGGGTAAACGTCTTTCTTGGCCAGACGATTTCTTTACATTATCATTACAATTAGCTTATCAACGATACAATTTAAAAAATTGGCGTTATTTCTTGATGACTAATGGTACAGCAAACAACCTTAATTTCAATATATCTTTAAATCGTTCTTCAACAGATAATCCACTTTTCCCACGTAGAGGATCAGAATTTTCTATCTCTCTTACAATTACTCCACCATGGTCTAAGTTTATAAAGAAGGACTACAAGAATCTTGCTAACGATATGAATTCACCTACATTCCAAGATGAGCAGCAAGAAAAATATCGTTGGATAGAATACCACAAGTGGAAGTTTAAGGCTCGTACTTTTACATCATTAACTAGTGGGGAAAAGAATCTTGTTTTAATGACTCGTATAGAGCTTGGAATATTAGGTAGTTATAATAAATACAAGAAGAGTCCTTTTGAAACTTTCTATATGGGTGGAGACGGAATGAGTGGATACTCTACAGGATATGCAGAAGAGACTATAGGCTTGCGTGGATACGATAATGGATCCTTAACACAACAAGGACAAGCTCCTGCTTATGCGTATGATCGTTTTTCTTTAGAATTACGTTATCCATTCCTTTTTGGTCAAACAACTATCTATGGACTTGGTTTTCTTGAGGCTGGTAATGCTTGGCAAAACACTAAGGATTTTAATCCATTTAGTATGAAACGTTCAGCAGGTGTTGGTGTGCGTATAATCTTACCTATGTTAGGAATGATGGGTATAGATTGGGCTTATGGTTTTGATAAAGTATATGGTAAAATTGGTGGAAGTCAATTCCATTTTATCTTAGGACAAGAATTCTAAAATAGAATATTTATAACTAAGAAACATAAATAAAGTAAAAGGAGATATAGTATAATGAAGAAATGTATAACTTTGTGCATCTTAGCATTATTTAGTATAACAATTTATGCACAAAAAATTGCTTTAATGGATATGGAATATATACTAAATAATATTCCTGCTTATGAGAGAGCTAATGAGCAACTTAATCAAACAAGTAAGAAATGGCAGGCTGAGATAGAAGCGTTAACAACAGAGGCGGCTACTATGTATAAAAACTATCAAAACGAAGTAGTTTTCCTTTCCAAAGAACAAAAAAAGAAAAGGCAAGAAGAAATTATAAATAAAGAAAAGCAAGCTTCAGACCTTAAGCGTAAATATTTCGGACCAGAAGGAGAATTATTCAAGAAACGCTCCAGTCTTATATCTCCAATACAAGATGAAATATATAATGCAGTAAAGGATATAGCTGACCAACGTGGCTATAGTCTTGTTATAGATCGTTCTAGTCAAACAGCAGGTATTATATATGGTTCACCACGTATTGATATAAGTAACGAAATACTTCAAAAATTAGGTTACTCATACCAATAATAACTATCATTAGAAAAAATACTAACAATTAATAAAAAAGAAATGATGAAAAAATTATTTTTATTTTTAATTTTATTTGCACCAATGAGCTTATTTGCTCAAAAGTTTGGGCACATTGATTCACAAGCATTACTCCAATCATTGCCAGAGGCAAAAATAATTCAAGCAGATTTAGAAGTAAAAGGAAAGCAGTATGATAAACAAATTGCCGAGCTGCAAGCAGAATTACAACGAAAGGCCGAAGAATATGATCGTACTAAAAGCACAATGAATGCAACAAAACAGGCAGAAACAGAAAAAATGTTGCAAGAAATGTACACAAAGGTTCAGCAAACAGTGCAAGACAATCAAAAAGCTTTTAACGAGGAGCAGCAAAGAAAGTTAGGTCCAATTCTTGATAAAGTTCGTAAAGCCATAGAGACAGTTGCTAAAGCTGGTGGATATGTATATATTATGGAAAAATCTGCAGGTCAGCCATTATATATTAACAATGCATTTAGCAAAGATATAACAGCAGAAGTTAAGCTACAACTTTCCAAGATGAGTAGAATAAAATAATTATTTTAATATATAAATGAGATAAAGACTACCATGAATAACTTTATTAAAATGGTAGTCTTTATTACTTTAAATATAGGGATTAAAAATAATGAAAAAGAAGATTATTTTATTTTTTATATCTTTAATAGTTCCTTTGATAATAGCTGCACAGGATATTAAATTCGGATATTTTAGTTATACTGAAGTTTTAAAATCTATGCCAGAATATGCTAAAGCAACAGCCGATTTAAATGTGCTTAAGCAAAAATATGATGAAGAAGCAAAACGCTCTGAAACTGATTTTAGGGTACAGTATGAAAATTTTTTAGAGGGTCAACGTAACTTTGCCCCCACTATTTTAAAAAAGCGTCAAGCTGAGCTTCAAGATATGATGGATCGTAACATTGCTTTTAAAAAAGAAAGTGAACGTCTACTTGCCAAAGCTGAAAAAGAAGCATTTATGCCTGCTAAGAATAAATTAAATGCTGCAATTATAAGTATTGGGGAAGACAAAAAATATGCTTTTATATTTAATACCGATAATAATACGCTGCCATATATAAATAAATATTTCGGAGAAGATATTACAGACTTACTTAAGAAACTATTAAAATAAAAAAATATATAACATAAAAATATAATAGAAATTAATGAATTGCAGGCTTTCTACAGATAAGGGACCTATTGGAGTGTTTGATTCTGGGTATGGCGGGCTCACTATACTTAGAGCTATACAGGATGAACTTCCTGAGTATGATTATATATATCTTGGCGATAATGCACGAGCTCCATACGGGACAAGATCTTTTGATATTGTTTACCAATTTACCAAGCAAGCAGTTATTAAACTTTTTGATATGGGTTGTAATTTAGTTATATTAGCTTGTAATACAGCCTCTGCTAAAGCCTTACGTACAATACAGCAATACGATTTACCGCAAATAGACCCAACTAAAAGAGTATTAGGGGTGATACGACCAACAGCCGAAATAATTGGTAAATTGACTAAAACAAACCACGTTGGTATTCTTGCTACAGAAGGAACTATACGTAGTAAAAGTTATGATATCGAAATAAGAAAATTATGGTCTAATATTGTAGTTAGTGGCGAGGCATGTCCGCTTTGGGTGCCAATAATTGAAAATAATGAAGCTTCAGGCGAGGGAGCAGACTATTTTGTAGAAAAGCGTATAAAAAATATTTTATTATCAGATCCACTTATTGACACATTGTTACTTGGCTGTACACACTATCCTTTATTACTTCCTAAGATAAAAAAATATTTACCTAACCATGTTAGAGCCATAGCGCAGGGTGAATATGTAGCAAATAGTTTAAGAAACTATTTTAAGCGGCATATTGAAATGGATATTCGTTGTACAAAAAATGGTACTATAAAATATTTTACAACAGAAAATCCTATAAAATTTAAAGAGAATGCTCAAATTTTCTTAGCTAAGGATATATATGTTAGCCATATAGATTTGGAATAAATATCATAATAATATAGGGGAATACTTTAATTAAAGTACTCCCCTATATTATTATTTAAGAAAACAAGTAATATAAATATGTATATTTACATATAGAATGTACTATTATCTTCAGGAGTAGCCTTATCATCTTCCTCTTTTAGTTGATCTGGAGTTTTTCCAAATTCACGACTAAGATCTTTATAGTACCTTTCAGGTCTTGGGTATGAATCTGAAAGATCAGCAATTATTTTAATTGGTAAGTTAAAGCGGAATATTTCTTTCCATGCATTAAATGGTGAATCATAATCTAAAGGACATTTTGCTTTAGGGTCTTCCATACTATTAGCAAGATATTTGTCAGTATTAATATAAAACATTCTCATAGCAATAAAATATTGTGCAAGAAGCCCACTATCATCTTCATCACTATTATCACTTAATGAAAATAACTTAAAAGTAAAATAGCCCTTCAAACCAATGTAATCCCTAATATTATCTGTAAGTGTTTTATATAATAGGGTAGAGTATGTATCCTTTTTACCTGGTATAGGATCATCTATTTGTACACTATCTGGATTAGTATCTCTATAGATATAATCATAAAATTTATTTGTTAGTTTAGATATATCATTGCTACTATTACCAAGTTGCAAATTTTTTCCAGTTCTTACGTCTATAGGGGTGTATTTCTTTTTTCCGCTATCTTTATCTGATACTGTATAGAAAATTTGGTAATGTTTATTCATACCATTACTAATAATCTTATCATTTATTACTTTTCCGTTAGCATCTTTAAATACAAGTCGCATAGCATATTTCCAGCCTGCTATTGCTATAAGATATTTACGAGAGTCCATACCTTTACCGGGTATCATATATATGTCACCATTTGTATTACGCTTAAGGACAAAATATTGTTCTTTAGGCATTGTACTTCCTTCAAATGTTGGATTACCATGAAATTTCATACCATGTGTATGTCCTTCTTTAAACAACACCTCGCATGTAGACCAATTGAATGGTGTCTTTTCTTTATTTTTAGGTGTTATTGGTTGTTCTATAGATTGTGAACATGCTGTAAATAATATTATAGATGCTAATATCATTATATTACCTGTATATGCAGTAACTTTCTTAGCATATTTATTTAAAATAATATTTTTCATTGTTATTTTTTTTTATTTGTTAGTAACTTAATATCTTATCTTTGATAATTTCATATTATTTATTATGCTCATTTCTTTTTCTGTTTTATTAAATTCGTTAGATAATTGTTTTAAGTAATCTTTAGACTCCAAATCTGCTACTACGCTAAATGGAAGTTTTAAGATAACATCACTAACGCTCCATCCTATATGCCTTTGATCAAAGTCTAATAACCCGCCTTTTGACTTTCCTATATATTTATCTCCAGGTATTACATGAACTAAATCAATACGCATTTGAAATTTGATGTTAGATCTAACAAATTTAAGTAGTCCTTTTAATCCAACTCTATCGTATGGAACATTTATATCTTTAGATCTATATTTTCGTATAAAATCAACAGTTTCTAACTTTTTAGTCTTTTCATCTATATATGTTTCACCTATCATTTTATCCACAGGATCTGTATCACGGTATATATATGTAAAAACCTTTCGTGTAAGTTCCTGCATTCTTCTTATGTTAGGTCTATTGTGTTCAGTACCAAACTCATCAATATTTTTGTTATCAAGAGTTGTTGGATATGCTGTTTTACCGTTAAAGTCCTTATCACTAACTATGAAGAAGTGCTGGTGTATAGGGAGCATTTGATTTACAGGTTCAGGCGGATAAGAGCAGAATTGATAATTCATTAATCTATTCTTCCTATCATAATATTTTATGTCTAAAGCATAGTAGATATTTTTTCCCTTTATTACTTTAAAACCATCAGTAGCACCCGAAAGAATTTTGACACTACCCGTTCCATCATTACTTCTTCCTATAGTCATGGTTTGTTTAATAGGTATTATAGACTGATATTTCTCATCAAACGCATAAAAATTTTTTTTATCGTCTGACATTTTACCCATTAATAAAGTGAGTTCTATTCTATTCCATTCGTCATGCCCTTTAATTTCGTCTTCTATCTCTGGCTTTGTTGGTTCCAATAAATTACTATCGCACGCATTATATATTAATAGAGCTGGCCACCCTAACGTGAATAGTAATATTTTAAAAATATTCACTTTCATTTATTTATAATTTTTAAAAAGTTATTATTGTTCTTATATTAATATTGCGACCTGGAGCATGAGCATAGTATCTAAATCTATCTGTATACTCCTTATATTCTTTATTTAATAAGTTTTCAACAGAAAATATAAACTTTATAGTATAATCTTTTTTGCTACGATAAAATAGATACGAATTTATAGATGTAAGACCATAACCATGTGGTGTTTCGTCAACTAATTCTTTTTCTTTATCATAGCGTGATTGTTTTGCAACAAATATGTGATTAGCATCAATATCAAATTTCCATTGATTTCTATTTCCCCATATTTTATGCCATTCTATACCTAATATACAGCGATCCGCTGGCATTAATGGTAACCACTTATTGAGGTCTAAGTTTCTTCCTCTTACCAAAGAATATTTTGTTGAAATATTAAAGTTCTTTATAATTTTAGTAGATAGGTCAATATCTAATCCATAGAAAGAACATTTATTTTGGTGAAAAGCAAATATTGGATAAACTCCATCCCAATGTACGTGTATTCCCTTATTGCCTAATCGTTTATCAGGACTATCATATATATAATTACCAATATGTTGATAAAATGCACTTGATTCTATTTTTAACCAATCATTGTGATAATTTCCACCAATTATTGCTTTATATCCCTTTTCAGACTTTAGGTTTTTATTTCCTAAAGACCAAGAGCATCCGTGATGCAACCCATTACTATATAGTTCATTCACATCTGGTGCACGCCAAGCAAGTCCAAAATTTAATTTAGTTGATAAGTTAGATGATATTTCTTTATAAAACGCAACACTGGCTGTTAGGTTATTATAAATTTTACTACCAGAATAAAACTCCCTACGCCAATCATATCCTGCAGCATTAGTTTTACGAAAATCATAACGTAATCCTGCCTCTGCTTTGATGCCTGCTATAGATGTTTTTTGTATGATATACATTCCATTGGAAAGGGTTACATAATTTGGAATAAATGTTGTTGCGGCTGTCCCTTCTTTGTTATTGTTACGTTGATACAAACTGCTCATCCCTGCTATAGTTACCCAATTGGGGTCTCTCCAGTTTAAATGCCAATTTAAATCTGCTGTAACTGAACTTAGAGCTAAGTTCATTACAGGGATATTATTATATATCTTGCTACGCCTATTTTCATACTCTTCGCGATGATTACGTTGCCAAGAAATTTCTAATAACATCCTTTGAAATGAAGATAATTTCCAATTCATTTTACATTGTAACAATATGTGTTTAGTACCTTGATACGGTACATCTATTTTATTTGAAAATGCAACTATTGATTCCTTTAATGGGCGACCTTTACTAAAATGATCTAATAACTCTTCTAAACCTCCTGTATGAGAGCCATAAAATATGCCACTTTTTGCAAAATAGTAACTTCCATATATATTTACAGTAAAATTATTAATTTTATATCCTGTTAGTATGGATAAGCTTTTAACTTGTTGCCCTGTGTTGTTTAAAAGATAATTAGCTGTAGAATAGTCCCCAGAGGATTTTATATAACCATGTAGGCGCATGACCCAATCTCCTTTGCTTAATCCAAGTGTTGTAGAAAGGTCTTTACCACGTCCATTAGAACTATAACCACTACTAATATTTCCATCAACTGACAATAGTTTATTCCCAAAATAAAGCGGAGCAGGATTGAGCAACACAACTCCACCCAAAGCACCAGAACCATAACGCACACTTTCTGCACCTTTTATAACTTCAATGTTATTAAATCCTGTTGGATCTATCTCGGGAGCATGGTCTGTACCCCATGATTGAGATTCTAAGCATGAACCATTTTCTAACAGCAAGATACGGCTACCATGCATACCTTGTATAACAGGCTTTGCAACCGTAGCACCATTGCTAATACTACTTAGTCCTGATGTGTTTTCAAGTAATTTTGCAAGTGATTCGTTACTATGTTGTTTTATTTCATCTGCACCTATATGTACAGATTGTTTTACTATAGATGTAGCTCTTTGTCTGCCTGATACAACCACTTCAAGTAAAGATTTTTCAAGAGGCTGTAGTTTTATTATGTAAATATGGTCTTTTATTGCATCAATTTTTTTTAAGTCTATTGATTTAATAGCATATCCCGTACACTTTATTTCTAATATCTTATTAGATAAACTCTCATTTTTCAAAGTTATAGTACCTAAATTATCACTTATCCAGTGTCTGGACCCTAAAAAAACTTCAGCACCAGCAATAGGTTTGCTATTTGTAGAATCTATAATTTGTATTTTTACAGGTTCTATTGTAAGTGGAATAGCTATAGCATAAATATTTTTAAATAAAAATATTGTTATTATAAACATGAGTGAAACTACACGTTTACACATAAATTTTGTAAGCATAATACTAATTATTTTATATGTGAAATACTTTTCTTACTTTATTAGTAGAAAAATAAATTATTAACCGTTCTATCAACCAAGATAGAAAATATAAATAAAAAGGTTATGCAAAAAATGGGGGAGAATGACTTTTTATATCATATATAGGATTGTAAACAGTATATGATATATTATAAGATATAAAATAAAACTTGCAAGGGGCTATAAGAACATATGTTTGTAAATTAGGCTCTGTAGAGTTTTGTAAAATAAATTTGCAAATAGCACAATCATTTTTTACCAAGCCTTTCTTTTCACTATGCTCGGTAAGTGCTTTTTTACATAAATTACTATTATGGTAGTGTGTAGATTTAACTACAAATAATAGTGTAAAGCTAATTAGTAAAACAAAAGCTATACTACGCTTTGCTATTATGTTTCTTTGCTTTTTCAAACAGTTCTTATTTTTATATTTTTTATACCTTCTCTTACAATTGCAAAGATACATATATCTAAATAAATAAAAGATAAGTATTTTTATATATTAACTAAGATTAAATATTATAATATATTTATAAACATTTAAATAATACATATACTAAGGCGTTCTATTTATGTAAAGTATTAAAACAAAAGATATTATTTGTTCTAAATGTTGTAAAACGATAATTGTAAAGAAAATACTAATAAAAAGAGGTTATAAAAAATAGTTTAAGTTAAGCGTTCAAAGCGGTTTAAGTAGAACGACCAAAGCGGTTCTATAAGAAACGCAGTTGGGGTTTAAGTAGAACTATCACGAAGGTTGTTAGGTGTTTTTTTATAATTGTGTTTTATGTAGTTATAGGCGAGTGTTTTTCCAGTAAAAAAATATCCTTAAATACATATTATTTACCATGCTACAGTATTGGTTAAAGACAGTAAAAGTCTTTCATATTAGGAAAATCCAATCAATAACCGAGGTTAATTATATTTCTGTCTTTTTACGATTTACCAGATAGCAACACACAAAAAAAAAGTAAGTCCCAGAAACATCAAATAAGTTGCTGGGACTCTTAAAAAATATAGTTATGAAAAAAGTTTATTTCTTTTCAGGTATTTCTTCTAATGTTTTAACTAACAATTTCCAAAATGGTTCTGCACTTGCAATCTCAAATCTTTCAGTTGCTGTATGTGGGCTTCGTATGTTAGGGCCAAAACTTACAACATCAAGATGAGGATATTTTCCAAGGATGATTGAGCACTCAAGACCAGCATGGTCTACTTGAACTATAACATCTTCTCCTGTTTGTTCCTTGTATATCTTTTTTAGTAAGTTTAATATTTCACTATTAGGGTTAGGATCCCAACCTACATAGCTACCACTAAATTCAGTTTTGAATCCAGCCATATCAAAACAGCTCTTTATAGTTTGGCATAGATATTCTTTCATATCTTCACGTGCTGAACGTGTAAGAATTTTGATTTCCGTATTAGTTGGAGTAATATCTATTATAGCAAGATTAGAAGATGTTTCAACAACATTAGGATAAACAGGAATCATTCGTAGTACACCGTTATGACAAGCGTATATTGCGTTTATTATGTTGTCTTGTATTTCCTCAGGAACTATAGTCGATGGTTTTTCAACTTCTTCAACATAAAACTCTATATTGCTTTCAATAGTGTGGAATTCGCTTTCTAAGAGATGTAACTGTTCTTTTACCATATCTTTTAGCGCAGAAACATTTTCTTTCTTTAATGACAATACCACTTCTGCTTTGAAAGGTATAGCATTACGCATATTTCCTCCTTGCCAACTTGAAAGGCGTACATTAAGTTCTGCCATAGCTTTGTAAACCAATCTAACCATTTCTTTGTTAGCATTTGCACGCCCTTCGTGAATCTCAAGTCCAGAGTGTCCACCTCTAAATCCTTTAAGAGTTATTTTAACAGCAGTTTCTTGGTCATTATCTACAGCTTTGTATTCTAACGAAGATGTAATATCTATGCCACCTGCAGAACCTATAGCAAATTTACCCCAATTTTCTGAATCTAAATTTAGGAGTATATCACCATTTAGTTCGCCTTTAGGTAAGTCGTTAGCTCCAAACATTCCGTTTTCTTCATCTCTGGTGATGAGTCCTTCTATAGGTCCATGCTTTAAGTCTTTATCCTCCATGATACCCATAATTGCTGCTACACCAATGCCATCGTCTGCTCCTAATGTTGTGTTATTAGCATATACCCAACCATCTTTAATGTGTGTTACTATAGGATCTGTTTCAAAATTATGTGTACTCTCGGGACTCTTTTGTGGAACCATATCCATGTGAGCCTGTAGTATAACACCTTTGCGATTTTCGTAACCAGGAGTAGCCGGTTTACGCATAACTACATTTCCAGCCTTATCAATAAAAGCCTCTACACCTACACGTTTAGCAAAATCAAGTAGAAAAGCTCTTACTTTATCCATATGACTTGAAGGACGTGGAACCTGTGTTAAATCATCAAAATTTCTCCACAAAAGTTCTGGTTTAAGATTTCTAATTTCACTCATAATTTATTTATATTTTAAGGGTTAGTATTAACTAAAAAAATTATTTCCATAAGTAGTTTATTGTATAGTTTTATGTTTTGTGAATAATAAAGCTATCCACGCATAAATACCTAATAATATTACAAGTAAAGTTTGTATTGTATGTACAACTAACACAAAGTATAAAGCTTGTATATCAGCTATACCATATAGTATTAACATTGTTTTAACAGCAAAATGCCATGGTCCAGCTCCGTTAGGTGTTGGAACTATCACAGCTATTGAACCAACTACAAAGCATATAAGTACACAAGTTATACTAAGTTCAGATGTTGCAGAAAAGCAAAAAAATGTAAGATAAAAATGTAGAAAATAGCTTACCCAAATGCCTATACTGTAAAAAATAAATAGCGGAATATTTCTTACACTTCTTAATGCTTTTATACCTGTCCAAATGCTATTTAAAATACTCTTTATTTTTCCATAAGTGGATAAGTGCTTTAATATTATGCCTATAAATATAATAGCCACAACAAAACACACCAACGTAACAAACCATCCAATTGGTGTAAATAAGGTAAATATAGAATCGAGTCGAGTCCCTGTTTTATTAAAGAACCGTATGAAAATTGGAATTTGTGTAATTATAGTAATGAGTGTTACTATTAAGACAATTATGCTATCAATAGCACGCTCCATAACCACTGTTCCTAATGCTTTTGTTATAGGTACTTTGTCGTATCTATTTAATATACCGCAGCGTATAAATTCTCCAGAGCGTGGAATAATTAGACTTATTGCATATGAAATAAAAATAGAATTAACAGAAACAGAATTTCTTACAGTTTCTCCCATAGGGTCTAATGTTTGCTTCCATCTCCAACCTCTGAAAGTTTGTGCAAATATTCCAAAAGGAATAGAAAAAATCATCCATTCCCATTTTACATCATATTTTAGTACATTTTCTATTTGGATAAAGTTAAAATCACGATACATCCAAATAAGAATACCACTTCCTAAGAGTAATGGTAGAATTACTTTTATAGAGCTATAAAGTAAATTCTTGTTCATCATACAGCGAGCAAAGGTAATAAAATGCTTTTAAATACAAAATATAATTATTATCTTTGTATCCAAATAGATAAAAACATGAAATTAGTTAGACCCAAGAAAAATCTCGGACAACATTTTCTTACAGACTTGAATATAGCTCAAAGTATAGCTGATACTGTGGATAATTATCCAAATATTCCTATACTTGAAATAGGACCGGGAATGGGAGTATTAACTCAATTTCTATTAACAAAAAAACGTAAATTTAAAGCTGTTGAAATTGATAAAGAAAGTGTTAACTATCTATTAGAAAAATTTCCTCCCCTAACGAGCAATTTAATATCAGCCGATTTTTTAACAATGAATTTAAGGAATATTTTTAATGGAGACCAATTTGTATTAACAGGTAATTATCCTTATGATATATCTTCACAAATATTCTTTAAGATGTTAGAAAATAAAGATTTGATACCATGTTGTACAGGTATGATACAGCGGGAGGTTGCTGAACGTATATCTGCATCTCCATGTAAAAAGTCTTATGGTATATTATCAGTGTTAATACAAGCGTGGTATAATGTAGAATATCTTTTCACAGTAAATGAAAATGTATTTAATCCACCTCCAAAAGTAAAAAGTGCTGTTATACGTATTACTCGTAATGATGTAAAGACACTTGGTTGTGATGAACTTTTGTTTAAGCGAGTTGTTAAAACAGTATTTAATCAGCGTAGGAAAATGTTAAGAGTTAGTTTAAAACAGCTATTTGGTACTACTGCTCCACAAAAATTTTATCAGCAAGAAATAATGACAAAACGTCCAGAACAATTATCTGTTTCACAGTTTGTAGAGTTAACTAATATGGTTAAAAATCAGTTAGAAGTAATTCAAAATGATACAGTTTAAGTAATCCTATTTACTTAATATCTTAAACCTAAAAGATAGTTTTATATAATATCAACTAAAAAACAGTAACTTTGTAGCATAAAAAATTAAATTAAACTTATACCTATATATATTATGGCACAAGAGGATATTTTCAAAAAAATAGTAAGTCATTGTAAAGAATATGGTTTTGTCTTTCCAAGTAGTGATATTTATGACGGTTTAGCTGCCGTTTATGATTATGGTCAGAACGGTGTAGAGTTAAAAAACAATATAAAGCAATATTGGTGGAAATCTATGGTATTACTACATAATAATATTGTAGGTATAGACTCCTCTATATTTATGCATCCTACAATTTGGAAAGCCAGTGGTCATGTTGATGCTTTTAATGATCCTCTTATTGATAATAAGGATTCAAAAAAACGTTATCGTGCAGATGTACTTATAGAAGATCAACTATCTAAGTATGAAGAAAAGATAGAGAAAGAGGTAAACAAAGCAGCTAAGAAATTTGGAGATAGCTTTGATAAAGTTAAGTTTTGTTCAACTAATCCACGTGTGCTTGCTAATCAATGTAAACATGATGAACTTCATAAGCGTTTTGCTTCTGCAATGGAAAAGAACGATTTAGCAGAATTGAAACAAATAATAATTGACGAAGGAATTACAGACCCTATAAGTGGTACTAAAAATTGGACAGATGTACGACAATTTAATTTAATGTTTTCTACAGAGGTAGGAGCCTCCGCCGATGCTACAAGTAAAATATATTTACGTCCAGAGACAGCTCAAGGCATATTTGTTAACTTTTTGAATGTTCAGAAAACAGGTCGTATGAAATTACCTTTTGGTATAGCTCAAATAGGTAAGGCTTTTCGTAATGAAATAGTTGCTCGTCAATTTATCTTCCGTATGCGAGAATTTGAACAAATGGAAATGCAATTTTTTTGTCAGCCAGGTACTGAACTAACATGGTTTAATTATTGGAAGCAACATAGATTAGCTTGGCATCAAGCCTTAGGCATGGGCAATGATAATTATCGTTTTCATGATCATGAAAAATTAGCACATTATGCCAATGCAGCTACCGATATAGAGTTTCGTATGCCATTTGGTTTTAAAGAAGTAGAAGGCATACACTCTCGTACTAATTTTGACCTATCTCAGCATGAAAAATACTCAGGTAGACAAATGAAGTATTTTGATCCTGAGCGTAATGAAAATTATGTACCATTTGTTGTAGAAACTTCTATAGGTGTTGATCGCATGTTTTTAACTATAATGTGTCATAGTTATACAGAAGAAAAATTAGAAAATGGAACAACAAGAGTTGTTTTACGTCTTCCTGAGCCTTTAGCTCCTATAAAATGTGCTGTATTACCTTTAGTAAATAAAGATGGACTCCCAGAAAAAGCTCAAGATATAGTTAATGAGCTAAAGTTCCATTTTAATACTACTATAGAGGCAAAAGATAGCATAGGTAAGCGTTATCGTCGTCAAGATGCAATTGGTACACCTTTCTGTATTACGGTAGATGGGGATACACTTAATGATAATACAGTGACTTTGCGTTATAGAGACACAATGGAACAAAAACGTGTTTCTATAGATAAATTGCGTGATATAATAGAGGATAGAGTTTCTATAACATCTTTATTAAAAAAAATAGATGAAAAGTAACTATATGTTGCAAAATTTTACACTCATTATTTAATAATAGCTATATGTTGTCACATTTAAGGATTTCATTAAAGGTTATAGGTTTATTTTTTGTAATTAGCCTATTGTCCAATACAATAATATCTTGTTCAGAAAAGGCAGATAATGACGAAGAATATGCAGATTGGAAAGTTAAGAACGATAAATATTGGTCAGAACTATATTATAAGACAAAACAGCGTATAGAAGCTGGAGATAAGTCGTGGGATATAATACTTAATTATACTTATCTAAACCAGAAGCCTATATCTTCTGCAAATGCTTATACCCCAGATAAATACATAATAGTTCATAAATTAGAGGCTGGTACAGGTAAGGTTTCTCCTTTATTTACAGATTCTGTTCATGTACATTATAGAGGGATGTTAATACCTTCAAAGACAAATGTTAGAGGTTTTGTATTTGATAGCTCATGGGGAGGTAATACTTTTGATGTACGAACAGCTATTCCTGCTCGTTTTAGAGTGAATAATGTAGTAGATGGTTTTTCTACAGCATTACAATCAATGCATATCGGTGATAATTGGGAGGTATATATTCCTTATAGTTTAGGATATGGTGGTAGGAGACAAGGAAATATTCCTGCTTACTCTACTTTAATTTTCAATATTCGTATAGAATCTATTTATCATTATTAAACTTTTATATTTTCATACTACAAAGAGTACCAATCCGATAGTATCTAAATGTTTTTTAATAAAACTTTTACAGATTCTCTATTAGAGAAAATAAGAAGTGGAAAAAGTATTACTTATGGTGAAAAGTTAACTCTAATTATTCAGTTAAGTTTACCATCTATATTGGCTCAAGTAGGATCCGTACTTATGTTTTACATAGATGCTTCTATGGTTGGTTCTCTTGGTGCAGAAGCTTCTGCATCAGTTGGTTTAGTAGAACCAGCTACTTGGTTGTTAAATTCTCTTGTAGCATCAATAGTTATGGGCTTTTCAGTTCAGACAGCCCATTTCATAGGAGCTAATGACTTTGTTAAAGCACGTTCTGTTATGCGTCATGGATATATCTTTGGTATAACTATTAGTGTTGTTTTAATGTTAATTTCTTCTCTAATAGCATTCCCTTTGCCAGTATGGCTTGGTGGTAGTACGGATATACAGCATGATGCAACGATATATTTTCTTATACTATCATTAGCAATACCATTTCATACAATAGAATACCTTTCAGCTGCAATGTTAAAAGTATCAGGTGATATGAAACGTCCAAGTGTGATAGCTATTTTGATGTGTATGTGTGATGTAATTTTTAACTTTTTCTTAATTTTCTCATCTCGGACAATTAAAGTTTGTGGTATTGATATACCTGTATTTGGTTTTGGACTTGGTGTAAAGGGGGCTGCTTTAGGAACATTATTATCATTTGTTGCTGCTTCAATACCTTTGATATATTATGCAGTGTTTCGCAGTAAGATTCTTTCATGGAAGTTAGATACACATAGGTTTGTTTGGGTATGGGACTATATATATCATGCATCAAAACTAAGTATGCCTATGGCATTACAATATATTTTATTTAATGGTGCTCAAGTTATTTCTACTATGATAGTAGCTCCTTTAGGCAAAATTGCTATAGCTTCAAACTCTTTAGCAGTAACAGCAGAAAGCCTTTGTTATATGCCAGGTTATGGAATAGGTGAAGCAGCAACAACAATAGTGGGTCAAAGTGTAGGTGCTAAACGTCGAGATTTGTGTAAAAGTTTTGCATTTATGAGTATAGCTATAGGTATGTTGGTAATGGCATTTATGGGCGCAATAATGTTTATTTTTGCTCCAGAGATGATCGGTATGTTGTCTCCTGTTTCTGCAATTCGTGAATTGGGTGCTGAAGTAATGCGTATAGAAGCTTTTGCAGAACCCTTTTTTGCTGCAGGAATAGTTTCATACAATGTTTGTATTGGAGCAGGTGATACCCTAAAACCCTCTCTTATCAATCTTAGTTCAATGTGGTTTGTGCGTTTAACATTAGCTTTTGCTTTAGCTTCTCACTATGGATTACGTGGTGTATGGTTTGCAATGGCTGTTGAGTTAACTTTTAGAGGTATAATGTTTCTTATACGTATAGTACGTGGTAGTTGGATGAATAATATATCAATACAACAAGCTAAAATATAAATAATTATATAATTTATGAATTTGTTTTCATCATTATTAAATACATTAAACTATTGGACCATATTTATAGGTATGTATATTGAAGGAACTGTAATTCCTTTTCCTTCAGAGTTAATAGTAGCTCCCGCAGCCTACCACGCTGCAGCTGGACATTTAGATATTTTAATTATTATTTTAATATCGACATTAGGCGCAGTTGCAGGCTCTACTACAAATTATGTTGCTGCTTATTATTTAGGACGTCCTTTGATATTCCGTTTTGCTAATAGTCGTTTAGGACATTTATGCTTATTGAATAAAGAAAAAGTAGAGCAAGCGGAAAAATATTTTTATAATCATGGAGTTATAGCAACACTTACAGGAAGACTTATACCCGGTATACGACAAATAATATCTATTCCTGCAGGCTTATCTAAAATGAAGTTTTGGAAATTTTTATTATATACTGCCATAGGCTCTGGACTTTGGAATTGTGTTTTAGCAACTCTTGGTTGGTATTTGCACTCAGTTGTACCCGAAGATAAATTATTACCAGCAATAGAAAAATATAATGATTATATAAAATATTTTATTTTAGGGATTGTATTTCTTGTAGTGATTTATTTTGTTTTTAAATATATTTATAAAAAATATAAAGTTAAATAGGTATCTATCATATATGAAGCATAAATCATGGAATAATAATAAAGAGAACTTTACACATATAGTGGCTTGGTTATTAGTAATAGCTATGCCTTTGTTTACGGTATATATATCCATGATAACTGATACTTGTGGCATCTATACTTATAGTAATATAGTTAAAGTTTGGCGGGTAATAGCAATATTCTTTATAGCATTTTTAGTACATAATTACATCTTAGCCCCATTAATAATTTATAATAATAAAAGAAAATTATACGTATTATCCTTAATTTTATTTTTTATAGGTACTACATGTTTATATTTTTTTCTTCGTCCAAAAATTACTTATCATATTAATGGAAAATCTAGCGACAATTCAGTAATTATACAAAAAAAATCTAAGACTTATAATACTTTAACACGTCATAATATTTTTATAAATGGAGATAGACCGAATCAAATATTATTTGTTTCAGAACCTGATGCTATTGCATTTTTAGTATTTGTATTAATGATAATATCCAATCTTTATGTAAAACGATTTTTTAAAATAAAAAATGAAGAGAAAATAACATACTCGTTGCAAAAAAAAATATTAGAGCAACAATTATTTTTTTTAAAGTATCAAATTAATCCTCATTTTTTTATGAATACTCTAAATAATATACATGCTTTAGTTGATATAGACTCAGAAAAAGCTAAGACATCTATTATTTTATTATCTAAGATGATGAGATATATTTTATATGAAGGTAACAATACTATGATTATATTGCCTAAGGAATGTGAATTTATTTGTAATTATATAGAGTTAATGCGAATGCGTTATACGGATAAGGTTAGGATAAATTTTGAATTTGATGAAAATTTATCTAAGGCGGAAATACCCCCTTTGCTATTAATGACTTTTGTTGAAAATTCTTTTAAGCATGGTATAAGCTATAAGCAGGAAAATGTAATAAAAATATCTTTACATATAATAAAGGGAATAATACAATTTAAATGCTATAACAGTGTGCCTAAATTTGTAAATAAAAATATTGATAATAAAAGGGGAGGTATTGGGTTAAAAAACGCTAAACAGCGACTATCATTAATTTATTCTGATAAATATAAATTGGATATAAATAGAAGTAAGACATATTTTTCTATATATTTGAAATTACCTTTGCATGGTATTTCAAATAAGTAAAATTACTTGTAAACTAAAAATATTCTATAAAAATAGATCATGAATACTATAATAAAAACACTTGCTATTGACGATGAGCCTTTGGCTTTAAAACAAATATCTGCATATATTAGACGAATACCATTTTTACAGTTAATAGCAGAATGTCAAAGTGCCTTAGAAGCTCGAGAAATTATAGAGAATAATCAGATAGATGCTATATTTATCGATATAGAAATGCCTGATTTTAATGGAATAGATTTTGTCAGATCTTTGGTAAATCCACCATTAGTAGTATTTACTACAGCATACAGCGAATATGCAATAGAGGGATATAAAGTAGATGCTATTGACTATTTGCTTAAGCCTTTTGCATTTAGTGATTTATCTCGTACGGCTGATAAACTGAAGCATCAGTATGAACTACTAAATCAAAAACCAGATATGTTGGACAAGGATAATACTATATTCTTAAAGTCAGAATACAGGGTTGTCCGTATAGTGATAGATGAAATAAGTTATGTGGAAAGTATGAGTGAATATTTAAAAATACATTTTTCAACAGGAGCACGTCCATTAATAGTGTTTTTGCGTATGAAAAAGTTGCAAGAACGATTACCTAATAATTTTATGAGAATACATCGTTCATGGATTATTAATCTTAATAAAATGGCTGAAATTAATAAAAATCGAATATTAATGGAGGATGGTTGTAATATACCTATAGGTGATAATTATAGAGATGAGTTTAAAAAGTATATTATTTCACGTGCTTTATAAAAAACTATATATCATTAGAATTTAACACAAAGACAAAATTTATTTATAAACTTAAAAAGTAACACGTATGAGAAAATTTTTATTGTTATTAATTGCGTTGGTGCATATCACTCTTATTGCCCATGCAGGAGATCCCGAAATATCTGACGGAATTCTTAAGCATTGGCCTGGTGCAAAAGGACATATTAAGATACCTGATGGTGTTAAAGAAGTTGCTAATAACTGCTTTTATGAAGAGATTGAATCTGAAGATGGTTGGGGAAGCAGTGAAGCTATAAGCAATACAGATATAACAAGTGTTGATTTTAATGAAGTTACAAAAATAGGCGAAAATGCTTTTAAAGGTTGTACTGGGATTAAGAGCGTTATTGCTAATAATGTTGAAGTTATAAGTAATAATGCCTTTGAAAGTTGCACAGACTTGAATAAAATCAGTTTACCATCAATAAAAAGAATTGGTATAAATGCTTTTGCTTTTTGTACCTCTTTGACGGAAATTAACTTAGGGAATAAGCTTGAGAGTATTAAGGGCGAAAGTTTTAATAAGTGTGAGCAATTATCAACAATAAATATTTCTTCTAATGCTAAATATAAAGTTAAGAATAATGCTATTATTAATAATGAAAAAGTTTTAGTTTATTTGGCAGGGGCTTCTACAGAAATAAATTTATCAGAAGATGAATGTGTAGCTATTGAGGCTCATGCAATGAAAAATAATACTAAGCTTGCTAAGGTTTATTTGCCAGGAGTTTTGAAAATTGGTACTAATGCATTTATGAACTGTATGTCGTTGACAGAGATATGTGTACCTAAATTGGAGAGTATAGATGATATGGGGCTTACTTGGAGTGGTGTAAGCTCTTTGAGAGTAATTGATATCCATGAGAGTAAAACTATTAAGACGTTAGGTACCTCTTTCCCAAATAATGATAAAGTATCTATCTATGTATCTAATAAAGAAATTAAAAACATACTATCAAAAATATATAATAAAGCTAAAATTATAATAGGTACTCCACAAGGTATTAATAGTTATGTAGTTAATTTTTCTGCAAACTTACCAAAGGCTGGATTATTAGAAGCATGGAAAACTGGCGGTATAGGAATCTCTAATGGTGAAAAAATACCAGAAGGAATGTTGGTATGTGTAAAAGCTGTACCTTTTATAGGCTACAAAATAAAAAATTGGATTATTAATAATCATGAATATGACAGTTTTCCTTCAGAAGGTACTTTAGGTCAAGTATATACTAACAAATCTATAAACGAACCACTTAATATATTGGTAAATTTTGAAAAGAAGGAAAAAGCATTAGCAATATTTTTTGGTAGTTTAGCAAATGAATATGGTTCATTAGTTTGTAAAACTGCAGATGGGAAGGTACTTAAAAGTGGAGATGAAGTAGCTGAAGGTACAAAACTTGTATTTACAGCGATTCCTAATGCAGGATACCGTGTAACAGAATGGTATATGATTAAAGATGAAGGTAATGGCGATAAGAAATTTAAAATAGAAGGACAAACACACAAGACCACTTATGCATGTTCTGCAGAAGATATGTTAGATATCCGAGTTGACTTTGATAGAGAATTAGGTAAGCATATAGTGAAGTTTGTATCTTTAAATGAATCTGCAGGAACTATTACTGCTTCAGTAGATGGTAAAGAAATAAAGACAAATGCTGTAGTTGCTGATGGTGCCAAAGTTGTATTTACAGCTCATCCAAATGCTGGTTATAGAGTTGACGATTGGTTATTAGACAATAATCCACAATCAGAAAAAGGTAATACTTTTGTGATAGAATCACTTAAATCGGATGTTATGGTATCATTGGTATGTAGAAAAGATGAGACTATAGATACGAATAAGCCAAAAATAGAAAATGGTCATCTTATAGAGTGGTATCCAGAAGGGGATGCAATTATACCTGATGGAGTTAAAGTTATAGATTCTCGTGCATTTGTTAAGGCAAGCAAGATGAAATCATTACATATAACTAAAGAAGTAAACGAAATTTCAGAATTAGCATTCTTATATTGTTTTAACCTTGAGAAAATAACAGTTGATAAAGAAAATCCTTATTTTGTAGAAAAAGATGGAGTGGTGTTTACAAAGGATTTATCAACGATAGTAGCTTATCCTCTTGGAAATAAAGCAGAGGAATATATTATACCATCCTATATAAAAGCTATAAAGCCAGGTGCTTTTGCGACAGCGATTTATCTTAAAAATGTAAATGTTGATAAGGCTAATACCAATTTTAGCTCAGAAGATGGTGTAGTATATTCTAAGGACGGTAATAGCCTTATATTTTATCCTACAAGATATGGAGTTAAAGAAATTAAGCTAAAAGAAGGTATAGTGAATATATCTCGTTATGCATTAGCTTATAATCCAATTTTAGATAAGTTACAATTACCTTCTACATTGAAAACTATTGAAAGTGATGGGTTTGCTTATAACTTTACTATGAGTATAGTTAAATGGGCAGATGAAGTTAAACCTCAATTGGAAAATATAGGTGAGAGAGCTTTTGAACAATCTAAATCTTTATTAGCTTTTCCATATGTAGAAACATTAAAGACTATAGGTAATAATGCTTTTGCTTCTGCTTCTGCACTTGATATAATCCATATACCTGCTAATTGTAAAATAGGCGAAAATGCTTTTCTTAATTGTTGGGCTTTAAAGAATGTATATTCATATTCTACAACTCCACAGTTAATAGCTGAAAATACATTCCATGGAATAATGTCTATTGATGAGGCTGTTTTGCATGTTGTTAAAGGATGCGATAGTAAGTATAGAACAGCTCAAGGTTGGAACTACTTTAAAAATATTGTTGCTGATTTAAATAATCCAGCAGGAATATATAATATCTTTAGAGATAAAGATTCAATAGATATAAAACCTGTATCTAATGGTTATAGTATAACAGGTATTAAGTCTGGACTTCATTATAATGTTTATACACTAACTGGTTCAATACTTATTAGCGGTATAACTACTGGTGATAAATTATTACTACCTATAGATAAAGGGCAAGTAGTAGTTTTGAATGTTGAAGGAAAGAAATCAATAAAATTATATAGATAAAATGTAATTAATGAGTTCGATGAATTTAATAGAAATAGGCTATAAAAATATATAATATTTAACTTACTTAGTTTCTTATAATTTGTCGAACTCATACTATTTTGATAAAATAACAATTAGAGACGTTTTTGTCTTGACCTAAATGATTTTTATATCTATTTTATTGCAAAGATTGTGCATCTGAAAAATATAGTTATTATTTATAATTTTAGTATAGTATCTATTCTCTTCTCTCAAAAATTTGTATAAAAATAACTAACTTTGCAGCTCAAAATTAAATTAAATGGTTAAACTAAATATTTTTTTTTCACGTATAAGTGTTTTTTTTCTTTCTTTTGTCTATATTTTAAATTTACATGCACAAGATTTATATAAGGGAGATAGTACAAATATAAAAACGACAAGTGAAAATATAACTTCTAAAAAATATATTTCAGAAAATATAAAATATATAGCTATAAGTTCGCTACCACTAATAGCAACAGGACTAATAATAACTAATTATAAAAATGAGTATAGAGATTTAAGATATAACTTAACACCAAATTTTAAGAATAATACCGATAATTATTTGCAATATTCCCCTTTAGCTGTAATGTTAGGACTAAAAACTTTAGGGGTAGATAGTAGAAGTAACTGGAGTAGTATGTTAGTTTCTGATGCACTGTCAGTTGCAATAATGAGCAGTGCTATAAATCTTATAAAATATACAGTATCTATAAAACGCCCAGATGGTAGTAGTAATAATTCCTTCCCCAGTGGCCATACAGCAACAGCATTTATGGCCGCAACAATGTTAAATAAAGAATATGGTCATAAAAGTCCTTTTATCAGTATAGGAGCTTACAGTGTAGCAGCAGCTACAGGTATTATGCGAATATTAAATAACCGTCATTGGATTAGCGATGTTATTGCAGGTGCAGGCATAGGCATTATGTCAACAGAATTGGGCTATATGTTAGGGGATATAATATTCAAAAATAAAGACTTAAGAAGTTCTAAATATAAATTTGAAAAAAGCTATAAACCTTCATTTTTAGGGATTAATACTGGAATTTCTCTTCCTTTGAATAGCAATAATTGCTCAACAATAAAACTATTATCAGGAAGTATAATATCCTTAGAAGGAGCTTATTTTATTAATCCCTATTTAGGATTTGGTTTAGATTTATCAGCATATAATTTTTCTTGTGTTGAGAATACTTATAGCGAAGATGTAAATTCATTTAGCGCATTAAAAGCAGGTACAGGTATATACCTATCCTATCCCATATCAAATCGTTTTTCAATAGGTGTGAGAACATTAGTTTCCTCTATATTTAATCCTGTAATCAATTTGCATAATCAAAAACTAAGTCCGCAAAAAAATATATGTTATGAATTAGGAAGCATGTTTACATTTAGAATACATAAAAATTACAGTATCAGACTATTTTCAAGTTATAACATACTCCCATATAAAGGTATAAATATAAATAAAAAGATAAAGTCTATATCATTTGCTACATCTTACTTAATAACTTTCTAAGGGATAGTTCTTGTAGCTATTTAATCTTATAATTATAATTACAGTTTTTGCAAGTATAATAGTTTTTTGTATTTTTGCAGAAACATAAAAATACTCATAAATGATACTATCAATGACAGGTTATGGCAAGTCTACTGTAACCTTTAAAGAAAAAAAAATAAATGTTGAGATAAAATCACTAAATAGTAAATCATTTGACTTATCCACTCGTATTACTCCATTGTATAGAGAAAAAGAGATTGATATCCGTAAGAAATTATCTCATAGTCTAATACGTGGAAAAATAGATTTTTCTATATGGATTGAAAAAGATTCAACAATAGATATTGCTCAAATAAATACTCAAATAGTAGAAGACTATTATAAACAAATAAAAGCAATATCAGCTCAAACAGGTATAAAAGAACCAAACGACAGTGAATGGTATAATATACTTTTACGCCTACCTGATATTACAACGAAAGTAGAAACCGAGACACTAAGTAATGAAGAGTGGGATTGTGCTGAAGAAGCAATAAATCAAGCAATAAATAGTTTAGTTGAATTTAGAACACAAGAGGGTTTAGCATTAGAACATAAGTTTAAAGAGAAAATTGATAATATAGAGAATTTACTTATATCAATAGAGCCTTACGAAACGAGCAGAGTTCCAAGAATAAAAGAAAAAATAATAGAAGAGTTAAACCAAATTCCAACTATAGAGTATGATACAAATCGCTTAGAGCAAGAATTAATATATTATATAGAAAAACTTGATATAAGTGAAGAATGCCAACGCTTGTCAAACCACTTAAAATACTTTCGTAAGACTATGGAAGAGAAAGTACAGGTAAAAGGTAAAAAGTTAGGTTTTATAGCTCAAGAAATAGGTAGAGAAATAAATACTACAGGTTCTAAGAGTAATCAAGCAGATATGCAAAAAATAGTAGTTATGATGAAAGATGAGCTTGAACAAATAAAAGAGCAAGTTCTTAATGCTTTATAAACTTAATAGAAATATACAATCAAATTATGGATGGTAAAATAATAATAATCTCTGCCCCATCAGGTGCAGGTAAAAGCACCATTGTTAAATGGTTAATAAAAAAGCACCCTAATTTAAATCTATCTTTTTCTGTAAGCTGTACAACACGTCAACCTCGTGGAAGAGAAGAAAATGGCAAAGATTATATTTTCTTATCTATAAATGAGTTTAAGGAAAAAATAAAAAATAATGAGTTTCTTGAATATGAGGAAGTATATGAAAATAGATATTATGGAACCTTAAAATCTCAGGTAGACCTTTTAGTGAAAAAAGGGAAAAATGTAATATTAGATGTAGATGTAAAAGGAGCTTTAAACATAAAAAAAATATATAAAGAACAATCTATAAGTCTATTTATTCAGCCACCAACTTTGCAAGAGCTTAGAAGAAGATTAGAACAACGAAAAACAGACACAAAAGAGTCTATAGAAACAAGATTGTTAAAAGCAGAATATGAAATTACATATGCTAAAGAGTTTGATTATATTGTTATAAATGATGATTTAGAAGAAGCTCAACTCAAAGCATACAATTATATAGCTGATTTTTGCAAAATAGTTGATAAAAAGTAAGTATTGCGTTATGAATATAGGACTATTTGGAGGAACTTTTAACCCAGTTCATAATGGTCATATAAAACTTGCTGAAAGTTTCCTTTTACAAAAAAAACTTGATGAAGTTTGGTTAATGGTCTCTCCACTTAATCCACTAAAACAAAACGATATAATAAAAGCTAACAATTTACGCCTAAATTTATTAAGAAAAGCAATCGCATATAATCCAAAACTTATAGCTTCCGACTATGAATTTAATCTACCAAAGCCTTCATATACATGGAATACTCTACAACACCTGAAACACGATTTTCCTAATAATAAGTTTACGATATTAATAGGTGAAGATAATTGGGATCTGTTTGACAGATGGTATAAATCAAAAGAAATACTATCAAACTATGAGATAGTAATCTATCCCAGAGCAAAGACTAAAGCTTCACTAACAAAATTACCTAAAAAGGTTTCTGTTCTAAATTCAGCATATATAGATGTAAGTAGTACAGAAATTAGAAATCTCGTAAATAAAAATTTACCTATAAATGATTTAGTACCAGAAATAATTATTGATGATGTAAAAAAGATATATAGCTCAAATAATTAACAAAAGTGAAACGCGGTTATATTTTTTGGATGTTATAGCTGTATGCTTAAATGATTATCTCTTTGTTCATGGTTATATTTTTATTTGACAAAACTAAATTATTTTTTTTTATAAGTTTTACTGGACAGCAATAATAATCTTAGTACAGGAAAAGTATTAAATATTTCCTAAGATTTCTATTTCTCCTCACTTGTGCAGTAAAGTAAAATAAATTGTTTTAGAACATTTTTTTAAAGGTTGCTCTTGAAATAGCTTCTGTAATATTTGTTGCATCTAACTTTTCAAAGGCGTGGCGTTTGTAGAATTTAATGGAGTCTAATGAGCGGCACATTCTGTCCGCAATTTCCGTCATGGTAAGCCCTGTTGCTGACAACCGTAGCACTTCAATTTCTTCTTCTTTTAAAGACACTCCTTCACATTCATTCCATCGATGTCCCTCGAAAGAGTATTTCCAATATTTCTGTTGTCCATTCTTGTGAAATTCAACGTGTCCAGCTGTTTTATACGAAGACAGAGACACGACACACATTCCGATCCATATCTTGCCTTCATCAGTTAATAGTATAGGAGTAAGCTGATGGTTGATCAGTTTGCTCCTTGTTCCATTCTTCAGATGAAAATGATAGGACATAGAACATTGGTTTTTATCAACGTTATCGAAAGTATCAAAGAACTTAAAACCATTGCTGTTCAGCTCCACGAGCATTTTTTGTTCCTCCTCTGGTACATGCTCCAAATAAAAGCTATATCCTAATTCCTTTACTTCCTTTGCCGTATGACCGCAAAGAAACAAAGGATTATCTGATACATAAAGAAATTCCTGCCTGTAATAGTCTATCAAGTAAACGCTTTGATAGGTTACACGTGCAAATGCCTCTACGGTATGAATTAATGTGGGCAGTACATGTGAGTCATAGTCTGGTGCATTGTGTACAGTATTTGTTGCAATAAAGAAATCTTTTATATCTGTCATAAGGTAAACATATTAGGCTTTTCACTTAATTTCATGGCAAAAATACTTTTTTCCCTCGAAATTACACTAAAAGATTACACAAAAGTGTAAAAAGCAAGATAGAAACAGAAAAATTACACAAAAGTGTAACAATATAATTTGGATATATAAATATTTTTGCAACAGAAAATAGTCAAGTCGATAAGTTTATATAACTGTCAAAATGTGTAATGTTATAAGCTATAAGAAGCTGATTAAAAATATCTCTTATGAAAAATTTGATTACTATTTTATTAATGTTAATAAGTTTGCAGACAATGGCGCAAGGTGTTACAGGAAAAGTCGTGGACGAAAAACAGAATCCTGTCTCATTTGCAAACATTGTAGTACTATCTGCAAAAGATTCTACGTTTCTTGGAGGAACATCAAGTGATATCGATGGTTTTTTCCGAATAGAAAAGCTTTATCAAGGAAGTCTTTTGAAAGTTTCGTCTGTCGGATATAAGACGAAGTTTATAAGCTGTAATGACGTATCATCCATTATCATAACGATGGAAGAAGACTCCCATTTGCTTGGAGAGGTCATTGTAAAATCCCAATTACCAAAGACCTTGCTCAAAGGCGAGGGAATGACAACTACCGTTGCAGGTAGCATATTGGAGAAAACTCCGTCAATGGAGCATCTGCTCGACCTGATTCCGAATGTATCTGTAAGGAATGGGAATATCGAAGTATTGGGAAGAGGAGCTCCTGAAATATACATCAACGGAAGAAAGATGCGCGATGGAATGGAATTGGAACGCTTGCAGCCTAACGAGATAAAGAATATAGAGGTCATAACCAATCCGGGAGCACGCTATAACGCAAATGTGAAAAGCGTGATACGTATCACTACAAAGAAGGCTGTCGGCGAAGGATTCAGTATTGACAGTAAGACTAACTCGAAAGTGAATGAGCAAAAGCGAATGAGTTGGGTTGAAAGTCTGCGGTTGAATTACCGAAAGGGAAGATGGGACACGAACATTCATCTCTATGGGGCCTATAGGCATAAGCAAGATGACAAGCAAATTCATCAGATGACCTATCTTGACGATATTTGGGAACAGAATTCTGCTATTTCTCAAGAATACACAAATGTCAATCCTTATGTGCGGCTGGCTACAAGTTACTCGTTAAATGCTGATAACTCTATTGGGGCAAGCATCAGTTATGACCGATATGCCAAAAATTTGGGCATTGGAGATATTAAAGGACTGTCTATGCGCAATAATGTTCAGACAGAACAGACGCTGTCATATTTCGAGTATCCTGGCAATTCAAAAGCATTGTTGTCCAATGTTTATTATGTCGGGAAAATAGGAAAAATGAACATTGATTTTAATACTGATTATTATTGGTTTGGGAAAAAAGAACAGATGAATAATACCGAGAAGATTAATGAGGTAGGAGTACAGGAAAAAGTGCAGAAAATTAATTCTGACAGGCGGACATATAATCGTCTGCTTGCTTCAAAGTTGGTACTTTCGGTACCTTTCATATCTGGTAATCTATCGTTTGGAAGCGAGTTCTCTGCATCCAACCGGAAAGAATCTTACACTGTATTGCCGCAAGATGTGGTAAACGATGAGGACAGTCGGATAAAAGAGAATATGACCTCTGTATTTGTCGATTATAGCAAAACTTTTGGTAAACTGAACGTACAGGCAGGGCTACGGTATGAATACATCAACTTCAACTATTACGATCACAATATGTATGTAGCAAATCAAAGTAAGACGTATGGTAATTTCTTTCCCTCTTTGGCACTCTCTTTGCCAGTTGGAAAAACACAGATGCAACTAACGTATGCTTCTGATATTTACCGTCCTTCATATTATGAACTTCGCGATGGGGTGCAATATAACAACCGTTATACCTACGATTCAGGAAATCCTTTCCTTGTCCCATCCATCAGTAGGAATTTAAGTTATGTCCTTTCGTGGAAATGGCTTAACCTGTCGGCAATATTCACACACATTTCTAATGAAATCAGTATGTTGGTAAAGGCGTATAAAGATAATCCCCAAATAATATTAGCACGTCCTGAAAATACGCCATCGTATAATAATATGCAAGTTTCATTAGCATTAAGCCCTAAGTTTGGGATATGGAATCCTTCACTCGAAATGATGTTATTCAAGCAGTGGTATCACATGGATACGAATGGAACAAAGAATCTAAATAATCCTGTTGCTTCTTTTCAGCTGACTAATACGTTTGATACAAAGTGGATGACGGCTTCCATAATACTGTCTGGCCAAACAGAGGGGAATATAGGTAATAAATTTGTTCGTAAAGGATATTTTAATACCGATATATCTTTATATAAGTCTTTTCTGCATGATTGCCTTACACTGCAACTCTATGTAAACGACCTGTTTGGAACTGCTGACGAACATCGCATTTTCTATTCTGGTCCACAACGGTCAACGTATTACGACGGCTACTCTTCAAGTTCCGTAACACTAACTATACGTTATCGTTTCAATATAGCAGCCAGTAAGTATAAAGGAACAGGTGCAGGACAGGCACAAAAAAATAGAATGTAGAATAATAATATTGATAAGATAGTTATTATATAATGTATCCAATTGTTTATACTACATGGAGAAGTTATGCCTTGTGACAAATAAAAGTGTATATTTATTAGGAATAAGTTATATTGCGAATAAGATGGGACTTTTTCAAAAAGAATAAAATTAAATTATTGCTATTTGGTAAAATGACTATCTTTGCTCATAGTAATAATTTTTTTGCAAAAACAAAGATAATCAAAAGGGCTGATACTTCGTTGGAAGTGTCAGCCCTAATTTTATAAATAAATAAAAGTTCTCTCGGACTCTATAGGGTCAAGATTCTTCTCATTGTAGTGTTGGTGTACAGCAATGAACATCTCACGTTTCGCTCCCAGTAGTTCAATGAGCTGCCCTTTGCCACCAACCCATTTGATGAATGGGTTTGCTTTTGTATTCATTATATTAATATGTTTTGAACTAATGATTTTTCAAACATCAGTATTAATATACTTTGTTTTATTTATAAGCTGACCAACATCGATGTCCAATAGAGCTTGCTTATTACCTTAGTTAATGTAACTAAATATAGTTGTAAGGTATTGGTATATCATTTTGAGACTGTTGCACGATCTTTTCCTAACTTTTCGTAACGCCATTTGCTCATTCATTTCTTTTATATCACTACGACTTTTATGTTATTTATATCCTTTCTTTATTGTTTATCTATTACCTTTGCGTTCAACGCAAAGGTAATAGAAAATTTATAATACAACTTATTTTTATTTCGCTGCAATTTTATTGTTATATATCATATCAGCCTTAGAAAAATCAATATTAAAGAGCATATTTACAATCGTTCTACTTAAACCCCAATTGCGTTTCTTATAGAAGCCCTTCGGTCGTTCTACTTAAACCCCAATTGCGTTTCTTATATAAAACCCCTTCAATGAAATAATATTATCAGCAACATTTAATTTTGCTGCGAGAAATAACGAGTTGTTTACAAGCAAACTTATGCATAAAGCAAAACTATTTTTTACATCTGGTAAATATCAGATAGTTGTTGATAATGAAATATTTCACAGTAATGATAAAGATATTTCTTTAAAACATTTCTTAGATATAAATATCTAATACAAAAAAAGAAGTATTATGGAATAATATCAAATTAGATATAAACAATATATTAGTAAATGAGTCCTATGAGAAAAGGAAAATTTATAATGCTATAAGAATTTACATCATATTATTACATAATTAAGTAAAAGGAATATTTTGCCAAAAGTATTATTTTCATGTTAAAACATAAAAATAAAGTAATTAATATATTTATGCTGTTATTATATAGATTTATTGTAAATTTGCAACATATAAATAACATATATATACATTTATTTTATTCACATATCATACATTAAAGCAGTTATGATTTTATTTTTTCAATGCAAAAACAACCAAATAATAGCAACTGAAACAAAGCGTCAATTAAATCAAAATGAAATTAACAAACTATTATGGCTATATGGTAATGCCAAATTAATAGACAAAATACAAGTAGATGGATTTTATATAGGTCCACGTAGAGAGATGATAACTCCTTGGAGCACAAATGCCGTTGAGATAACTCAAAATATGGGTCTTAACGGCATTTCACGTATAGAAAAATATATTCCTACTGAGCATGATGGGGAAAATCCAGACCCTATGATATATCGCAATTACAACGGACTTAATCAAGAAATATTTACCATAAAACATACCCCTGAACCTATAAAAATTATTGATGATATAGAAAAATTTAATAATGAAGAAGGGCTTGCTCTATCAAAAGAAGAAATACAATATTTACATACAATAGAAAAAGCTAATAATAGACCTTTAACAGATTCTGAAATATTTGGGTTTGCACAGATTAATTCTGAACATTGTAGACATAAAATATTTAGTGGCGAATTTATTATTGATGGTGAACCTATGGAAAGTTCACTTTTCAATATGATTAAAAAGACCACTAAAGAACATCAAGGAAAAATAGTTTCTGCATATAAGGATAATGTTGCATTTGCCAAAGGTCCTAACATAGAACAATTTGCTCCTTTAAATCAAACAAGATCAGATTATTTCCATATCAAGCCTGTTGATAGTGTCATATCACTTAAAGCCGAAACGCATAACTTTCCGACTACTGTTGAACCGTTCAATGGTGCTGCAACAGGAACAGGTGGAGAAATAAGAGATAGAATGGCTGGTGGTGTTGGATCTTGTCCAATAGCAGGCACAGCTGTATACATGACTGCATACACACGTTTAACCGATGAACGTAAAAAACGAGAAGATAACTTACCTGAACGAAACTGGTTATATCAAACACCTCAACAAATCCTTACAAAAGCATCAAATGGTGCAAGTGATTTCGGAAATAAATTTGGACAACCATTAATTTGCGGTTCTGTTTTGACATTTGAACACCAAGAGAATAATGAAAAATATGCCTATGATAAAGTAATAATGTTAGCAGGAGGAGTTGGATATGGGACACAAAGAGATTGTTTAAAGAAAAAAGCAACTAAAGGGAATAAAATAGTTGTAATAGGTGGCGATAATTATAGAATAGGATTAGGAGGTGGATCTGTGTCATCCGTAGATACAGGGAAATACTCAAATGGAATTGAACTTAATGCAATTCAAAGAGCTAATCCTGAGATGCAAAAACGAGCTTATAATCTTATTAGAGCTTTAGCAGAATCAAATAACAACCCAATTATATCTATTCATGACCATGGCTCAGCAGGGCACTTAAATTGTTTGAGTGAACTTGTAGAAGAATGTGGTGGTGAAGTAGAAATAGAAAAACTCCCTATAGGAGACAAGACACTTAGTGCAAAAGAGATTATTGCAAATGAGTCTCAAGAGAGAATGGGAATACTAATTGACCAAAAATATATTGATGATGTTAAAAGTATAGCAGAAAGAGAACGTACCCCATTTTATGTTGTTGGTGAAACAACAGGAAATGCGCACTTTGATTTTATACAAAAAGATGGCAAAAAACCTTTTGATTTAGATATATCACAAATGTTTGGTCATTCTCCTAAAACAGTAATGATAGATCAAAATGTTAAACGCACATATAAAGAAGCTATATACGATATTCAAAATATAGATGAATATTTAAAATTAGTATTACAATTGGAAGCTGTTGCTTGTAAAGACTGGTTAACAAATAAAGTAGATCGTTCTGTAACTGGGAAAGTTGCGCTACAACAATGTCAAGGGAAACTTCAACTACCTCTTGCAGATTGTGCTATTGTAGCTTTAGATTATAGAGGTTGCAAAGGAATTGCAACAGCTATTGGACATGCACCTCAAGCAGGACTAATATCGCCAGAAGCTGGTTCGATATTATCCGTTGCAGAATCTCTAACTAATTTAGTATTTGCTCCACTTGAAAATAGTATTAACAACATAAGTTTATCTGCCAATTGGATGTGGCCATGTAGGTCACAAAAAGGAGAAGATGCACGTTTATACAATGCTGTAAAGGCTCTTTCTGATTTCTGTTGTGCAATAGGTGTAAATGTTCCAACTGGCAAAGACTCTTTATCGCTAACACAGCAATATCCAAATGGTGAAAAGATAATATCACCAGGTACAGTTATTGTGTCAAGTGTAGCAGAAGTTAGTGATATAAAATTATCAGTTTCGCCAGTGTTAGACAATAAAAATGATACAGAAATTTACTATATTGACTTCAGCTTTGATGAACAAAAGTTAGGAGGATCAGCATTTGAACAAAGTTTAGGGAAAATAGGTACGGATGCACCAAGTGTTAAAGACACTGAGTATTTTTGTAATTGCTTTAATACAATACAAGAATTAGTTAAAAATAAAAAAATAATAGCTGGACACGACATATCTGCAGGTGGACTAATAACAACATTGCTTGAAATGGCATTTGCAAATACTGAAGGAGGTATAGAAATTGACTTGAGTGAAATTAATGGATATGACACAATAAAGAAATTATTTTCAGAAAATCCCGGTATAGTATTGCAAATAAAAAAAGAAGACTCAGAATATGTTACAAATCTTTTAGATAAAAATGGTATATGCTATCTAAATATAGGTAAGCCGATAAATAAAAGGCAACTAATAATAACCGATCATAATTGGCAACATACTATAAATATAGACGAGATGAGAGACTATTGGTATGAAACATCTTATCTCTTAAACGAAAAACAAACTTATAAAAATTTAGCTCTAGACAGAAAGAAAAATTATAAGAAACAGCCTATAGAAATGATTTTTAATAACGATTTCAAAGGTAGTTTTAAAGAATATGGAATAAATCCTAATAGGTGGAAAGAAGAAAATAAGATAACTTATAAAACTCCAAAAGCAGCTATAATAAGAGAAAAAGGTACTAATGGTGATAGAGAAATGGCATATTGCTTATACCTTGCAGGCTTTGAAGTAAAGGATATTACGATGTATGATCTAATTTCAGGACATGAAGACTTAAAAGATATTAATATGATCGTATTCTGTGGAGGCTTTTCTAACTCTGATGTGTTAGGCTCTGCAAAAGGCTGGGCTGGTTCATTTTTATTCAATTCTAAAGCAAAAGAAACTCTTGATAACTTTTATGCTCGTAAGGACACTTTATCATTAGGAATATGCAATGGATGCCAGTTAATGGTAGAACTAAACCTTATAGGATATTCTGCTGATTCACACCCAAGTTTGGTACAAAATGACAGTAAAAAATTTGAAAGTAACTTCCTTACTGTAACTATTCCTAAGAATAATAGTGTTATGCTTAATTCTCTATCTGGCAATAAATTAGGTATTTGGGTAGCACATGGTGAAGGTAAATTTATATTGCCTAAAGAAGAAAAAGAATATAACATAATAGCAAAATATTCTTACAAAGATTATCCTGGTAACCCTAATGGGTCTGACTATAGTATTGCAGGATTATGTTCTAAAGATGGTAGACATCTTGCAATGATGCCACACTTAGAACGTTCTATCTTCCCTTGGCAAAATGCATGGTATCCCAAGGATAGAAAGGAACAAGAGGTAACACCTTGGATAGAAGCATTTGTAAATGCACGCAAATGGATAGAAAAACATATATAGAAAACAGCACAAAAAACTTTTATTGGACAGCGTTTAAATCGTTCCTTAAGATAGGAATGTTTACTATAGGTGGGGGGTATGCCATGATACCCCTTATTGAACATGAAATTGTTGATAAACATAAATGGATAGATAAAGATGAATTCCTGAATCTATTAGCTGTAGCACAAAGCTGTCCGGGTGTTTTTGCAGTAAATATAAGTATATTTATAGGATATAAACTAAAAAAGAATAAGGGAGCTATATGTACTTGTGTAGGGACTGTTTTACCTTCATTTATAATAATATTGACCATAGCACTTTTTCTTAAAAATTTTATAGAATTAAAAGCTGTTGCAGCAATTTTCAGAGGTATAAGACCTGCTGTTGTTGCGCTTATAGCTGTGCCTACATTTAATCTTGCCAAAAGGGCTAAAATAAACAGATTTAATATTTGGATACCAATTATTACTGCCTTTTTAATAGTTGTTATGGGGATAAACCCTATATTTATATTATTTATAGCTGGTTTAAGTGGTTTTATATATGGAAAATTAACTAAATAAATAATTATGGTTTTTATAGAACTATTTGCTTCATTTTTTATAATTGGTTTATTTGGATTTGGAGGGGGATATGGTATGTTATCTCTAATACAAACAGAAACTGTAATTAATCATCACTGGTTATCATCCGCAGATTTTGCTAATATTGTAGCTATTTCACAAATGACACCAGGACCTATTGGTATTAATTCTGCAACATATTGTGGATATACAGCAATTCACAATGCAGGATATGGAACTTTTATGTCAATTATTGGAAGTGCTACTGCCACTATAGCTATTATTCTACCTTCTTTGATTTTAATGATATTAATAAGTAAATTATTTCTAAGCAAAATGAATAATAGATATATTCAAATAATATTAAAGGCTATAAAACCTGTAATTATAGGTTTACTATTAGCTGCAACATTATTATTATGTAATAAAGAAAATTTTGCATCTATAGAAATTAATATTTGGCAATTTTGTATAAGTATTTTCTTGTTCTTTGCAACATTTATCGGTACTATGTTTTTCAAAATAAATCCAATACGTATGATATGTTATGCTGGTTTATCAGGACTTATATTATTATACTGATTATATTATAAAGTCTATGATAACTTTTCTCGATGGGAATGCTAAACTAAGTATTGAAATAGGTGCAAAGAAATAAGATTATTTATAGAGTTGGAATAATAATATTTTAAAAAAAACTGAACCTGAGGAATATTAGGTTTATAAAGGATAAATATTTATTATAAAGATACGACTTAAATGGCATCTTACACTCTTTTTTAAGATAGTACCTACTACTGATATTATTTAATATATATTAAATATATATTAATTGTTATAATTAGATTAATATTACTTTTTTTCTTCATATTTTATACATATCTTTGTCAACAGATGATATAATTATCTATTACCATCTTAAAATAAAAATAGTAAAAAAGGGGAATATAATATGAAGAAAAATCTAACATTATTATCATTAATCCTTTGTGGTCTTATAGTTGTAAGCTGTGCTAGCAAAAAGGATTTAGAAAACTGTCAAACAGAAAATCAAAGGCTAAACAAGGATTATCAAAGTGCTAAAGAAACTATTGCAGCAAATAATGCAAGAATAAAAAGCCTTGAGGATCAACTATCTCAAGCAAAAGAAAGCGCAGCTGCGCTACAAGGAAGTTTGGATAAAAGTTTGAATAATACAAATTCAAATAACATTAATATATCTAAACTTGTAGATCAAATAAACGAAAGCAACCAGTATATAAGACACTTAGTTGAAGTTAAAACAAAAAGTGATTCACTAAATTTAGTTCTTACTAACAACTTAACACGAAGTTTAAGCCGTGAAGAACTAAAAGAGGTAGATATACAGGTACTTAAAGGTGTAGTATACATATCTTTAGCTGATAACATGCTATACAAAAGCGGTTCATACGAAATCAATGATAGGGCAGAACAAACTTTGTCTAAGATTGCTAAAATCATAATGGATTATAAAGACTATGATGTTCTAATTGAGGGTAACACGGATAACGTTCCTGTAAATATAAACAGTGATAAAATGAAAAATATACGTAACAACTGGGACCTCTCTTGTTTACGTGCATCATCTGTTGTACAATATTTGCAAACAAAATTCAATATAGCACCTTCAAGACTAACAGCAGGAGGACGTGGCGAATATAATCCGCTGACAAGTAATGATACTGAAATAGGTAAACAAAGAAACAGGAGGACACAAATTATTATTACTCCAAGACTTGATCAATTCATGGAACTAATAGATAAAGCACCCAATACAAAATAAAAATTGATAAACACAAAAAGAAATGAAAGCGGATGTACCTATTTGGGTACGTCCGCTTTTTTATATTATAGATTGTTGTTATTTGGTAAAAATTACTTACCGACTTATTTCTGTTCTAAGTTTTTTTATGTTGCTTCACTACATTATTATTTTATATTTTAAAATAAATCTTCTTATTGAACTAAATTAAGTTCTTTTTGTGGCGAATTGACTTTTCTGAAAGCATTAAGAGTTTATCACTTTTATAACATTTCAAAATCATTATTGTCTATATATTTTACTATAGAAAAGTTTATTAATACAT
>CAMPYS010000013.1 GCA_946998295.1 uncultured Prevotella sp.
TTAGAAAATACTTAATAACCTCGATTACTGTTCTACTTAAACCTATTCAATCGTTTTACTTAAACCTATTCTATCGTTTTACTTAAACTTATTCAATCGTTCTACTTAAACTTATTCTATCGTTCTACTTAAACGATTTTTACAATGCTTTTTATAGGTAATTTTTCTTTACAAATAACGCTTTACACACATAAACTAATGGAACGCACAAAATATCAAAAAAAAATAAACGAAAAAAAACATAACACCAAACAGAAGCTGCAAAACAAAGTATACCCGTAAAAGATTATAGCTTGTATAACAAGATTATATACAAAAAGAGACCACCCTATAACAAAGGCAGCCTCTTTACCACGTAGAATTATGAACAATTTATTTTGATCTCCACAGTCCGTGTAAATTACAATATTCACGAGCATAAACATTTGTTGCATCTGTTTTAAACTCAGCAACTGGTTTGTCTGTTGGCTCAAGATACTTGCGGAGTAATTCGTTCTTGTCAGTTATAAGTTCTATCATTTGGATATAATGTTTTTCAGTCATTGGGTGTTCTACCTCCCCTACTGTAACACGATAACCTCCATCTATTTTCTCTATTATTGGAACATGTTTCTCTGTTGCAGCATCTGTAGTATTTTCTACAAGATGCTTAAATTCTGTTAGTTCGTTATCTGAGGGAACTATAACTTCTATAATATTTTTATTATTAATGCTTTTATAAATTTCGTTTCTTTTTGCCATAATTATTTCTATTTTAATGCTTTTGTATTACAAAGATATACATAATAAATAGAATTACCAAATAAACTCTGTAACTTTTACAATTATTTGTTTTTTTAAATGATATATAGTTATTTATACAGATTTAAAAACAGTATCTAAAAGATCGTCCATTGTTCCATTTTTTGCAGCTGGCAAAGAATCTGCCATACGTAGATTATGGTCTGCTTTGTCAATATGTATGTTATCATCAAAACCAAGTATATACCTTATTGCTATGCGGTAGATACATTCTGTTGGTGCTAAACCATATACTTGATACTTGAAAATATGTCTAAGTCGTGCCTCTGGGTCAGGATAAGCTCTACAAAGTCCCTTACTGTTATAAAGCCGTTTAACTATCTCTGTGATATACTGACCTGATTTCATATACAAATCGGCAAAAGTTTTTGTTGGATCGTCAAAACAGCCTGGGTTCTCTTGTTCCAATAGGGTAACCATCTTTTTTACCACTTGCTTTGGTGTAAATATCTGATTATTTTTCTGTGAAGGAATATAGTTAAATATATCCTCTTTTAACTTTGGGTCAAAATAATTTACCAAACGTTTGCGCAACGCCATAAATTCTCGCACAGAGTCGTTAAAAACAACTTCATCAAATAAATGTCCCGTACTATGTTCTTTAGTTCCTGTCACATCATTAATATAGTCACCACCATCACGCAACAACCTAAATTGCTCCTTTGTAACACTTGTTACCTCTAAGAATACATCATCAGGCACACTCTCATCAAAATTTTGTAGTGTAGTTTCCTCATTTCCATAACCCATAAGGAAAGAAGGTATTGTTCGAGAGAAGCCACGCAAATGGTCTCTTATCTGTTCGTTTGTAACATCTTTCTTTTTTTCTATACGTTGTTGTTCGTAACTTTCGGCTATAATTTCGGAACCTTTGTCTAAAAGGTCTCTTGTTTTATCCTGTATAATATGTGTCAGATTATCATCAATAGCGGTTTTATCTGCTTCGGCTTTAAATTTTATATCTTCTTGCTGTTGAGTTGTTTTTCCTTGACAGTCCATCTCACACTGGTGGTCTATCCTCTTTTTTTCTATAGATGCTTGATAAAAATGTTTACCCAACTGGTCATTAATAGCTGACTTAATACGCATAGAAGCTATGTCGTGGTTACGCTTAGAGAGTTTGGTTACTTCTATCGTTCCAGATTCGTCTTTTGCATGAGATAGCAAAACATTAGAAAGATGGCTGCTAACATTGTCTAATAACTGTTCTTCTGCGCTCTTACCTTTTTTCTCTTTAGCTTGGCTATATTTGTGTATTCGGTCAGCTATAAATTCGTTAAACTCGTCTTTACGTTCTTCATATATTTTATCACCAAACAATTTTTCTTGCAATTCGGTAACTATTTCTTTATCAGGCACAGCATTTCCTTTTTGGTCTACACAGTTAGATAGCTCATCTACATCATTTGCATTTACTTCGGCTTTTTTCTCTTTTACAGGTTCAAACTTGTTAATGATATCTATAATCCCTGCAGAACAACCATAGACATTAGCAATATTGGCAAACAAAAAGTTGCTCATAAATCCACTGCGTACCACTTCTTTAGATCGTATCTTCCTTGGGATAAGCATAACTTGCTCTGCACAAAGTGGCATCATCTCGCCATCTTCGTCTTCGCCTATCACAGGAAAGAAATTAAGTAGGTTTTTTATGTTATTTTTTCTTGTATCGCTATCTCCATAACCTGAAGCTGTGTAGGATGATAGACCGTTAGCCATTTCCTCGTAGATTGTTAACGTTCGGGCTGGGTCAAAGTCAAAGATATAAGCATTCTCTTTGCGATGATACTTTTTGTCTTCACCTATATATAAATAAGGTGTCTGAGCTCTAAAAGCTGCCTGCATATATTGAGCAGGACTCTTCATATTGCTAAGTATCAGCACAGCTGTCCATTCTGGTACGGTTACTCCTGTTGTAAGCTGTCCGACAGATAGTGTTATTGTTCCTTGTGGATGTTCGGCTATAGCTTTACGTACACGTATGAGTGAACTGTCATCTTCTATTATCTCATCATCATCTGTCTTTCCGTTACCTGCTGCAACAACAATCTCTATATCTGCAAACTCAGGGTGTCGCTTGGTGTCTCTTAACTTCTCTGCCAGTTTCTTTGCAGAGTCTACACGGTTGAGCAGCCAAAAGCTGTGGCGTAACTCTTTACGCAACGTTATAGTGGAAAAGGGATAACGAGTGTTTCTGCTTAGTGCATCTATCCACTTGTCTACAGCCTCATCATATTTAAATTTTCCATTCTCTACCTTAAAAAACTCATTAAGGTCAAAAGCGTATGCCTCTGTATCACCGTTTACCTCTACCCCACTACGAACCTTTTCTGTTACTATATCGCTCATACGATATGTATACATATTTAGCTTAGGCATGTCAAGGTATGGGTTTTCGCCCTTAGAGTAGTCCCAGTTTTCTTTTGCCTTGCACTCGTCGGCATATGTCCAATTAAAAATAGCTCCTTGTGGAAACTTCTCGTTTGCCAGAGCCTTAAAGGGTGTACCACTTAGGTGGAGAGTATGTTTACGTTTTATTTGGTCGAACGCTACATCGGTTTTGTAGGTATCTACACCCTCGTGGGCCTCGTCTATAACTAACAAGTCCCAATGTATTTTTGCCACTTCGTCTAATTTAGAAATTATTCCACCAAAGTTGATAGAACCTTTCAGGTCTTGCAGACTTACAAACTCTATACAGTTTTTTGTTTTGTTCGGTTGCTTTATATACTCTATATACTTGTCACGTGTAAGACAAGGGATATCCTTATGTTTAAGTAACGACTCTACCTTACTAACAAACAGATAGTGTTCTTGGCCTACAAACTTTAGATAATCTTCATACCAAGAGTTGGCAATGGCAGGACGATTAGTTACAACAAGTACATTTTTAAACTTCATACGCATACACAGGTCATAAACTGCCAAAGTTTTACCAAATCGTGGTTTAGCGTTCCAAAGGTATTCGGTCTCGGGACTGTTAGTAAAGCTACTCACTGTTTTGCTTACAGCCGTTTCCTGACTATCTCGCAACGTATACTGCTGACATATACTTTTTTTGCCTTTTATTATACCTCTGTTAGCACGAAAATCATAAAAACAGTTGCGGCTTTCGTCTATACCTATTTTAAACCACTCTGTATGGGGCTTCTGTTCATAGCCCAAGTTGCACAGATAAGCGTGAAACGCTGTGTCTAAAAAAGTATCATACGAGCCCTCATAAACAGCGTTGCCTCGCCACTTCAACACCCACTTAATATCTGCTGTGTGGCATTGTTGTTTTATACGGTCTTCCACCTCTTTTTGCTCTGTGTAACCTATCTTTACCCAGCCGTTATGGTCAATAACTCCCGGAGTAATATAAGCATAAATCTGTGGTAAAGCCACATGGGTGGTTTGTATGTTAGGTGTTTTCATCAGTCCATCTCCTTTACGTTAGTTTCTATAAAGTTGCGTTCTTCTGCTGTCAGTCCATATTTGTCATAAAGTTGCAAATCTATCTCGTGCACACTCTTTGTCCAATCGATGTCGGAGGAAGAAGTAAAGTCTTGCAAAGGGACGTACTTCCAAGTCTTAGGAGGATTATCCTGTGTTACTTTTAATACTCCGAGCATTGTACGGGCAAACTTGCTTTTTATGTATTTCAACAAGTTTTGTGCTTCTTGCTCTGTGTCAAAGCAACCTATACTCATGAATGTTTGTGTATGGCCGATTAACGGCTTGCCGATTAACGGCGTAGATAATACCTCACCCAATGCTCCAGAACCGTTTGACTTAGGAACAAATACTTTCCACTTTGAGAGATTATTTGGATAGTCAACATATTTTCGCTTCATAAAATGAATAGTTCTGCCTATTCCTTTTTGCAATCCATATACTTGAAAATATTCATCTACAGAAGAGGGAATATCATCCGTGAACAATTCTGGTAGTTTATCAAAAATATTAGAATGTAGGAATTTCCCTGATGAAAAATAATCCTTATATATGGGAAAATCCTCAAATAAAGTATCTTTAATCCGATAACAGCTACTCATATATATTATTTTTGCTATTTCTTCATTGGGTATTGAATTTACTTTATGTAGAATAGTATTTAATTCAGGTGTATGAGTAAAAACATCAATAGCACCAAAGTTATCTTTGTAATTTCTATATGTAATGACCACTCCTCCCTTTATGTCTGTATTTGGAAACACTTTGCTACTATCCTGTTCATACATCAATACTTTTAGATGAGGGTCGCTAAGCATCTTCTTATTCCATTCTTTCGGTGTTTGCCCTGCATTGAAGAGAAATCTGGCAGGTGTTATTAATAATACATTTCTTGCTATGGAGTATGAAGCATCCATAAAATAATGGTATAATGGTAAATCTTTTGTGTATTCTTTACTTTCTTGATACGGTGGATTTCCAATAACGAAATCGAATTTCATAGTGAGTTTAGTTTTATGATAGGTTATATATTTTTTATTAATAAAATCTATGTAAAGACATTCAAACATGTTTGGTATGTTATCTGTAGATAGCAGCCAACGGCTAAGCCTGCAACGTTTGCCGTTATGTAACAGAATGTTATTTTGAGAACATCCCTGACAAGGAATGGTAGTTGTAGTGTTAGCAGAAAACAAATTGGTTTCTGTAGTACGTTGTTCGTAACAAGAACAGGGCACAACTCCTTTCAGTCCATCCATCTGCCAAACATTCCATGATATTATCTCTGCCGCTTTGAGCATAGTATCCTTATCAGGCTTGACACCGAAATGCTGCTCATGATATTCGTTAAAAGTGGCAAGAAGTGACTCACGCGCCAACAGCAGATTGTCGCCCTGCCACTCATAACCATACACACTACCAAGTGCCAAGAGTGCCCAATGCTTCCACTCTTTGTCTGTGCTATTACTATTAACCACTTGCAGCTTACGGTCAAGCATACCTACACGATTGTTTATATCAATAGGTTCTCCAGAAACTGTGTCGTAACGTGAAGTAAGGAAAGGAGCCTCTCCGCAAGTAATCTCTAAAATGGTTGTTAGTATATAGTTTTTCCAAGAGTCTTGTGAGTTGTCAAAATAATGTGGAGTGGTATGCCACTCTACATCAATAAAATTGTTCATCTTCTTAACAACCCATAAGGGTGTAAACACTTCTGCCATTTGGCGAGAGCGGCGCATCTGTTCGCTTCGGCTTTTCAGAGCTCGAGGCATAATAATATTTCCATGCTTACCTGTAATAGCAGCTACCGTTATATTGTCGTTATAACCATAACCTTTGCCATAATCAATATAACTATCTGTAGCCCAAAATATATTTTTGTTTGTAGTATGGTCTATTAACAGTACTTCAAGTAGTTTCGGGTTTTCATATAGTAAGTTATTTTCAAGAATATCTATAGACTCAGGCATCTTTTTATTGTCTATTATATATAAAATGTTATTTAGTAAGAAATCAGAAACTTGCCATTTCGTGGGCAATAATGCTCTCTAACTGTTCTGCAGACAACCTTACTTGAAATTTTCCTTTTATTGCTACAGATATATTTCCAGTTTCTTCAGAAACAACAATAGCAACAGCATCAGAGTCTTGGGATATACCCATAGCTGCCCTATGGCGCAAACCAAATTGCTTTGGTATGTCTTGGCTATGACTAACAGGAAGGATACATCCTGCTGCCTTTATACGTTTTTTTGATATTATCATAGCTCCATCATGAAGTGGAGAGTTTTTAAAAAATATGTTTTCTATCAAACGCTGTCCTATTAAGGCGTCTATAACATCGCCTGTTTCAACTATATCCGACAGGCTAATACCTCTCTCTAAAACTATAAGTGCTCCAACTTTTCCTTTAGACATATTAATACATGCCATAACTATAGGCATTATGGTTTCTCTGTCTATATCTTTTTTATTACGTTTATCCACACGATTGATAAATCGCATTATGTTAAGCACCTTTTGATGAGCACCAAGGTTATATAAGAAATGGCGTATTTCCTCTTGAAACAAAACTATTATGCCTATAACTCCTACAGATATTAGTTTGTCCATAATGCTACCTAATAGCCTCATTTCAAGAACTTTATTTATAAATAGCCATAAAAGAACAAAAATCATTATCCCGTAAAAAACGTTTAATGATCTTGATTCTTTCATTATCTTATAAATATAATATAAGATAAATGCTACCAAAAAAATATCTATAATATCTTTTATACCAAAGTCAAAAAAAATCATATTTAGCTATGGTTTAAGTTGTAGGCTCTCATATATTTTTACGGCTTGAACAGCTTCACGTACATCATGAACTCTCAAGATGCTTGCACCTTTCATTAGTGCTATCATGTTTAAAGCAGTTGTACCGTTAAGACTTTCGTCTGCTGTTATACCTAATAACTGATGTATCATTCTTTTTCTGCTAATACCTACTAAAATAGGAAGTTCAAGAGCAAGGAGATGTTCCATTTCGTTTAATACAGCATAGTTGCCTGCAACAGGTTCTTTGCCAAAACCAAAGCCAGGATCAAGTATTATATCTTTTTGTCCAATTGCTCGTAGTTCTTGCACTTCACGTGAGAAGTTAATTAACATGTCATGTATGTTTGGTGCTTTTGACATTAAGATGTAAGGTGTTCCCAGTGTAGCTACCGTTTTAAACATTTCAGGGTCTTTTCCCTCTTCTACATCGTTAATAATATCAGCTCCAAAGTCTTCAATACATTTGCGTGCTATAGTTGCTCTAAAAGTGTCTATAGATATAATAGCTTCAGGGTGTATCTCTTTAATAATAGGTAAAGCAAAGTTTAATCTTCTCATTTCTTCAGCCTCATCAACAACATCTCCACCTGGTCGTGTTGAACAAGCACCTACATCTATGATAGTTGCACCTTGAGATAGAATTTCGTTTACACGATTAACAATATCCTCTTTCGTTTGCTTTCTACTATTAGCATAAAAAGAGTCTGGTGTAACATTTAAAATGCCCATTACAGAGGGTTTAGAAAGATCCATTAATTGTCCTCTAACGTTTATAGTATAGTTTACAGGATTATATTGGTTTACTATTTTTAAATTTTCCATATCGCAAAGTTAGCATAAAAGTTATATAACCCATTTAATGCTATATAACTTTTTAGTTTTATTTAAAATAATAAATATAATTATTTTTCTTCTAATCTTTCCATAAAACGTTTTCTATCTACTATAAAACGAATATGGCTTGCAGTAGCTATCAAAATACCATTGTCTGTAGCTTCTATTTGAAAAGATAATTTTTTACCGTCAATGTTTACAAGTACAGCTTTTGACTTTATTGTTGCCCCTATCCTACTTGGCTTTAAATGTTTAACCTCTATTTGTGCTCCAACTGTTGTTTGGGTATTATCTAATTCAGGTGCAACGGCTTTCATTGCAGAATTTTCCATTAAAGCAACTAAAGCTGGTGTTGCTAATACTGGTAAATCTCCTGATCCCATAGTTAGAGCTGTAACTTCTTCATCGACTGTTAGTTCACTTATATATTGTAATTCTTTAGTAAGCATATAAATTATATATAAAAAAACTATCTCCTTTAATATAGATAAAAGGAGATAGAAATTAGCCTAAATTAACACAATTATCATGTGTGTCTTACATTTTAATAGAATATATTTTTATTAAAAATATTATTTAACTTTATCTTTAGAACCAAGCATGTGTTCTGGTGATAGAATAGTGTCAAGTTGTTCCTTAGTTAAAACTCCTTTTGATAAAACTAAATCGTAAACAGATCCACCTGTTTCAAGAGCTTCTTTAGCTATCTTAGTACTGTTTTTGTATCCTATATAAGGATTTAGAGCAGTAACAATGCCTATAGAGTTTTTAACCATTTTAAGGTTATGTTCTTTGTTTAAAGTTATACCTTCAATACACTTTTCACGTAAAGTGGTCATAGCATTTGATAACCATGTGATGTCTTCAACTAAACATTGCATAATTATAGGTTCCATAACATTAAGCTGTAATTGTCCAGCTTCTGCTGCTAACATAACAGCAGTGTCATTACCAATAATTTTAAAACATGTTTGGTTTGTAACTTCAGGGATAACAGGATTAACTTTACCTGGCATGATGCTAGAACCAGGTGCCATTGGTGGTAGGTTAATTTCGTTAAGTCCGCAACGAGGTCCAGATGCCATTAAACGTAAGTCGTTACATATCTTAGAAAGTTTGATAGCTAAACGTTTCATAGCACTACTGTAGTCAACTAAATCTGTAGTATCAGGTGTTGCTGCAACAAGGTCTTTACTTGCTTTGAAGTTCATTCCTGTAAACTCACTCATCTTACGGGCGCATATTTCAGGGAATCCTGGTGCTGCATTAAGTCCTGTACCTATAGCTGTTCCTCCCATATTAATTTCTAAGAAAGCATTAGCAGCTTTTTGTACATTATCTATCTCAGCTTCTAAAAGATTAGCAAAAGCATTGAATTCTTGTCCACTTGTCATTGGGACAGCATCTTGAAGTTGTGTACGTCCCATTTTTATATCAGACTTGAACTCTTCTGCTTTCTTTCTGAATGATGCTACAAGTTCTGTTAAACTTTTAACTAAACGTTTATTCATTAGCAATAGAGCCAAATGTATTGCTGTAGGATAAACATCATTAGTTGATTGACCACAGTTAACATGATCATTAGGTGCACAATACTTTTGCTCTCCTTTATTGTGCCCAAGTAATTCACATGCACGGTTAGCAATCACTTCATTAGCATTCATATTAACAGAAGTACCAGCTCCACCTTGCACCATATCTGTAACAAAGTTGTCATGATATTTACCATCAATAATTTCTCTACAAGCTTTAGCTATAGCATCGCATATCTTACCGTCTACCTCTCCAAGTTCACGGTTAGTTTCGATTGCAGCTAATTTAACATAAGCTATTGCTACTATATAATCAGGATAGTCGCACATTCTTGTATTAGAGATATGATAGTTATTTAAAGCACGTTGTGTTTGTACACCATAATACGCTTGAGCTGGTATTTTAAGCTCACCCAAAAGGTCACTTTCAATACGAAAGTCCTTATCGTTAATTTCTTTTACCATGTTTAGATGCTATTTTGTTAATTTATTGGTTTTATTATTATTTAATTTTGCAAATATAAGTATTTATTAGTATTAAGCTAATATTTTATTATAAAAGATTTGTTGATTAAAATTATTTAACCTCTTAGAGGTTAGTTGTATAGTATATCTATTTGATATTAAATTATTTAGTTATTACTACTATTTGAATATAGTAATACTATATTAATTAATTTTTGTTGGATAAAATAATTATCTTCTAACTATAATATTATATATTAAGTTAAAAAGTTAAACTTTTTGTCTTCCACTTTGTTTTATTAAATTTCGTTATAATGCATATTTTTATATAAAAAAGATATAAAATAATGTCTTGCTCAACAAGCATTCTTTTTATAATATAAAAAAATAAAAGAGGTTGAGTTATAAAATAAACTCAACCTCAAATATAAAAATCTTAATTAATATCAAAAATTTTATTTCTTTTCTTGCATTATTCCCTCTACATATAATCTTGTCATTTCAGGTTTACCATTAGTTCTTATGGTTATACTTTTCTTAAAATGTCCTGGAAACTTACCTTGTCCATTATAAGTTATTTCTATTGTTCCTTTCTGTCCAGGAGCTATAGGTTTTTTATCGTATTTTGGTACAGTACATCCACAACTTGCTATAACTTGATTTATAACTAATGGTGCATTTCCTGTATTAGTAAATGTAAATATAACCTTTTGTACAGGCGTTTTTTCAGAGAAAGTACCAAAATTATAAGATAATTTATCAAATTTTATAGATGCACTTGCTTGTGCCATTGCAAAACTAAATCCTAAAATTAGTAATAACGTAAGTGTTAATAATTTCTTCATTCTTCAGATAATTTAATTCAACAATAAAATATAGTTTGTTTTTACAAATTTAGAAATAAAGTTTAGCTTATATATGATATTTTACAAATATTATTATAGAAATGCTACTATTTAATAGTATTTTCACATTATATATAATATTATTCTATATTGATCTATTTTATTCCATGTTCTGTAAGAGCTTTAGCATAATTCTTCGCATTAACTTTATGTTCTTCATAGTTTTTTGCAAAGTTATGAGTACCGCTAAAATCTTCTTTAGCACACATATACATATAATCATGGTGTTCGTAATTCAATACAGCCTCTATTGCTGAAACAGATGGAATACGTATAGGGCCAGGAGGTAGTCCTCTATATTTATATGTGTTATAAGGACTGTCGTAACTTAACCAATTATGATATATACGATGAGCATCAAATTTACCTAAAGCATATTTTACAGTGGGATCTGCTTGTAAAGGCATTTTAGCATGTAGTCTATTTATATACATTCCAGCTATAGCAGGCATTTCACTTTCATCATCTGTTTCCTCATCAACTATACTTGCTAATATAATTATCTCTGTAGGAGTAAAACCTATTTCTTTAGCTCTGTCTTTTCTACCATCTTTCCAGAACTCCTCGTTTTCTTTTTTCATCCTATCTAAAAACTTTGTAATAGATGTATTCCAATAAAATTCATAAGTGTTAGGAATAAACATAGCTATAATAGTTTTTGGTGTATATCCATATTTAGCACAAACATCTTTAGAAGTAATAGTTCGTAAAAATTTATCACGAGAAAAACTCAGTTTATTACTTAAAACATTTGCTAAATCTTTTAAAGTTCTAACAGAACGTATAGTAACACTTATTGTAGCTTGTCTGCCACCAAAAAAATTTCTAAAAGTTAATAAAGCACCTCTGCTACTAATCTCGTATTTCCCCTCACGAATTCTATTTTTGTAAGAAGTTATATAAGCAAGAACCTTAAAAGTAAACATAGCGTGTTTTGTTGAAATAGGTTCTATTTTTGCATATACAGAATCTATATTATCATCACTATCTATAAAAATATATTTTTTATTTCCTGTATTAGACATAGAAGAAAATAAAAATAAATATATCAATATTACTAATATAAAACTGACTATATAAATAGTTTTAGCTTTAATACTACTATATTTCTTACGCTTTGATTTTACCATTAGACTTATTATTTTATTTTTGATTGCAAAGATAAACATTTTATATATTGCAAACAAGTTAGATTATTGTTGATAACTATGTTTATAAACCTGTTAATAACTAATTTATAAACTGCAATATATTAACATATATAATGAATCAAAATTGAGTTGTGAGAATATACATAGTTATTAGCTATATTATATATAAGTTTTACACATGTTTTTAGAAATAAAAGTTATCAACTTATTAATATATACATTGGTGTTTATAAGTTAATAAATAATACAATATTCTATATATCAAAAAATAAAAAATTATATTGATGTTTATAACTTATTATCTAAAGTGCATATCATATTATACAAGAAAATCAATAAAAAGATATAAACACTATCAACAGTATATCATACTAATATTTATTTTTCTTATTTATAAAAGAAATAATATAATAATATGCTAATTGTAGAAAACTCTAAAATAAGTAATGGATAATATTAAATTTATTTAAAAACAAATGTTTTATTATCTTAGTAATATTAAATAATCTATCTTTGTAGTGTTATATATAAATAGCACACTTTATAATAAAAGTACAATAAATAGTTATTTTAAATAAAAACTTAATATTATGAAATTAAAACGTACATTTCTATTATTATGCTTAATTAATTTTGCATTAGTTTTACAGGCACAATCAGTAAAAATAGTAGGTCAAGTTGTAGATTCAATTACTCATAAAAGTGAGCCTTTTACAACAATTCGTGTTTTTAAATCAAAAATAAGTGATACACCTATAAAAACATTAGTTACTAATAATGATGGTAAATTTTCACAAATTATAAAAGGTAATGGAACATATTTTTTTACATTTAATTCTGTTGGACGAAAAGAAATATGTAAGAAAGTTGTAATAGATAAATCATCTAAAGAAGTTTTTAATTTTGGTATTTTATTAGTACAAGATGATCCTAAACAATTATCTGCTGTAACTGTAACAGCTCAAAAACCAATTGTAAAGATGGATGTAGATAAGATGACATATGATGTTCAAAATGATGTGGACTCAAAGTCTAATACATTATTAAATATGTTGCGTAAAGTTCCAATGGTTTCTGTTGATGGACAGGATAATATTACAGTTAATGGTAAATCTTCTTTTAAAGTTTATATTGATGGCAAGCCTAATGCTATGTTTTCGTCAAATACCTCTCAAATATTTAAATCAATACCAGCATCTGCTGTTAAATCTATAGAAGTTATAACAAATCCAGGTGCAAAATATGATGCAGAAGGTATTGGTGGTATTTTAAATATTATAATGAATAAAATGTCTTCAAATAATAATAAGAATATTCATTATGGTAGTATTGGTGCTTCTTTGAGAAGTTTTGGTTATAGTGGTGATGTATTTTTAACAGGTCAGAACAACAAGTTAACCTATAGTATTAATGGTACATATTCTATGCATGATATGTCAAAAAGTATGAGGACAATAGTAGAACGTGAATATACAGATAAAACTTTGATGATTTATGATCAAGATCCGAGTCTTAATATACCTTATTTAATGGGAAATTTAAATTTAAATTATCAGATAAATTCTAATAGTAATATAGGTGCAACGGTAGGACTATCTAAATTTGTTATGAAGAATGAATCGGCTCCTTTGACTATTTTTAGAAATGGAAGATTTGATAAAGAAATAAGTTATAACGCTAAATTATCTTCTATTTACAAGAATTTTTCACTTAATACTTCTGTAGACTATAATTATTATTTTAATAAAAACCGTACTAAGATTTTAGTTTTGAGCTATATGCTTAATACTTCGCCTAAATCGACTGAAAATAATAAAGAGTATAGTTTTGAAGCTAAAAAGTTTTATGGTTATAGTATGAATGATCTTAAATCTTTATCTAATATAAATAATATTAGTCATACTTTTCAAGCAGATTATACAACTCCAATTTCTAAAGGGAATATTTTGAACTTTGGTGCAAAATTTATCAATTATACAAATAAATCAGATTCTAAATTTTTTGATATAATAAATAAAGAAGAAAAATATAATCCAGCAGCAAGTGTAAATTATAATAATTCACAAAATATATTTGCATCTTATGTAGAATATAATATATCAACAGAAAAAATAGGTAGTAAATTTGGATTAAGATATGAGCATACATGGTCTGATGTTGAGTTTAAATTAGGTAAAGGTTCTAATTTTAAACAAATATATGGTAATCTTGTACCTTCAGTAAGTTTTAAATATATTATATCAAAAATGATGAATGTCGGAATTAATTATAATTTACGTATATCTCGTCCAGATATATCATTTTTAAATCCATATATAGATAGGACAAGAGCTACAGAATTAATTTATGGAAATCCTAATTTGGAAGTAGAAAAATCTCATAATTTAAGTGTAGTTTACAATACATTTACCCCTAAATTTATGCTTAATTTAACATTATCTCAAAGCATATCTGGAAATCAAATATCAAGCTACTCATTTGTAGATAATAATGGTTTACTAAATACAACTTATGGAAATATATTAAAGTATAGTGAAACAGGTTTAAGCTCATTTATTAACTATGCTTTATTTGCAAAAACGCGTTTAACACTTAATGCATCTGTTTCATATAATGATATTCGAACTATTAAGACAGCTATGATTAAACAGTCTAATAGTGGTTGGATGATGAATGCTTTTCTTGGTATACAACAGACATTACCTTTAGATTTCAAGTTAGCTTTCTATACAGGAGGTCTTACTCGTAGATATAATTTACAGGGATATAGTAGAGGATTTAATTATTATTCAGTTACTTTATCAAAAAGCTTGTTTAATGAAAAACTTGATTTGTCATTAAATGTTATTGGAAGTTATGATAAGAGATTTACACAAGGAAGTTATTCTATAGGTAATGGATTTAATTACCAAAAAGTCTCAAATATAGTACATGATAAAAATTATATGATATTTTCTTTAACTTGGAAATTTGGTAATAATAAAAATCATTTTAACACACATAAAAGTAATATTACAAATGATTTTAAAGAACAAAAAACGGATAGCAATATAGGAATAATATCAGTAGAAAACTAATAAAAATAATGAATTATATATATAAAAGGTATAATAAAGTAAATTATATAAAATAAAATATTTATCTTTGCTTTATATTTAAATTATTTAATCTATTTAGCATATGAAACTAAAACAATTGCTTTTATTTTTTTTACTATTATTTTCAGGAATGTCTTATGGACAGATGGAACTAATTCCTGTTAATAAAAATGTAAGACAAGGTAAACTTAGTAACGGACTTACTTATCTCATTCTTCATAATGAATGGCCAGAGAAAGTAGCTAATTTTTATATAGCACAGCGTGTAGGTGCTATACAAGAGGAAGAAAATCAAAGAGGTTTAGCTCATTTTTTAGAGCACATGGCTTTTAATGGTTCTGAACATTTTCCAGATTCTTCATTACTTGAATTTACTCGTTCACTTGGAGTTGAATTTGGTAGCGATTTAAATGCTTTTACATCAATAGAAGAAACAGTATACCGTGTTTGTAATGTTCCTGTAAAACGCCAAACAGCTTTAGACTCTTGTCTTCTTATACTTAAGGATTGGTCTAACGGGCTAACTCTTTCCGATAAAGAAATAGATAAAGAGCGTGGTGTAATTCACCAAGAATGGCAACTAAATCAAAATGGTATTATGCGTATTTATGAGCGCTCATTACCTAAAATGTATCCAAATTGTAAATATGGTTTACGTTTACCAATAGGATTAATGAGTGTAGTAGATAACTTTAAACACCAAGCTCTTAGAGATTATTATCATAAATGGTATCGTCCAGACAACCAATGTATTATAGTTGTTGGTGATGTCGATGTAGATAAAATAGAGGCACAGATAAAGAAGCTATGGGCTAATGTTCCTGCACCTTCAGCTAATGCTGCTAAGGTTGTACCAACTTTAGTACCAGATAATAAAGAAGCAATATATGTATTTGATAAGGATAAAGAGATGCAGCAAAGTATGGTAAGTGTTTCTATGAAACATGATGCTGTGCCAAGAAAAATGAAAGCTGTGAAAATGTATTATTTGGATTCATACATTAAGAGATTACTTACAATGATGTTCCAATTACGTTTTAATGAATTATCTCAGAAAGCTAATTGTCCTTTTACAATGGCATTTACAGATGATGGAAACTTTATGCTTTCAAGTACTAAAGAAGCATTTAATTTAAGTGCTGTTGCAAAAGAAGGTAAAGAAATAGAGGCTTTAAAGTCCATTTATCGTGAAGCTCAACGAGTACGTAAATATGGATTTACACCAGGAGAGTTTGATAGAGTACGAGCTGAAATTGAATCACAATTAGAATCAGAATATCAAAACCGTAACAAGATTAAAAATAGTCAATACGGAGATGAGCTTCGTAATTATTTCTTATATAATGATCCTATACCAAGTAAGGAAGATGAGTATAAGATAATGAAGCAATTTATAGACAACCCAATGCTTAAAAATGTTGATATAGTTAATGAATATGCTAAAGAGCTTATAACTAATACAGATAGTAATCTTGTAGTAAGTATTTTTGTTAAAGAAAAAACAAATGCTGTATATCCTACTGAAGCAAGTATGGCAAATGCTATAAAGGATGTTAGATCTGAAAAGATAGAGGCTTATGTAGATAATACAAAGAAAGAACCAATATTAGATGTAAAAAAGTTGCCTAAGGCAGGTAAGATAATTAAAGAAAAGAAAAATGCACAATTAGGTTACACAGAACTATTATTAAGTAATGGTGCAAAAGTTATCTTAAAGAAAACGAACTTTAAAGAAAATGAAATAATTTTTAAAGCTAAAGCTAAAGGAGGTTCAAGTTTATATGGAAAATCAGACTATGATAATTTACAACTATTTGATGCTGTAATAAGTTCAAGTGGTTTAGGAAATTTCTCTAATCAAGATTTAACAAAAGCACTTTATGGAAAACAAGTAGGTGTATCATTAGAACTTAGCGACTACTATCAATCTTTAGATGGTTATTCTGTTCCAAAGGATATAGAGACTATGCTACAGTTAGTTTATCTAAACTTTACTAAAGTATCAAAAGATAATGAGTCTTATAATGCTCTTATGACTCAATTAAAAGAATCTTTGAAAAATAAATATTTATCTCCAGAAAGTGTATTCTCTGATTCACTTACTTTAACAATAAATGCAGATCGTCTTCGTAATGCTCCATTATCTGTAAAGACTTTAGAGAATGTAAACTATGATAGAATATTATCTATTTGGAAAGAACGTTTTGCAAATCCAGGACAATTTATTTATACATTTGTAGGTAATTTTGATGAAACGAAATTACGCCCATTAATAGAAAAATATATAGGTTCATTACCTAGAGGAAAGGCTGAAAATTATAAAGTTTTACCTAAATATGCTAACGGTAAGATTATAAATAAATTTACTAATAAGTCAGAAACTCCTAAAGCTATAGCATTTGAATTATGGCACGTCCCAATGGCTTTGACAATTGAAAATGCTATATTAGCAGATGCTGCTGGTCAAGTACTTTCAATGCAATATTTAAAAGATATTCGTGAGGATCAGGGTGCAGCTTACTCTGTAGGTGCAATAAGTAATTTGTCTACTTTTGGTAAAAAATCTTTAGCACTTTTGCAAGCTTACTGCCCAATGGATCCTAAAAAAGCTGATATTGCTGTAAGATTGTTAAATGAAGGTATAAAGCTTAATAGTGTAAAGGTAGATAATGATAAACTTACTAAAGTTAAGGATTATATGCTTAAGCAAGCTGATATAAAAGCTAAGAGTAATAGTTATTGGATGAGAACTATTAATACTTATATTTGGAATGGTGTTAATATGAATAATGGTGCTAAACAAGCAATTAAAGGGCTTACTACTACTAAGATAGCTAATTATTTTAAAACTTTGTTAGCTTCAGGTAATCATATAGAAGTTGTTATGACTCCTGCTAAATAATTCTTTATTATAAAAGATATACACTCTATGATATTCCCCCGAAAGTTAAAATAAAACTTTCGGGGGAATTAATTTTGATATAACGAAGAGTTATTATGGTTGTAAGGTTAATATAATAAAATCACTGATAATTAAAGGATTATTTTTTTCGTATAATCGTTAGACCATCTCTAATAGGTAATATTACCTTTTCTACACGTTTATCAGAAGCTATGAAATCATTAAATTTGCAGATTCCTTGAGTCTGTTTATCATTAATATATTCTTTATCTATTACATGGCCATCCCATAGAGTATTATCAGCTAAAATATATCCACCTTTATTTATTAATGGTAAGAGTGTATTATATGTTTGTAAGTAGGTACGTTTATCTCCGTCTATAAAAGCCATATCAAAGTATATACCAAGTTTAGGAGCTTCTATATTAGCATCACCTATTATGAAATTAATTTTTTTTGCAACAGTAGATTCTTCAATCCATTTACGTGTAAAGTCTTCCATTTCGTCATTAATTTCAAAAGTGTATAATTTTCCATTATTTTCTAAACCTTGAGCTATACATATAGCAGAATATCCACTAAATGTGCCAACTTCTAATACATTTTTAGGTTTAATCATTTTGACAAGCATTTTTAGTAGTTTTCCTTGTAAATGTCCGCTTGACATTCTGCCATGAATTGTGTGAATATAAGTAGCACGATAAAGACGATAAAGATATTCATCTTCTTTATCTATATGATATAGAATATAATCTTCTATTTTATTGTTTTCTAACATAGTATAGCTATTAATATTTGGAGAATTATATAATATTAATTATGTTTTATAAAAGCTTCAATTGCTAACCTATAGCTATTCATACCAAATCCTTGTATGCAACCTATACATCCATTTCTTATAATAGACTTATGTCGAAACTCTTCTCTATTTGATAAATTACTAATGTGTACTTCTATAGTAGGAGTAGTAATAGCTTTTATACAATCTAAAAGAGCTATACTTGTATGCGTATATGCTCCTGCGTTTAGTATAATACCATCATAGGTAAAACCAACTTCTTGTAGTTTATTAATAAGTTCTCCCTCTATATTACTTTGATAATATTCTAATGTTATATTTGGATAAAATTTTGAAAGTTTTATCAGGTACTCTTTCATAGAAGTTTTTCCATAAATATTAGGTTCACGTTTTCCTAATAAGTTTAGATTCGGACCATTAATAATTATTATTTTCATAATATACAAAAAAAGTTTATCTTTGCAAATATACATAATTAGTGTTTAATGGACAAGAAATTTACTTCTGCTGTTATTAGTAAATATCACCGTTATTTAAGACTTGATAAAGGTTATTCTCCTAATACGATAGATGCTTATTTACATGATTTAGAAAAACTTTTGAACTTTATGTCTATGTATAAAATATCTGTATTTGAAGCAAAATTAGATGATATAGAGTATTTTGCTTCAGAAATGTCAGATATAGGAATTGGAGCAAGTTCTCTATCGAGAATATTAAGTGGTGTAAGACAATTTTATCGTTATCTTGTTTTAGATGGTTATATAGAGGAGGATCCTACACAATTACTTGAATCTCCCAAAAAATCAAAACATTTACCAGAAGTATTATCTACTAAAGAAGTAGATATTTTAGAAAATGTAATAGATCTTTCTAAATGGGAAGGGCATAGAAATAGAGCTATTATAGAGGTTCTTTTTTCATGTGGATTAAGAGTATCAGAGCTTACACATTTAAAACTGTCAAATCTTTATACAGAAGAGCAATTTGTACGAATTATAGGTAAAGGTTCTAAAGAGCGTATAGTTCCTATATCGCCACGTGCTTTACAAGAACTTAGTTATTGGTTTACATATCGTAACGAAATGAAAATAAAGCCAGGAGAAGAAGATTATGTATTTTTAAATAGACGTGGTGCACATCTCACACGTACTATGATACTTATAATGATAAAAGATTATGCAAAGCAAGCAGGTATTCAAAAAACAATATCTCCTCATACCCTTAGACATTCTTTTGCCACAGCATTATTAGAAGGTGGAGCAAATTTACGAGCTATTCAAGTTATGCTTGGACATGAAAGTATAAGTACAACAGAAATTTATACTCATATTGATACTTCTACGTTGCGTGAAGAAATATTAAAACATCATCCACGTAATATGTATAACTTTGATGATTATGATATTTAAATTAATAAAATAATTAAATATTCTATGGTAGTAACTCTTTTGGTGAGTTTATAAATATGTTTCCACCATTTTTAATAAGAAAATCCTTATCTCTAAATCCCCATAAAACACTTGCACATGGTATACCACAATTTTTAGCAGTCATTATATCAACCTCGCTATCACCAATATATATAGTATTATTCTTGCTTACTCCTAATTGTTTAAGAGCTTCAATAACTGTATCAGGTGCAGGTTTTTTCTTTATGTTTTCACGTTCTCCAATAGCTATATCTATAGTTCCGTGAAAAAAATGTTTAGTTAATTCTTGAGTAGCAATATAGAATTTATTACTAACTACAGCAAGATTTTTACCTTTATATTTTAATTCTTTTAAAACTTCAGGAATACCATTATATGGTTTAGTTGTGTCAAGATTATGTTTTAGATAATGTTTTTTAAAAGAAGAAAAAACATCTTCAAATAAAGGATTATTTAATCCATTTGGTACAGCTCGCTCTATTAATTTTTTTATGCCATTACCTACGAATATTCTAACATCATTAATACTAAGTTCTGGCATATTATGAGTTTTTAAAGCATAGTTAGTGCTTTTGGTTAAGTCGTTAAGAGTTTCTAATAACGTTCCATCTAAATCAAAAATGTAAGTATCAAATTCTTTCATTTATGTTTCTTAATAAAATTTTTATTGTTATATTATATGTATAGTAAGAAATATTTTATTGTTGTGCAAAATTATAAAAAAAATTGTATTTTTGCATTATTCGATTAATTAGAATAAATCTCCAATATTATGTCTCAAACAAATAAGAAGTTAACCCCTATGATGAAGCAATTTTTTTCTATGAAAGCAAAACATCCTGATGCTTTGTTACTATTTAGGTGTGGTGACTTTTATGAAACATATTGTGATGATGCTATAGAGGCTTCTCGTATTCTTGGTATTACTTTAACTCGACGTAATAATGGTTCTGCTTTGGGTGATGAAATGGCAGGGTTTCCTCATCATGCGTTAGATACATTTCTTCCAAAATTAATAAGATCAGGAAAGCGTGTAGCTATATGCGATCAGTTAGAAGATCCTAAAGCTAAACGTGCAGCCTTGAAAGGTAAACGTGGGCTTACTGCAGAGGATAAAATGGTAAAGCGCGGTATAACAGAATTAGTAACTCCAGGAGTAGCACTTGGAGATAATATTCTTAATTATAAAGAGAATAATTTTTTATGTGCTGTGCATTTTGGTCGAAACTCTTGTGGAGTTAGTTTTTTAGATATTTCTACAGGAGAATTTTTAACAGATGAAGGATCTTATGATTATGTTGAAAAATTAATAAATAACTTTTCACCTAAGGAAGTTTTGTATGAACGTGGGAAGAAAAATGAATTTGAAAGGCAATTTGGTACTCATCATTGTACGTTTGAATTAGATGATTGGGTATTTACTTTACTTACAGCTAGTCAAAAACTATTAAAACATTTTGCAACAAAGAATTTAAAAGGTTTTGGTGTTGAACATCTTGAAAACGGTATAGTAGCTTCAGGAGCTATAATGCAGTATCTTGAGTTAACTCAACATACTAATATCAATCATATTACATCAATTTCACGTATTGAGGAAGAAAAATATGTACGTTTAGATGGTTTTACAATACGTTCTTTAGAGATATTATCACCAATGCAAAAAGATGGTACATCTTTGCTTAATATTATAGATAGAACTATAACTCCTATGGGAGGAAGATTAATGCGTAGATGGCTTGTTTTTCCTTTAAAAGATAAAAAACCTATCGATGAGCGTTTAGATATAGTAGACTATTATTTTCATGAACCTGATTTTCGTCAATGCATAGATGAACAATTACACCGTATATGTGATTTGGAGCGTATTGTTTCTAAAGTAGCTGTAGGACGTGCTTCTCCACGTGAGATAGTACAGTTAAAAATATCGCTAAATGCTATTAAATCTATAAAGTCTGTATGTTTATCTTCTAAAAAAGAAGCATTAAAGGCAATAGGTGAACAGTTGAACTTATGTGAATATATATGTGAACGGATCGAACGTGAAATAAAACCAGATCCAGCACTATTAACTAACAAAGGAAATTTTATAGCTCAAGGATTTAATAAGGAATTAGATGAATTACGTTCTATACGTGATAATAGTAAGCAATATTTATTAGAAATACAAGAAAAGGAAGCACAGCTAACAGGTATATCATCATTAAAAATAGGATTTAACAACATATTTGGATATTATTTAGAAGTAAGAAATACATTTAAAGAAAAAGTTCCAGAAAATTGGACACGTAAGCAAACATTAGCTCAAGCAGAACGTTATATTACACCTGAATTAAAAGACTATGAAACAAAAATTTTGACAGCTGATGAGCAAATTATATCATTAGAGTTAAAACTATTCAATGAGCTAATACAAGATATGCAAAAGTTTATTCCACAAATACAGATTAATGCTAATTTGATAGCCCATTTAGATTGTTTGCTGTCTTTTGCTATTACATCAGAAGAACATAAATATATACGTCCAGTAGTTGATGATACTAATATTTTAAATATAAAAAAAGGGAGGCATCCTGTTATTGAAACTCAATTACCATTAGATGAAAAGTATGTACCAAATGATGTATACTTAGATAATGAAAAACAACAGATAATGATGATAACAGGTCCTAATATGGCTGGTAAATCTGCTTTGTTACGTCAAGTTGCACTTATAGTATTGTTAGCGCAAGTAGGTTGTTTCGTTCCTGCAGAAAGTGCGAGAATAGGATTAGTGGATAAGATATTTACTCGAGTTGGAGCATCAGATAATATATCACTTGGAGAGTCAACATTTATGGTTGAAATGACTGAGGCTGCTAATATACTTAATAATGTGACAAGGCGCTCATTAGTTCTTTTTGATGAGTTGGGTAGAGGTACTAGTACTTATGATGGAATAAGTATAGCGTGGGCAATTGTAGAATATTTACATGAAAATGCTAAAGTTTCTGCAAGAACTTTATTTGCAACACATTATCATGAACTTAATGAGATGGAAAAAATGTTTCCGCGTATAAAGAATTATAATGTATCTGTAAAAGAAAGTGGATGTAAGGTCTTGTTTTTACGTAAACTTGAAAGAGGAGGCAGTGAACATTCTTTTGGTATTCATGTTGCTAGTATTGCAGGTATGCCCCGCTCTATTGTTAAACGTGCAAACTATGTTTTAAAAAAGTTAGAAGAAGATAATGAAAGATCTTCTAAAGTGATAGAAAAACCTAATATGGAAAAAATAGATAATGTAAGTAATGAAGTACAATTATCATTTTTTCAACTTGATGATCCTGTGTTAAAGCAAATACGTGATGAAATATTAGGTTTAGATATAAATAATTTAACTCCTGTTGAGGCTTTAAATAAGTTGAATGACATTAAGAAGATAGTAAAAGGCAGCGATTAGACTGCCTTTTCTCCTGTTTTATTAATAGAATGATATATAGCGTATATTCCTATTACAATAAGTGGTATACTTAATATTTGTCCCATATCTAATGGTAGACCAGCCTCAAAAGCAACTTGTATCTCTTTAGTATATTCTATTATAAATCTAAAAATGAATATAAGGGTAATACAAAGTCCAAAATATAATCCAGTTCCTACTTTATACGGTTTCTTAAAATAAATACACAATATAAGTATAAAGAATATAATATAAGCGATAGCTTCATATAATTGTCCTGGGTGTCTAGGATATGTATCTACATCATAGAAAATAAAAGCCCATGGAACATCAGTTACTTTACCTATTATTTCAGAGTTCATTAGGTTACCAATACGTATGAAAGTGGCAGTAATGCAGGAGCATATTCCAAAGAAATCTAATACTACCCATGTTTTCATTTTAGTATGTTTTATATATAGCCATAGACCTATTAATAAACCTATAACGCCACCATGTGATGCAAGGCCTTGAAGACCTATATATTTCCAACTGCCATCGGCAAAATGCCTTATAGGTAAAAATATTTCTATTATTCTATCCCATGATGATAGATAGTAATTAGGCTCGTAAAAAAGGCAATGTCCTAATCTAGCTCCTATGATAATACTTATAAAAACATATAAAAATAATGGTTCAAACTTCTTTTTAGGATAGTTATGTCGCTTGTAAAGCCATTGCATTAAAAAGTATCCAGCACCTAATCCTAATGCCCAGCACACTCCATACCATCTTATGCCACTATTTCCAATCCGTATTAAATATTCACAGGGTTGCCAAGGTATATAAAGAAAAAAGTTTGTCATAAGTTTTCGTTTTTAAACATTAAATCTAAAGTGCATAATATCCCCATCTTGAACAACATAGTCTTTACCTTCGATATTTAGTTTTCCTGATTCACGTATTGCTGCTTCTGATTTATATTTCAGATAATCTTCATATCTTATAACCTCTGCTCGTATAAATCCTTTTTCAAAGTCAGAGTGTATAACACCTGCACATTGTGGAGCTTTCCAACCTTTATGGAAAGTCCAAGCTTTAACTTCCATTTCTCCTGCTGTTATGAAAGTTTGAAGATTTAATAAGTGATATGCTTTAGTTATAAGTCTATTAACCCCACTTTCTTCTATGCCTAATTCTTCAAGAAACATCTTTTTGTCTTCATAGTTATCCAAAGATGCTATGTCTTCTTCTGTTTTAGCAGCAATAACCATTGTTTCAGCATTTTCTTCAGAAGCTATTTTTTCAATTTGCTTGCTATATTCATTGCCATTTTTTGCACTTGATTCATCTACATTACAAATATATAATACTGGTTTGGTTGTAAGTAAAAAAAGTTCGTGTGCAGCTTGTTTTTCTTCTTTTGAATCAAATTCTATACTGCGAGCATTTTTACCTTGTTCTAAAACTTCTTTAAAGGCTTCAAGAACATTTACCATTAACTTTGCTTCTTTATTACCTGTAGCTGCTATTTTCTTATTTTTTGTAAGTTGATTTTCTACTGTTTCGAGATCCTTTAGTTGTAATTCTGTATCTATTATTTCTTTATCTTCAAGAGGATTAACTTTCATACCACCCTCTCTTACTACATTATCATCATCGAAACATCGTATAACATGAATTATAGCATCACATTCTCTAATATTACCTAAGAACTTATTGCCTAATCCTTCTCCTTTACTAGCTCCTTTTACTAACCCCGCTATATCAACAATTTCACATGTAGCAGGCACTATACGTCCTGGATTTACAATTTCTGCTAATTTATTCAATCTTTCATCAGGGACACTTATAACTCCAAGATTAGGCTCTATTGTACAAAAAGGAAAATTAGCTGCTTGTGCTTTTGCACTACTTAAACAATTAAAAAGAGTAGATTTACCAACGTTTGGTAATCCTACTATACCACATTTTAGTGCCATATTATTTTTATAATATTTTTATTTCTTTTTAATGCAAAAGTACATAATATTATCCAATTTAAATAATATTTTTATTGATAATGCCTTAATAATATGGTTAATAGATATTTATTTGCTAATTTTGCGTTCACTTGAAGTTTAGCGCTTTGTAATAAAATGAAACAAAATACTTCTATTGATTTTACTCGTTCTGTACTTATTTTACTTGTTATTTTAGTTCATATTGTATATTTTGGTGATATGTATCCTTCTATTAAGTCGGATATTTTATCGTTTATGATGCCTTCATTTTTATTTATTACAGGTTATTTGGCTAATGTCGATAAGTCCTTGAGTAAATTTCTTTTATATATATGGAAAATTTTGCTACCTTATATTATATTAGTTGTAGGTTATACTGTTTGTTCAACATTTTTACCAGTTCGTGATGGAGTACATGAATTGACATTATCTGTATTATTAAATAAAGTTTTTATTACTTCTATAGGACCTTATTGGTTTTTATATGTTATGGTTGGTTGTGGAATAGCATATTATGCCAGCTTTAAATTTTTATTTTGTAATAAAGACTTAATATTTAGGTTGTTATGTTTTTCTATACTGTTAATTGTTTTTTCTCTCTTCCTGCCACTTATGGCTATTAGTACCGTTATGTATTATTTTTTTGGCGTTGTAGTTCGTCAGTTAAATATACCATATTGTAAATTTATTTATCCATCCTTTTTTGGTATACCTATATTTGTAATTCTTATGTTTTTTATAGATGGTACAAATTGGTTAAATCCTTTGGTTATTTTATCAGTCTATGCATTTTTAAGTTTTTCGTCTTGGATAAGAAATATTTTATCAATGATTAATAAAATAACTTATTTTGACTGGATAGGTAAAAACACTTTACCTATTTATCTATTTCATCCTATTTTTACAATGGTGAGTAAATTTTATCATCACTTATTTACTTGGGATAATAGCAATTTATTATTTACCATAGTTACTCTCTTTTTTAGTGTAATATGTTCTTTATTTTTGGCATATATACTTGATAAGACACATCTAACTTTTATTTTTGCTCGTAAGTGTTTTTTTAGATAGTTTATTATGTTTACTTGGTGGATATTCTATACCAAGTTCTTTAGCCCTTTCTACATTCTTACTTTGTGGTTTCTGTTTTTTTTGTCCTTTTTGCTTAATTAGTTTATATGGTTTTTGTTTGTTTAAAGGGAGTTGTCTTGGAGACCAAGATATACGCGCTTCTCTTTTTTCTTTACATTCAAATCCTTTAGGGTAATAGTATACAGCTTCTGGTTGTAATTGTTTGCTATAAAGTCCAGTGTCCCATTGTCCGTTATTATTTGTGTCGTCAATTAGTCTTAAGTAATAAGTGCTAGGTTTTATATAATAAAAAACAGCCTCTTCCCCACCCTTTATAGATGTTTCTTTTATGACATTATCACTGCCATTAAGTAGTTGTACAATACAATTGTGTCCATCCATATTTTGCAAGGATACTATAACTGTTCCATAATTGTCTAAGGAGTTAACTTTAAACCCTTGTTTGAAACTATTTGAAACTTTTCCGTAAATATCTTTAAATGCTATAGAGTCTATTTCTAAACTGTATTGATGTCCAGGTTTCCATTCTCCTATAATCTTATATCGTCTCGGAACTGCAGGATCTAAACCGAATAGAAATGGAGTTTTAATCCACAAGCTATCAATTTTTTCATATAAATGTATTTTACTTGAGTCACATATTGCAATAGGCATTGATACATCTATTGTAGGGTTTTCATCTGGAGCAATAATTGCAGGTATATTATATTTAATGTCCAATGGAGTTGTAGGATATTTACTTTGATAAGGTTTTCCTTTTTGTCTATTTTTATCTTGCTGTTTTTTCCATTTATCGTATAATTCTTTTTCTTTTTTTACTTTTATCTTGTATGGCATTTTAGATAGAAGTTCTATTGTGTCTGTTTTTTGAGATAGATTTCCCAAAGAATCAGTTGCTTTATAGTTTAATTCTAATCTAAGAGTATCTTGTTTTACTACTGTTGTGTCTTTCAGCCAATAGGTTATAGTATCTTGGTTAATAGATGGTTCTATGTTAAAGCAATTTTCTGAATTAAAGTTTAGTCCTTTTATCTTTGGTAAATCAGGACTTCCATAAGTAAAAAATAGTGTAAATGCTTCATTAATTTTTCTATCTGCTTTTATGAAATAACGTTTAGTTTGTTTTTCATTGAAAGCAGTAAGTACTACATCATCAGGTAAAAAATGTGTATACTTAGTAAGTTTTATGTCTTGTATATGTAAAGAGTCTTTCCATATTGTATCTTGTTTTATATCTGGTTTAAATGATGGCATAATTACTTCAGGTGTAAAAGCTATCTTTTCACTTTGTTGGTTGAAAATGTAATTCCCATCTGCATCCTGCAAAGCATAAATTCTATAATCTCCTTTTTTTACACCTTTTATACAGAAATGTCCATTTTCATCTGTACGTGCTACTCTTAGCATAGGAATAGTAGTAAAAGCTGAATCGTCTTGATTGCTATATAGTCCAACAAGAATTCCTTTTGTTGGTTCTAAATTTTTAGCTTCTAATACATACCCCGCAACTTCCATTGTATCTATTTCTTTTCCAGTGGAAAACGTAAAAGTATAATTTCCCATTGGATTATTTTCGTTATTATCTGTTATAGCATCAGAAAAGTCAATAGTATAAGTAGTATTAGACTTTAGAGAATCCTTAAGTATAATTGCTATTCCTCTTCCATGAGTTTTTATTTCAGGTGTTTCTATTTGTGGAGGTGAAATAATAACTTTTTCGTTTGGATTTTCTAACTTAATAAACTCATCAAAAGCTATAGCTATTTTTTTTCTATTAACATTAGTAGCTTTAAGACTTGGAACAGAGCCAATAACTTTTGGTGGTGTCTCGTCAAACCATCCTCCATCTGGAGATCTCATTTTAGCACATGATAAAAATATTTGTGGTAAAACAACTATTAATATTATTAATATAATGTATGTGTAGTTATACTTTTTTCTATATTTCATATTATTATTCTTAATATGCAAAAATATATAAAATATTAGTTGTTCATGGAAAGTAACTCTTCAATGGTTTTTCTACTATTGAGAAGTCTTGGTATTTTATGTTGTCCACCAAGTTTTCCTTTTAATTTTAACCAGTCATTAAATAAATCTTTTCTTGCAATTATAAGTTCTAATTTTTGAAGAGTAATATTGTGGTCTCTTTTTGCTTCATAATCTGAGTTTATTTCTTGGAGTTTAGTATCTAATATAGATATAAAATCAGATATAGAATTTGGCATTTTAGCAAACTCTATTAGCCATTGATGTTTACATTTTCCTTTATTATCCATGTATATAGGTGCTACAGTATAATCTGTAATTAGGGCATTTGTAGCTTTGCAAGCAGCATCTAACCCTTGCTCTGCATTATCCATTATTAGTTCTTCACCAAAAGCATTTATATAGTATTTAGTGCGCCCTGTTATGATAAATTTATAGGGATTAGTAGAAGTGAATTTTATGGTATCTCCTATTTCGTATCTCCATAGCCCACATGACGTTGTTATTAACATTGCATAGTTTATATATTTTTTTACACCATTTAATGGAACTATATTTGGTTTTTCATTACCATACTCATCCATTGGTATAAATTCATAAAAAACATCATAGTCTATCATTAATAGCATACTATTATCAGATGGGTCATTTTGTATGCCAAAGAATCCTTCAGAAGCATTATATGTTTCCATATATTTCATTTCTGGGTTAGTTATGATGTGTTCGTATTGTTTACGATAAGGAGTAAAGGTTATCCCTCCATGGAAGAATACTTCAAGGTTAGGCCAAATTTCATTAATACTTTTTTTACCAGTTATTTCTAAGATTTTTACAAGTACTGATAACATCCAAGAAGGTACTCCAGATATGTTAGTTACATTCTTTTTTATAGTCTCTTTTGCAATACGTTCACGTTTAACTTCAAAGTTGCTCAATAAAGCAGTTGATTTTGAAGGTACACGACAGAAATTTACTAAAGGATTAATTTTTTCTATTAGTATAGAACTCAAATCACCTACTATAGAATTTTGTAAGTTATAATTTGTAGAGTAACTACCACCTAATATTAAGCCTTTACCATTGAATAATTTACTATTAGGATTGTTAGCGAGATATATAGCTATAACATCTTTCCCTCCTTGATAATGAATGGAACTAAGTCCTCTTGATGTGATAGGTATAAATTTACTTTTATCATTTGTCGTGCCAGAAGATTTTGCAAACCATTTTACTTCACCTGGCCATAGTATATTATGCTCTCCATGTCTAATCCTGTCTATTTCTACTTTTAACTCTTCATAGCTATTGACAGGTATATTTTGTGTAAATTCTTCGTATGTTTTTATAGTTGAGAATAAATGTTTTCGACCATATTCAGTTTCTTTACTTCTGCTTATCAAATATTTTAAAACGTTATCTTGGATATATTCGCTTTCTTTTATATACCGTTCTAAAGCATAGAACCGTGAACGAAAATACAGCTTGTTTACTATATTTGTAATATTCATTTATAAATTATGAATGATATGATTGTAATTACAAAGTTAGTGTAAAAATAATAAACTTAGTAATATTTTATTTATTTTAATAATACTGTTGAACTCAAATTAATTAAAAATCTTTCAATAGTTTTGATAATACCCTATTAATCTATATCTTTGCAAGATAAGTACTTAAAAATATAAAAATAGTATATTAATGAATAGTTTAAAAAAGTTTTTTGCAGGTAAACTTCTTGAGATACATGCAATAAAATTACAACCTAATAACCCTTTTACTTGGGCTAGTGGTTGGCTTTCTCCTTTTTATTGTGATAACAGGAAAGCTCTATCTCATCATGCGATTAGATCTTTTTTAAAAGTAGAACTTAGTCACGCTGTTTTAAAACATTTTCCAAATGCTAATGCTGTTGCAGGGGTAGCAACTGGAGCAATAGCGCAGGGAGCATTGGTGGCTGATCAGTTAGCTTTGCCATACGTTTATATTAGACCAAAGCCAAAAGATCATGGAATGAAGAATCAGATAGAGGGAGAACTTCCTAAAGGTTCTAAAGTTGTTGTAATAGAAGATCTTATTTCTACAGGAGGTTCTTCGTTAAAAGCTGTTAAGGCTTTGCGTGATGCAGGTTATGATGTTGTAGGAATGGTTGCATCTTTCACTTATGGTTTTGATATAGCTCGAAATGCATTTGAAGCAGCAGGTGTTGAATTAATAACCCTGACAGATTATGAAAGTGTTGTAGAAAAAGCTGTAGAAATAAAATATATAAATAGTGAAGATATAGAAATTTTAAACAAATGGCGTAAAGAACCATCTAAGTATAGTATTAAATAATGAGTAAATTTGAAAGTAGTATAAAGATTATCCCATATTCTCAGACTAATGTTTATCGGATGTTGAGTGATTTAAATAATATAGAACGTATCAAAGACAAGTTACCTAACGATAAAATAAGTGATTTAGTTTTTGATAGAGATTCTGTATCTTTTTCTGTATCACCAATTGGTAATGTATCTATGAGAATAATTGACCGTGAAGAACCAAAAACTATTAAGTTTGGTAGTGATAGCTCGCCTGTAGACTTTAAGTTTTGGATACAGTTATTGCCTATTGGCGACAAAAAATCCAAAATTAAGTTGACTATAGATGCAAATATACCCTTTTTCGCAAAAAAGATGGTTGCTGAACCTTTACGAAATGGCATAGAGAAAGTTGCTGAAGTCTTATCAAAAATTAATTATATTTAATCTATATTGAAATGTAATTTAATTTATATTATAGAATATAAGTCTTTATGTATATATACGATTATGAAACTAAAAATTATTTCCTTTTGCTTTTTTATCGTTAGTAATATATTTTTTCCTTTAAGCTTTATAAGCTGTACAGAAGACTTTGATTATGTTTTCACCAATTATTCTACTAATTTTACAATAAATAATAGTATTTATTTTGATCAAACTTTGGCAAGTTCATTGAATCCCATGTCGCCTGGAATATTTACTATTATAAAATGTATTTATAATGAAGGTGGTTATTTCTATATATTTGAGAATAACCATGGCATGAGAAGTATTAAACCTTTTACTGCTATTGATTTTCGAATGAAAAATTTTTCTCATATAGGTATGAATAATGGTCTTATAGTTGGATATGGTATTTTGGATTACCCTTTTCAATTATTTGTATACGACTTACAATGTCCTAATTGTTTTAATTCTCGTATTACTTCATGTCAAAATTATAGTTTATCAATAAATAGTATGGGAGTTGCTAAATGTTGGGTATGTCATAGAGAATATGGATTAAATTATGGAGGTAATGTAATAAATGGAATTAAGGGTCGGCCACTTTACCGATATAGAGCTACTTCTACAGGAATATTTGGAATTTTGCATGTTCATTAAAAATTTTATATACTGAAAAATTTAATATAAAATAAAGGGAATAAAATAAAAAAGAAGAAATAATAGTATTTTATCTATTTTGTTCTTCTTTTCTTTTTGTACGTATTTTTATCTTTTAACCTGTTAATAATTTATAGTTATCATACTTATTATCAATATCTTTAATCAATTTTAAGTGTTGCATATTATAATTTTTCATTATTTAATTTTTTATAATTATTGTATAAATAATAGTTTCAAAGGTATATAAATACTGTTAGATCCTTTTGGTTGCATTGATATATAATTTTTGTATCTGAAACATTTGTATAAACTTATATAAAATACAAAACGTTTACATAGTTTAAGTTTTAATTTATTTATCTTACATATAAATAATAGTTATACGTTATAAATTGGTAAAAATCAAATAATAATAAGATTATTTACTAATGATGAATATTTTTGTAACTTTGTACCGAATAATATCTTTAAGTCATATACTTACAGTTTTTACTATACTACAAATAAATATTTACTTAGAAATGGAATATAATTTTGTTGAGATTGAACGAAAGTGGCAACAGCGTTGGAGAGAAGCGCAAATTTATAAAGTTACTGAAGATAAAAATAAAAAAAAATACTACGTACTTAATATGTTTCCTTACCCCTCAGGAGCAGGTCTTCATGTAGGGCATCCATTAGGCTATATAGCTAGTGATATTTATGCAAGATATAAACGTCTTAATGGGTTTAATGTACTAAACCCTATGGGGTATGATGCTTATGGTTTACCAGCAGAACAGTATGCAATACAAACTGGTCAGCATCCAGCAGTAACTACGGAAAAAAACATTATTCGCTATAGAGAACAACTTGACAAAATTGGATTTAGCTTTGATTGGAGTAGAGAAATACGCACATGCTCTCCTACTTATTATCATTGGACTCAGTGGGCTTTTGAACTTATGTTCAATTCCTACTATGACAATCGAGAGGCTAAAGCTATGCCTATTTCTAAGCTTGTTAATCATTTTGAAGAAAAAGGCACTCTTAATTTAGATGTAGCTCAAGGTGAGGAACTTATGTTTTCTTCACGTGAATGGTTAAGCATGAATGAAGAAGAACAGCAACGTACACTAATGAACTATCGTATAGCTTATCTTGGCGAGACTATGGTAAACTGGTGTCCTATGCTTGGGACTGTATTAGCTAATGATGAGGTTGTAGAAGGTGTAAGTGAGCGAGGAGGCTATCCTGTAGTTCAACGTAAGATGAGACAGTGGTGTTTAAGAGTATCAGCTTATGCAGAACGTTTACTTACTGGATTAGATGAAGTTCAATGGTCTGAATCAATGAAAGAGACACAACGTAATTGGATCGGAAAATCTCAAGGAACAGAAATTACTTTTAAAAGCATTACACCGAATGGGAATTCTGAAAAAGAAGGTAATTTTACAGTATTTACTACTCGTGCAGATACTATATTTGGTGTTACGTTTATGGTACTGGCACCAGAAAGTGAAATAGTAGAAAATCTTACAACTGCTGATAATAAGCTTGAAGTTTCAGAATATCTTAAATATGTTTCAAAACGTACAGAAAGGGAACGTATTAGCGATCGTAAAGTAACAGGAGTATTTACAGGATCTTATGCAATAAATCCTTTTACTAAGAAACGTTTACCTATTTATATATCAGAGTATGTACTTGCTGGTTATGGAACTGGAGCAATTATGGCAGTACCTGCTCATGATAGTAGAGATTATGCTTTTGCTAAGTATTTTAATTTACCTGTAATCCCACTAATTGAAGGTGCTGATGTAAGTGAAGAAAGCTTTGATGCTAAAGAAGGTACAATAATAAATAGTCCAATTAATCCTAAAGAAGGAGAATTTAGTCTGAATGGTTTGAGCGTAAAACAAGCGATAGATAAAACTCGTAAACATGTAGTAGAACAGGGGATAGGAAGGTTGAAAATAAATTATCGTTTGAGAGATGCAATTTTTTCTCGTCAACGATATTGGGGAGAGCCTTTTCCTATATATTATAAATCAGGAATGCCTTATTTGATCCCTGAAGATTGTTTACCACTTGAATTGCCAGAGATAGACAAATTTCAACCAACAGAGACAGGTGAACCACCATTAGGCAGAGCTATATTATGGGCATGGGATGAAGCCAATAGACATATTGTTGCAAAGGACTTAATAGATAATAAGACAATATTTCCTATAGAGCTAAACACAATGCCTGGTTTTGCAGGTAGTTCAGCTTATTATTTGAGATATATGGATCCTCATAATAATAAAGCATTAGTTAGTAAAGAAGCTGCTAATTATTGGAAAAATGTAGATCTTTATGTTGGAGGTACAGAACATGCTACAGGTCATTTAATATATAGCCGTTTTTGGAACAAATTTCTTTATGATTATGGGTATAGTTTTACAAATGAACCATTTGCTAAGTTAGTTAATCAAGGGATGATTCAAGGACGTTCCAACTTTGTTTATCGAGTAAATAGCGATAAACATGATGAAGCACCTACTTTTGTTAGTTTAGGATTAAAAGAAAATTATACTACAACACCTATACATGTTGATGTTAATATTGTAGATAATGATATATTAGATATTGAGGCTTTTCGTGCTTGGCGTCCAGAGTTTAAGAATGCCCGTTTTATCTTAGAAGGTGGAGAATACAAATGTGGCTGGACTGTAGAAAAAATGTCTAAGTCAATGTTTAATGTAGTAAATCCAGATGTTATTATAGAAAAGTATGGAGCAGATACTTTACGTCTTTATGAAATGTTTTTAGGTCCAGTAGAAGCAAGTAAACCTTGGGATACTAAAGGAATAGATGGTTGTTATCGTTTTTTAAAAAAATTTTGGAGACTTTATCAACAGCCTTTAAGTTCAGAAGCACCTAACAAGGACTCTTTAAAAAGTATCAATAAACTAATAAAGAAAGTAACAAACGATGTAGAGAATTTTTCTTACAATACTGCTATTTCTGCATTTATGATATGTGCTAATGAGTTGTATCAGAACAAGTGTAATAATCGTGAAGTTCTAAAGCAGATGCTAACTCTTATAGCACCATTTACGCCCCATATTGCCGATGAATTATGGGAAATTATAGGAGAAAGTGGATTTGTATGTGATAGTCATTGGCCAAAGTGGAATGATCAGTATTTACGTGAAGATGAGGTTCAATTAACTATATCTTTTAATGGAAAAGGACGTTTTCAGTTAACATTTCCTGCTGATGCTGATAGAGACGATATAGAAGCTAAAGTATTATCAGATGAACGTAGTAAGAAATATATAGATGGACATCGTATAATAAAAATAATTATAGTACCAAAGAAAATAGTAAATATTGTATACACTAAATAAAAAATATAAAACTCTATAACACAAATAGAAAATTATGACAATAAACCAGCAATTAATTAGAAACGAAGTAAAAGATTATGTATTTATAACTGTAGGATTATTATTATATACTATTGGTTTTACGGTATTCCTTATGCCTTATGAGATTGTAACAGGAGGACTTACTGGTTTTTCGGCTATCATTTTTTATGCAACAGGCTTTAAGATGGAAAATACTTATATGATAGTTAACATTTTATTACTTATTCCCGCATTAAAGATTCGCGGTTTCAAGTTTATGATGAAAACTATATATGCCATCTTTGTTCTTTATTTTATGTTAAAAATAGCCCAAGGGTTGATGCCTTTAGATTCTTGTGGACATTTTGTACGTATTCTTGGTAAAGATCAAGATTTTATGTCTTTAGTTGTCGGTTGCTGTATTACAGGTTCGGGTATGGCAACAGTCTTTCTAAATAATGGAAGTATGGGAGGAACAGATATTGTTGCGGTATGTATAAATAAGTACAAAGATATATCTTTAGGTCAAGTATTGATGGCAGCTGATGTTTGTATTATCGGTATATGTATGTTATTTCCTGAATTTGGAGGATATGTTGATCGTCTTCATAAGTTAGTCTTCGGACTGTGTACAATGTTTGTAGAGTGCTTTATTTTAGACCATGTTATGGACTCAAGATGTCAATCAGTTCAATTCTTAATATTTTCAAAGAAATATGAAGAGCTAGCTGATATGATAATGAAAGAGCGCGATAGAGGTATAACCATATTAGATGGTCACGGATGGTATACAGGTAAAGATGTTAAGGTGATTTGTTTAATGGCAAAGCGCAATGAAAGTCAATCAATATTCAGAATAGTAAAGATTATAGATCCAACTGCTTTTGTTTCTCAAACATCTGTAATAGGTGTTTATGGTAATGGTTTTGATAGGATTAAAGTAAGTACAAAAAGAGCAGAAAAGGTATTAGAAAATAAAGACCATAATAACTGATGGATAAGATAAAAATAGTTTTTGCAACTAATAATAGCCATAAACTTTCAGAAATAAAAGCTATATTAGGTACTGATTTTGATATACTTTCGCTTAAAGATATTAACTGTAATGTAGATATACCAGAAACATCAGACACTATAGAGGGGAATGCTAGTTTAAAGTCCCACTATGTTTGGGAACATTATCATCTTGATTGTTTTTCTGATGATACAGGACTTGAAGTTGACTTTTTAAATGGAGAACCTGGTGTTCATTCTGCACGTTATGCCGATGGTAAAGACCATGACAGTAAGGCAAATATAGATAAACTTCTTAAAAAATTAGGTAATACTAATATGCGTAATGCACGTTTTAGAACTGTAATTTCGCTTATTGTTAATGGTCAAGAAATACAATTTGAAGGCATTATAAATGGTACAATTGCAAAAAAACTTAGTGGTACAGGTGGCTTTGGATATGATCCTATATTTATTCCAAATGGATATAATGAAAGTTTTGCAGATTTAGGTGAGAATGTCAAAAACAAAATATCCCATCGTTCACTTGCAGTTACTAAGTTAGCTAATTATTTAATAATATTACAAGATAGACATAATAAAACAAAGTAGCTTTTATGTCAAAGTCGTTATCTATACTACTTCCAACATTTAACTGCTTTTGTAGAGATTTAGTAACAGAATTGCAGTATCAGTGTGAACAAGCAGAAATAGATTATGAGATAATAGTTGCAGATGATGGCTCTACAGATAAAAAAATTATAGAAAAGAATAAGTCTATAATAAATCTTAAAGGTGTTACTTACATATTGCGGAAACAGAACGTAGGTCGTTCTGCTATCCGCAATTTTCTTATATCTATTTCATCAAAATCATATTTATTATTTATAGATGGCGATTTAAGTATTAATAATCCACATTTTATAGAAAACTATATAAAAGCAGAAGGAGATGTTATAGTAGGTGGACTTACAATTACAAATGATGTAAAACAATGGGGTAGTAACTTACGTTTTAGATATGAGCAAGCATTTGAAAAAAACAATACTTTAGCTATTAGACAAAATAAACCATATCAAAATATACGTACTACAAACTTATTAATAGCTCGTAGTGTAATAGGTGCTTCATTATTTGATGAGAACTTTAGTCATTATGGTTATGAAGATGTATTGTTAGGTAAAACTTTTGAACGAAAAAGATTTAAAGTTACTCATATCGATAATCCTATATTGCTTAATGATTTTGAAACAAATGAGCAATTTTTATACAAGACAGAACAAGCATTGCAAACACTTAATGAATTTCAACAAATTCTTAAAGGATATTCTAAAATAATAGAATATAATGATAAATTTAAAGTTTTACATTTACATATAGTTTTGAGGATAGTTTATAAATTGATAGGTAAATCATTCAAAAAATACCTATTAAATAATAAACCGCGTGTTTTTTTGTTTAATTTATATAAGCTATTGTATTTTGCTTATTTATGATAAAATTATGATGAAAAATATTTCAAAATTTTTAGTTCTTATATTTTTATTGTTATCAGCGATAGAAATGGAAGCACAGCCAGGAACATGGCGTAACTATATGGCATATAGTGATATTAAGTGGGTAGAGCAGGATAGACAATACTTATATGTTCTTGCTTCAAATAATCTATACCGTTATAATACTAAGGATAAAAGTATACAATATTACGATAAGTTAACAGGACTAACAAGTACAGATATTTATTTTATAGCATGGAATAAAGTTGCACGACGTTTAGTTATAGTATATTATGATTATACAATAGATTTACTTGACGAAAAAGGAAATGTAACAACTATTTTCAGTTATAAAACAAAGACTATGACAGAAGATAAGACAATTAATAGTATATATACATATAACCAATATTGTTATGTATCAACAGGATTTGGAGTATTAAAAATAGATGTTGCAAAAGGAGTAATTCAAGATACTTATAAGTTAGGAGTTAAAGTAGATAAGACTTATATTGCCAATGGTTATATTTATGCTTGTAGTGTAAAAGATGGATGTTTTAGAGCATTACTTACAGATAATCTTTTAGATCATAATAACTGGAAGCGAGTAGGGGAGTATAAACATTCTGCACAGCAATACGATAAAAAACTATATGAGCAGGTGAAAAATATAAAGCCTATAGGTCCAAGACGCAACCATTTTTTCTATATGCAATATCTTAATGATAGACTTTATACTACCGCAGGGCTGTTTGAGAGTGGAGCTACAAATCTTTATGAGCCAGGAGAAGTGCAAGTATTAGATAAAAATCAGCAATGGACAATTTACCAAAACGATATAGCAATAAAAACGAGACGAAACTATGAGGATATGAACTGTCTCGCAGTTGACCCAAAGAATCCAAATCATGTTTTTGTAGGTGGAAGAACAGGCTTATATGAGTTTTTGAATGGAAAGTTTAAAACAGCTTATGATACAAAAAATAGTCCATTGATGCATGCTGTTGAAAATAAAAAAGAATTAGATGATAATTATATATTAGTAAATGGTCTTCTTTATGATAAAAAAGGTAGTTTGTGGATTTTGAATTGTCAAACTTTCTCTACATCACTTCTCGAACTAAAACCTAATGGCAAATTTGTTACACATAATAAGCCAGAATTAATGCATAGTGGTTTATCACTTGTGGTGATGCGACAACCTATTCAAGATAGTCGTAATTTGATATGGTTTGTAAATTATAATTGGCAATTACCAGCATTATTCTGCTATGATCCTGCTACAGATAAGTTAGTCCGTTATACAAAGTTTATTAATCAAGATCATGAGCAATTAGCAATTAGAGATGTAAGCTGTGTTGTTGAGGATATTGATGGTAATATGTGGGTAGGAACTAATGTTGGTCCACTTATGTTGAAAAAAGAGTTAATAGGTAAAGGTTCTGATATAGAGTTTGAGCAAGTAAAGATAGCACGAAATGATGGTACGAACCTTGCAGACTATTTACTTTCTGATGTAGGAATAACAAGTATTGCTATAGATAAAGCTGGACGTAAATGGTTTGGAACGACTAACAATGGGGTCTACCTTATAAGTGCTGATGGTCAGAAACAGATACATCATTTTCTTTCATTTACAACTCCATTGTTATCAGATATAATCGAAAGTATTGCTATAGATCATAGTAATGGTGAAGTTTTTTTTGGAACAGACAAAGGGCTATGTTCATATATGGGTGATGCTACAGAACCTGTAAATGACCCTAATTCAGATATAACATATGCTTATCCCAATCCTGTTACCCCAGACTATACAGGACCAATTACAGTTGTAGGCCTAGCCGCTAATTCTGAAGTTAGAGTAGTTACAGTAAATGGCACTTTAGTAGCTAAAGGGTGTAGTAATGGGGGTACTTATGTATGGGATGGTAATGATCTTAATGGACAGCGTGTAGCTTCAGGAATTTATATGGTTCAAGCTGTCACAGAGCTGGGAAAGCATGGAATAGTGTGTCGTATAGCAATAGTTAATAACTAACGGGATAGACGAACTTAGTTAGATATATATTTTTTTATATTGGCTATTTTGTTTTTTCGTGTTATAGAGTAGATAGTATTATTTTTATCAAGCCAGTCAAATAACATTAATGATTTCTTTAAAAGTATTTCCCTTAGCGGATTGACTTTATAGCTTGCTTCTGCATAAAGTAGTTCTGCAACAATTTCTAATCTGTCTAAGACTTCTGATTTTTTCCAATTATCAAAAGCATAAGTAATAAGTTCATCAACAGTTAAGTTACGAAGTAACGTATAATCTCCTACATATTGTCTATACATATCTTTTAATTCATCATCTTTATCTTCCTTCTTTTTTTCTAAAAAATGGGTTAAAGCTATTGCAAATTCTTCTATTAACCGCAAAAAATAATCTCTTTGTAGCATATTTGTTTATATTTAAAGAAAATATTGATACACTCTTCTATGAATATAAATAATTAATAAAAATAGTACTATTATATATATATAGGAATGCTACTATTAATATTAATAATAGTCGTAGTGCTATACGCATCTTTGCATTTACTGAACGTAATAAATAGGCTATACTAATAGGGATAATATAAATCCAATGACAAGTCATTATATAAACTTCATTTATACCAAAACCTAAAACAATATGTAGTAAAAAGTCAAGAGCAGCAAAAGATAGTACCAAATGTAAAAGTTTTTCGTGTCTTCCATAAATAATACCTATGAGAAAAAGGATAATTATAACAGCTTCTATAATATAATTAAATATATTATCATAACTTACAAAAACGGGTCTACTGGTCAATACATCCTTTAGAGCATATTTTTGGTGTAATTGTATGGACTCTCCAAACATATTTTCTGTTATTGTTTGTAATCTTGGAGTTGTTACATCTGTCCAATTTAAAAATCTTGTTTTACTTATAGGTGTTCCTGTATGTGCGAATGCTGGTTTTTTATGTAATTTTTCACGTACTTCTTTACGGTATTTTTCCCATTGATATTCAAAAAATTGTTTCTGTAATTTATTATCTTTTATTGTTGTAGTGTCCACAAATGTTTTAAACTTTTGTGCTTTTTCCCATTCTACATATTTGTGTTGTTTTGCCTTTCGTTCTTTATAACGTTTTACAGAGTAGGTATTAAATTGCCATTCACCTATCATCCATACAGCAGCAGCTGGGATTATTATTGCAAGTAAAATGTTTTTTATAGCGAAGAAACGTTTACCATTAGCAAATAAATTAGCAAATATAACTTTTAGTCCGTTATTCAACGATATTCCTGCCACAAGTAAAAATAATAGTATAGTGTTAGTTTTATTGAGTTTTTTACGTTTTATAAAACATTTTCCTGTTATATATACTGTAAGTAGCAACGCAAATAGAGATAGAATGAAATGATCAGGCGTTATTGCAGCTATTAGTACGTGTGCAAACGAATATAATAAAAATGCAAGTATAGTAGAGTCAATAGTAGTAAGGTTTAATATCTCTTTCGATATGCGTAACATCAAAATAAATCCATAAACTGTAGCAAATATAGTTCCAAAAGCTACAATAAACTGTACGCAATTAATACCTGTTGTTTCTATTAATATATGGTTTAACAAATAAGCAGGATAGTAAAAAAAGGCAAGTAAAGGATGCCTGTTTACTTCGTATACAGGATTCCAATCCGAAACAACGATATATGTAAGAGGATCATATCCAGATACTTGAAAATTACGTACAAACAGTTTAAAATAATCTTTAACAGGATTAGTAAAAAGTTGTGCATAATAGGCTATTAATAATCCATTGAGAATAAGTTGGAATATAAAAAAAATAGTAACTGGTAAACGCTCTTCTTTTCGTATCTTTAAGAAGTTAATAAAGCTCTTCATATAAAATATGATATTATTTGTGATACATTATAAATATAAAGCCATGTTGTTAGCATCAAAACAATTGTAGTTATTAAAGTTTTTAATTTTTTCCCGCTTCGAGATACTATAAATCCTATTGATATAGGTATGATAAAGCCCCAACCTGCTGTAGTAATGTATACTTCGTTAAGTGCAAATCCAAGTATTACATGTATAATTATATCTACAGAAAACCATAATAATAACATTTGAAAAAAACGTTCTCGTATAGAACTTATAATACCTATTACGAACAAACAAACTATAACTATTTCTATGATATAATTAAAAATACAATTATATTTAACAAATATAGGTCTATCCCATGATACATCTTTTAGCAAATAATCTTGATGAAGCTGTATGGACTCACCAAAGAAATTTTCATAAAGCGACTTTAAGCGAGGTGTTTTAAAGTCAACAAGCTTTTCAAAAAAGTTTCCCTCTTGTTTTATAGCATTATGATAGTTAAGCCATTTGTTTCGTTTATTCGAATATTTTTTTAGAAAATTAGGATCTTTCTTGTTTCTTGCTTCTATTATCTTCTCTGTTTCAGCTTTTTGTGGTACTTCTATTGTATAGTATTGCATTTGCCTTATGCATAGTAACAATATTAGAGGTAATAAAAGTCCTATGGTTATATATTTAATAGAAAATATTTTATGTTTATTTGTAAAAATAGCAGCTAAAAAAGTTTTAGCATAATTAGAAGCAGCTATTCCTGTTGTTAAGAAATTTATCCAAAAAGTTTGCCATACCGTAAGCACAGTATTAGTTTTCATCTTATTCCCTACTATATAAAGTGTCATTAATAGCAGCATTAACGAAATTATAAAATGGTCTGGAACTATAGTCGGCAATAAAATATGTGCAAATGAAAAGAAAAATAAAGTAAATAGATTAGCATATCCTTTGCTTAGTCCTATAACCTCTCTATTTATTCTATACATAAATATTATAGAATAAAATGAGGAGATGAGTTGAAACAACGCAGTTATAAACACAGCACAATTTATACCTGCATAAGTTATTATTAAACGGTTTATTTGATAGAACGGATATAGCAGCGATAGATACAATGGGTGTCTTATAGTTTCAAAATGTGTTCTTAAACATGAAAGTGTTATCCAAGACCAATTGTCATACCCTGAGACACGAAAGTTTTTTGTGAAAAGTGTCCAAAAACCTCCTTTAGCACCAAGCGTATAAACATCGTAGTGACTAAGTATCAATAAAGCATTTAGTAAAGTTATAAGACTTATTAATGTTATAGCTATAAATCTTTCTTCACGTTTAACTTTAAAAATATTACTCATAATTTATTTAACTATATTTTTATATCCTATCCTTATCAAAAGTCTGTTTATAAGGATATGCAAAGTTAACCAATTAAAAGATATATTTATGTCAATACAGTAAAAAATAGAGTGATAATATATAATGCAACATATAAAAATATCAATAGCAAAATATTATAATTATTAAAACATAACAGCTCTTCTATCTTTTTTTTCAATAACAAACTAAATTTATATACTAAAATATAAAATTAAAAACTTATCAAATCGGTTTTATCAATAGTTGTAAACAATTATATTACTAAAATACCTCATAAATTATCTTTTATTTTGACAAAAAGAAATTATAACTATCTATTATAGTAATATAAAAGAGCGAAATTTTACATATATTAATATTATTTTCACGATTATACTATCATTTAGATGCTATATGTTGTTTATTTGATATTACAATTATTAATAATATAAGATTAAATGAAATTAATATTATAATTATTATTCGAAATAAATTATTATAAATATATTTTAAACTTATTTTTCTTACATATTGTAATATCTATTAAAAATAAAAATATAAATCAATATATTACTTAATTATAAGTGATTAATACTATCGTAACAATCACTTATAAACGCTTTTTTTAGTTTTAAATCAGCTATATCTTTGCAGCGTTAAGTAAAAAAACTAATAGACAATATCTAATTTTTAAAACTAAGAATTATGGGACATCAAGTTTTAATGTGGAGTTTGGTAATGATGTTATTACTCGCTATGTTTATAATTCACGCTGCAATACATACATTGCGTGGTCATAGTAAACATAAGTTATTTGAGATTAGTGACGAATTTAGTATGTACGATTGGGACGACGATGAAGTGTAATACAACCGAGTATAGTATACAGGAGATAAGTGACTTCTTAGTTGAGTATGCTGCATGGCTCTATGGTTGTGGTGCTACGTGTACACGTACTACAAAGAATGTAGGTAGGATTGCAAAAGTTTGGGGGATAACTTATGAAATGGATATTTTGCCAGGCAGTATACAACTTACTGTTCAAGATGGAGGTTGTTCTCAAGTTTTTATAAAGAAGACACCAAAGACAGGAATATCGTTTTATAAAAATACTAAACTAAGTAAATTAAGTTGGTACATAGCAGATGGTAAAATGAGTTTACCAGTTGCAAAACGTATTTTTCATAAAATTATAACTTCTCCATTTACAAACAAATGGGTAGTTTTAGTGCTTACTTCTATAGCAAATATGTCGTTTTGTCGTATATTTGGAGGTGATGCAGTAGCTATGGCAATAGTCTTTGTTGCAACTTTATTGGGTTTTAGATTAAAACAAATTCTTTTAGAAGAGCATATGGATGTAAATGTTGTTTTTCTTTTATGTGCTTTCTTTTCTTCTGTAACAGCAACATCAGGATATATATTTCATTTAGGTGAGAAGCCAGACGTAGCATTAGGTACTTGCGTTCTTTACCTAGTACCAGGTATACCTTATATAAATAGCATTAGCGATTTGTTAGTAGGGCAATATTTGGTAGCATTTAGTAGATTTATGAATGCCGTAATGCTAACATTCTGCTTATCAGTGGGACTAGCTTGTGGTATTTTACTTATGAACCTACAATTATTTTAAACACTTTTTATGACATTTCTTTTATTAGTTTTGGAGGATGCATTTTATGCAGCCTTAGCAGGAATTGGTTTTGCTAGTATTAGCAATCCACCAAGTAATGCTTATAAGTATTGTGCGATTATATCAGCAGCAGGTCATGCTGTTCGTTATATATTTATGAACAATTCTTATCATGGGTTTGGGCTAGTCTTTTCTAGTTTCATAGCAGCTTTAGTAATAGGTTTTTTATCTGTTGCAATGGCGTATAAGGCCAAATGCCCACCTGAAACATTCTCGTTTCCATCGCTTTTACCGATGATACCAGGTATGTATGCTTATCGTACGGTTGAAGGAATGGTTATGTGTTTGTTCACAGAGGATGAAAAGTTATTCAACCATTATTTGTATCTTTGTACATCTAATGGACTTACTTGTTCATTTGATATCTTAGGTATGGTATTAGGTGTTATTGCACCAATATTCTTTTTAAATAAAATATCTTTTAGAGTAACACGACGTAGTTAGAGTAAATACAATGGAATTAAGACAGATAAAATACTTTTTGAAAGTTGCAGAGATGCTTAACTTCTCCGAAGCTTCAAAAGCTCTTTTTATATCTCAAAGCACATTATCACAACAGATAAGGCAACTTGAGAACGAATTTGATACAACTTTATTTGAGCGAAATAGTCACGAAGTTACTCTAACAGAAGCAGGTGAAAAACTTATTGGTTATGCTCGTAAGATAGTGATTGATGCTAATGCCTGTCAGCAAAAAATGGACGATTTAAAGGATGTATTAACAGGCGAGTTAAATATAGGTGTGACCTATACATTTAGTCCTTTGCTAACAGAAACTGTATTGGACTTTGTAAAACTCTATCCTAATGTTAAGCTTAATATATATTATAAGACTATGGAAGAGTTAATGGATATGCTTCTTAATCGTGATGTAGACTTTGTTTTAGCATTTAAGCCAACAAGAAAATATGATAGAATAGACAGCCATGTGTTGTTTAACAATTATCTTACTGCAATAATGAGTAGTAACCATCCATTGGCATCTAAAAAGATTTTAACTATAGAGGAATTGGCTAAGTATGATCTTGCTATGCCTGCAAGAGGACTTCAAGCACGTAACACTTTAGAGGAACAATTAGACATAGCAGATAATGGTTTTAAAGTTCGACTTGAGTTAGACGATGTTAATATACTTTTGAAACTCATAAAGCGTAGTATGATGATAACCGTATTAGCAGAGTCAAGTATACATGATGAGGAGGGTTTAGTTGGAATACCTTTAGATGTAAAGGATAATAATATGGAAGGATGTATACACCAAATTAAGAATTCGTATATAAAACATTCTGCACGTGAATTTTATAAATTATTAAGTCAGTCTAGAGCTATTTTGAAATATTCAGCTCTTGCTAAATTATTATAATTACCAATCCAAATCAGTAATAGATTTGTCTAAAAGTGTAGAGGTACAGCCGAAGTGATTCGTTTGTACCTCGTTTTTATATCATTTTTGTTTTTTCTTTATTAATATTTTATTCTTTTTGTTACGGTGAGTTTATATTACTATCATTATGGCTTTCTGGAGTTTAAATCTTTAGCGAATTAAATCTATCTATGTTGTTTAGTCGTTTATTTGTTCTCTTTTGATGCACACGCCGTACGTCTAAAAATATAGAAAATAACTAATAAACAGGAGTGTGCCACTGTCTTGTATGTGTGTCCAGATGTGGCAAAGTTCAAAGCAATAAATAATATGTATGATATTACTAAAAGATAATTGTAAAGAAAATTTATTAATAAAATAAAGACGAGGATAGTTTAAGAATGAACATAACACTAATCCTTAAGGAATCGGTTGAACGTTTTAATAAGAAGTGCAGAGACGTTTCTATAAGGATCGTTGTAGAGCTTTTACTTAAACGATTATAAAAATTTTATAGTAATGTATAAAGACTTGTATATTAAATAGATACAATCTATAAAATTTAAGCAAAAATCTTTTTTTAATATGGAAAATAGTTCTGCAATAACAATTCAATACAGCTGAAATTTTAAATCGGTTTTTGTATATATTTTTTACGGTTAGTCTTTGTCTCCTTAAGATTTATATTAAATAATAAATGAAAAAGCGAGGCAGATAAGTGCAAACTAAATTGGAAAATAAAACGAAAATGAAAACAAATACTATCAATAAAGAAAGAGTATGAAACTTTTTTGTCTCATACTCTTTCTTTATATATGTGGGCGTTGACGGATTCGAACCGCCGACCCTCTGCTTGTAAGGCAGATGCTCTA
>CAMPYS010000014.1 GCA_946998295.1 uncultured Prevotella sp.
TGTGTCAGCCCTAATTTATTTTGTTTGAAAAAGTTTTACCGGACAGCAATATTTTTTATTCATAGGTTTTCAAATGGCACAAAGGTAATAAATAAAGGACATCTGGAGCTTTTCAGCCTACCAAATGTCCATTACGCCAAAACTGTGCTAAAAAAGCAGAAGTTTCTGTTGTGAAACTTCTGCTTTATATCAATTAAATAAAATTATTATAAATTTCAAATATTATTAATAATATTTGAAATAAATTAAAATTCTATTTATCGTCTCCTTCTAACTTTTTCTTTAAATCAGCAAGAACTCCAAGATCACCAAGAGACATACCTGCAGCAACATTATTTACTTGTGCTGCTTTATCAGTTGACTTACGATTATTATTATTACGACGACGATTTGCCTCTTCCTTAGGAGCTTCAAATGTACGAGAATGAGATAATATAATACGTTTTGTATCTTTAACAAACTCTATAACTACAAATGGCAATTCTTCACCAACTTGAGCTTGTGTACCATCTTCTTTAACTAAATGCTTAGGTGTAGAAAAGCCCTCACCACCTTCATTAAGAGTAATAACAGCACCTTTATCCATTAACTCCGTAATTTTACCAAGATGTGTTGAACCAACAGTATATATTGACTCATATTCATCCCAAGGATTTGTTTCAAGCTGCTTATGTCCAAGGCTTAAACGTCTATTTTCTTTATCAATTTCTAAAACTACAACATCAATTTCAGCTCCTTGTTTTGTAAATTCAGATGGGTGTTTGATTTTCTTAGTCCATGAAAGATCAGAAATATGAATAAGTCCATCAACTCCTTCTTCTAATTCTACAAATATACCAAAATTCGTAAAATTGCATACCTTAGCAACATGCTTAGACCCTATAGGATATTTAACTTCTATAGTTTTCCATGGATCTTCTCTTAACTGTTTAATTCCGAGAGACATCTTGCGTTCATCACGATCAAGAGTTAAAATAACTGCTTCAACTTCATCACCTACTTTCAAAAATTCTTGTGCAGAACGTAAATGCTGGCTCCAGCTCATTTCTGAAACATGAATAAGTCCTTCAACTCCAGGTTGGACTTCTACGAAAGCACCATAGTCTGCCATAACAACAACCTTACCCTTAATATGATCACCCACTTTAAGATTTTTATCTAAAGCATCCCATGGATGTGGAGATAGTTGTTTTAATCCAAGTGCTATACGCTTCTTTTCTTCATCAAAATCAAGGATAACTACTCGTATTTTTTCATCAAGTGAAACAACTTCATGAGGGTCATTAATTCTTCCCCAAGAAAGATCTGTGATATGAATTAATCCATCAACACCACCAAGATCTATAAAGACACCATAAGTGGTAATATTTTTAACAACACCTTCAAGTATCTGACCTTTTTCAAGATGAGATATAATTTCCTTACGTTGTTCTTCAAGTTCTTGTTCAATAAGTGCTTTGTGAGAAACTACAACATTACGAAATTCTTGATTTATCTTAACAACCTTGAATTCCATAGTTTTCCCAACAAAAATATCATAGTCTCGTATAGGATGAACGTCAATTTGACTTCCTGGTAAGAATGCCTCTATTCCAAATACATCAACTATCATACCTCCCTTAGTACGACTTTTAATATATCCTGGTATAATAGCATCCTCCTCAAGTGCAGAATTAATCTTAACCCAACTCTTTTGAAGACGAGCTTTCTTATGGGAAAGAACTAACTGACCACCTTTGTCTTCTTGGTTTTCAACATATACCTCTACCTTATCACCTACTTTCAAATCAGGATTATAACGAAACTCTGAAGCTGGAATAATACCATCACTTTTATAACCAATATTAACAACAACTTCTTTTTTATCGATTGAAATAACAGTACCTTCGACTACTTGATGTTCTTGAACCTTGTTAAGTGTTTCAGCGTAAGCATTAGTAAGTTCTTCTTTACTCAAATCGACTTTTGCTCCATTCTCAAATTCATCCCAATTAAAATCTGACAAAGGATTGACGTCATTAAAGTTTACCATAAATAAAAAATTAAAAATTTAAATTTAATAAAGTTAGACATTATGTTAATACTCTCTTTATGGGAATAATATAATAAACCCAATAATTTGCAAAGATACAATATTTATAATAAATATTATATCTTTATTAATATATTGTTTAGTATTATTTGTATTTCTTTAAATATATCACTTTTGAGAAATAAAATATTAGAAAAAAAATAAGAGTGGACAAAGGATTATAGTCTACACTCTCATTTATAAAAATATTACTAATAATAATTTTCTATATAGCTGCTGTAAATTCAATTTCAACAAGAGCATTTTTAGGTAATGTCTTTATTGCTATTGCAGATCTTGCAGGATATGGTTCGGTAAAGAATTCCGCATAAACTTCATTCATAGCAGCAAAATCATTCATATCAGATAAAAAAACTGTTGTTTTTATGACCTTATTAAGATCTGTTCCTGCTTCTTTCAAGATAGCTTTACCATTTAATATTGACTGTCTTGTCTGTTCTTTTATGCCTCCATTAGGAAATTTTCCTGTAGCAGGGTCAATTGGTAGTTGTCCAGATGTTATTACAATTCCATTATTCGCAATTGCTTGACTGTAAGGCCCTATTGCTTTAGGTGCATTTGGCGTATTTATAACTTTCATTTGTTTTTAAGTTTTTATTTAGTTTAATTGTTGCCTGCAAAGTTAATCTTTTTATTTTTATTATTTTGATATTTAATTGAAAATGTTAATTTTTCAGACTCTTTAAGTAATTCGTATGCCCCCCTTGCGATATTATATATAATAATCATATTATTGTTTTTCTTATTTTTATCTTCATTATCCGTTAATAGCGTTTTATACCATACCTTAGCATCATTGCTTTTTATAGCTGGCAATGGTAGCTGTCTGTTTATTTGCTGAAAATTCCATTGTGCCTGCCTAATAATATCAGAAATATGTTCACAAATGGCAATCTCATTTGAAGACAGTTGCTTTGCATAATTATGCGCTCCCAATGCTGATATATACGATAATAGTGTATGGTGTCTATACGTTAAGGTATATATTTTTCTTTGCATTATTCTCTTGTTCTTTGGTTCTACAATGGTTCCTTTCCATGACATAGCTATAGCATTATCTGCTTTATGTGCTGCACGCCTATTATGATAATATATAGCTCCTATAGCATCAGTATTATATATTGTATGAAAATATCTTAGAGTTTTTGTTGTTGCATCTACCATTAATTGTGGTAAGTGTTTATATTGCCAATCTGGCCAAATGTACCTAACAGATAAATATGCAAGGATAGATCCAATTACAGTACATATAAGTCGGTATGATATAATGTTTTCTTCTTCCCCAACTTGTTGTAAATTAAAACTTACAATTACAAATATAGTAATAAAAATTACAGCATAAGCATATTTTTTTCTTACCCAATAAAAAAAGGTAAAAATTGATACTAACAATAATATTATTTGCCCTGCTTGTGTTGGAAGTAGTTTTGAGAATATTATACCAAGTGCGACTCCTGTTATAGTTCCTATTACCCTCTGATTAAATCGTTGTTTAGTTGCTATATAAGTTTGCTGACATACAAAAAAGGATGTTAATGGTATCCATGTTCCTTTTTCTATATTAAATATTACCATTAATAAATATCCTATTGTAAGTGTTATTGATAGCCTTACTGCATGTCTAAACATATTATTTTGTGTTGAGATGATTTTTTTTATACGCTGCTTTATCGGAGCATCTTTGTAATTTAGTTTATCTATAGGTATAGGAGAATTTATGTCAGTACCTATATTTGATAATTGCTCTGTTAATTTTGTTAAATTTTCTAATAACATTGATAATGCTGGATATTCATTATCTGATGTATTTTGTCTTAACTGTTCGGTTAAAGTTTGTTGAGTCCATATCAAGCTTTTAGGAAGTTTGAAAGGCATTCCTGAAAGTATGGTACTTGCATATTCACATATAGCCTTGGCTTGCTCACTCAATAACAACCCCATACCCCTAACAATTATAGGGTTATCTGTATTTTGACTCAATATATCATATCGTTGATGACTTGATGTTGCTCTTTCATGTAGTTGTTGTAGTTGTAACCATTTATGATATAAAGGCTCAAGTTCTTTAAGTTCTTTATTATGTATAGATTTCAAAGATAAATATATAACTTCCTTTGTTGCATCGATATAAGTTTCTATTGCTATATTTTTTTCTGCCAATAGTGCTCTAATTTGTTTGTGTTCTTGTCTTGTGCAGGGGAATAGCTTAGCCTTTAGTTCCATATAATCACTAAGTTTATAAAATGCAGTCGCTAAAGGTTCTTTTACCAATCTATAAGGTCGTAAATATAATAAAAATAGTGATATAGATCCATATATTATCCCACCAAGTGGAAGTAATATAGGTTGGTAGTACCACGGTTTCATACCTATCCCTAACATTGCATATATTGTTACTATTAATGCACCAAAAGTTATTCCTTTATAACGTGACCCTAATCCTCCTATCAAACTGAGTATTAGAGTAGCAAAAGCTAAAACGATTGCATATATATATGGTTGAAATGCTAAAAGTTCTACTAATAAACTTACAATTAAGAAACAGATTATAGTTACTATAAGGCTCTTTAATCGTCCATTTGGATGGTCATTACCTTCTGATAATGAAGCGCCAACAGCTCCAAGTGCTAATGTACACCCTATAAATGGTTGATTTAAAATCATTGCAGGTATAAGCATTATTCCTATTGCTATTGTTACCTTAAATGCTAATAAATTATCTGGCTTTATCCAAAACCATTTATACCATAAAAGTAGTATTTTTTTTAAACTTCGCTTTATGCTTCTCCGCATATATTCAATTATCCTCATTGCTTTTCATTTTATATTAGTTATTTTTCCAAAATCTATTCGTTATATCATTAAGAATACTTTCATTTTCTACTCTATACATCTTTTGATTTGTAGTTTTAGAGTTTATTGGTCCTAAATGTTTTATATATGGACCTACTTTTATATAATTAAAAAATTTGATATCTATTTGTCGTGATATTGTTGTTCGTCCTGTATACCACCCTATTTTTATTGTCCTGTATTTTTGTTTTATATATTTCGCTATTGCGTTTATTTCAGTTGGATTTATATCTCCTCCCATCAGACCAATACATGTTATAGTTTTTTTATGTTGATTTATTAAATTATCAATTTTATCTATTGTTAATAGACTTCCTATATCGTTTGTGAGATATAAACTATGACAACCAGGACACTTGCAAGGACAGTTCGATATATTGATTGCCAGTGTTACTTCATCTGGAAATTCTTGGAATACTATATCATAGTTTACGTACTTCAACATATATTTTACTGAGTTATTTAATTGATAATAATTATAAAATAAGACAGAATTACATTGTATAATCTTTTGTAATTCCATCTTATTATAAATATTTATTATAGTCTCTACCTATATACAATTATTTAATATATAATTAATTAAATTTTATTTGGTAGCTTATTCTTGATATTTCTCTTTATTTGCATAGAATCTTCTGTGTGCTTCTTCTTGTCTAGCCATAGAAAAGTTGCTAACCCTCTTCATATAACCGATAACTCGTGTAAGATAATCGACATTCTTAGATTGACATTCAGGACACTGTGTTAACATTCTTTTATCTATATGTCCACAATCATTACATATAGTATTTGGTATATTAAAAGTAAAGTAATTACATCCCTCTTTTGCTGCAACTCTTAAAAGCTGTCTATATTGTTTTTTTGTCAAATGTTCTTCCAAATTCATGTGTAGAGCTGAGCCTCCTGTTAAATGTTCTATATAGGGTGCACCATGTAGTTTGAATTTATCTTGTATAGTTAATGTATTATCCTCTACACGATAGAAGTAACTATTATAGCAATCTCTTGGTACAAAATATCCATCAGCTTTGTCCCATTTTGCGTGTTTTACCCCAACATTTTCTGCGGGTATCATTTCGCAATTAAACATAGTTTCTTTAGTTTTATATTTCTTGTTACATGTCTCTATAAGCCCAAGTATTTCTTGTACATATTCTTTATACTTATCATTAGGAGTTATATCTATACCCATAAACTCAGCTGATTCTACCAAACCATTTATTCCTATTGTTAGATATTGTCTATTTATATTTATATATCCAGCATCAAACAATGGTAACATGTGGTTACGCAATAGTTCTTTAAGATTCTCATTATATGCTAACTGCACTTTATGGCATAACTCTATCACTTCATTTAAATATTCTTTATAATCTATAGAGTGGTTTACGGCATACTGTACACAACGATTAAGATTTATTGTTAGCACACTTTTTGATCCTGTTGAAACACCACCAGCTCCAAGTGTATATGAAAAACCATTATCTTGTATTTCGTTTCTTAGTCGACAACATGAACTTAATGAATCAGCATTATCACTCATGTAGGTAAAAAAACTGTGCCCATCTGCATACATTTGTGAAGCAAAATCAGCCCACTCCAAATCTTTACACTCTCCATTTTCTGATAAAAGTGCCATTGTTTCCACAGGGAATGTTAATACAGTTTTTGTTCTCTCTTTGTTAAACCACTTCATGAAACGCTTTTGCAACCATGAAACACCTTGCCAGTTTGGTTGTGTGCCATCAGGGAAATAAAAGTTTTGGAATAATGATTCAAAATAATATTTATCGTAATATGATATATTCCAAAAAACTGCTTGATAATTTCTTGCACCTGTTGGTTGATTAAGAGAGTAGACTATTTGTTCAAAATAGTCTGTAATCATTTTATCAATAGTACGTTGTCTAAGACTTAAATCTACTACTTTTTCTGGATGTTTCCAATAGTCTATTCCATACTCTTTTTCTATAAAGTAGTTCATATACATAAGAAATTCTGGTGTTGCGCATGCACCTGCAAGCATACTTGATACCATGAAAACCATATTTATAAAACCTCCACAAAAGCTTTTCAGATTTGTTGGAGCAGAAGAATTTCCGCCTATAGACATTGTTCCACCTATCAACCAAGGATACATAGTTATAGATGCACAATAGTTAGCAAGATTAGTCTCATCATTTTTGTATATAAAGTGATTATTCAATAAATATAAATATTTTTCAGCTAATTCTTTATCATATATTTTTTTTATTCTGTTTGTAAGTATCCTTCTGTTCAATCGTATAAAACCTTGTTTTGGTAACTCACCTATTAGCGTAGCAATATTTTTATTTTCAACATTAGCATTTGCATCAAATTTAGACCCTGTTGCTGCATTTTTTGCTTTACAATATTCTGTTAAGAAATTCATTTTTTCTAGAACCTCTCTGTCTTCTGTATGCTTTTGACGATATACAATGAAGCTTTTTGCAACTTTGTAATATCCCTCTTTCATTAAGGCTACTTCTACTTGATTTTGTATTTCTTCTACTGTTATATCATTATGTATTTTAATGTCGGAAAGAATTTTAGAAATAGCTCCTAAATCTACTTTTTCTTTTACACTTTCAAATGCCTTTAAAATAGCATTCATTATTTTATCAAGTGAGAAGTTTTCTTTTGCTCCATCACGTTTCGTTATAGTGAAATTTTTCATTGTGTTATATTTTTGTTTAGTATCTTTTATTTTATAATTCTTGCTGTTTTTATCTTTATATCTGTAATAGGTCTATCATTACTATCACATATAGCGTTTTGTATTTTTTCAACAACATCTAATCCTTCTATAACTTGACCAAATACAGTATATAACCCATCAAGATGTGGAGTTCCTCCTAAAGTACTATAAACATTTCGTATATCGTTTGTTAATTTTATTTTTCCATTTGTCGATTTATCTATCTGAGCTTGATACCGATCTAATTGTTTGTCATTATACTTTTTACCCCAAACTATATAAAATTGAGTTGAGGATGATGACCTATTTGGATTTACATCATCACTTTCTCTTGCTGCTGCTACAGCTCCGCGTTTATGATATAATAGAGGAAATTTTATTTCTGCAGGAATATTATATTCTTCTGGGGTCTCTCCAAGAAGTTGACCCTTCTTAGCCATCTTAGAAGCTATATCTCCTGTTTGAATCATAAAATCCTTTATCACTCTGTGAAATAAAACGCCATTGTAAGTTCCACGTTTTACTTGTAATAAGAAATTATCTCTGTGTTTAGGGGTTTCATTGTAAAGCTCAATTATAATATTTCCACTATCTGTCTCTAAAAGAACTTGTGAATGATATTTGTCTGTTTGAGCACCCATATACAGTGCAAAACATACAAAAAAGATAAATATAGAAAAGATTCGTTTCATAGGATAATAATGTTATTGCAAAGGTACTTTTTTACAATCTAATGGCAAAAATTAAAATAAAAATATTTTATAAAAACAGATTAGGAGTATTTTTTATTTATAATTTAGCACTATATTAAATTTATAATTATGAAAATAATTATAAGCGTATAACTATTTTTTACCATTAATAATATAAATACCATTTTGTACATTTTATAATTGATTATAGTGAATATTTTTCCATCTATACTATAAATTATATTCTCTGCATAATTTGATGTAAATGCTGATAAATTCAATCGCATATAAATTGCAAAAATCAATAACGAAAGTTGGTAAATTTTGTTCATAAATAAGATTATTTTATTTATATAATGTTTATTCTACTTAATAGCACATATTTTTTACTGTAAATACAGATAATCTTTTTAAATATTAAATAGCGAATTCATTCCAAATAATTAATTTACCTATTTTATAAAGTTCTCCATAATTAAAAAAAATAATGAGTTTCAAATAAAATTTGAAACTCATTATTTTAATATGTACTGTTTTAATTTAACCTAAATACTTCATTAATACCCTTGCATTACCACTTTCACGTATTTTTTCAATAGCTTTCTCCCTTATTTGGCGTACACGTTCTCTCGTTAATGCCATTTCTGTCCCTATCTCTTCTAAGCCTTTTTCTTGGCACCCTATACCGAAACATTCTACTACTATTTTTCGTTCACGGTCTTTTAGTGTATTTTGCAAAACTGCCTTCAAATCATCAGACATTGATTCAAAATCTACTGCCTTATCGGTACGTGAATCGTCTCCAGAGGATAGCATATCACTCATTGAATTATCATCATCATCGCTAAATGGCGCGTCTATACTCATGTGATGATTATCTGCACTTTGACTTTGACGTATTCGTGCCTCTTCTATTCCTGTTAATTCGGCAATTTCATGGATAGATGGACGACGATTATATTTTTGAACAAATTCATTAGTAACTTGATTTATTTTAGATATTGCTCCAACTTGATTAAGTGGCAATCTAACTATACGACTTTGTTCTGCTATAGCTTGTAATATACTTTGTCTAATCCACCAAACAGCATAAGATATAAATTTAAAACCTCTAGTTTCATCAAACTTTTCTGCCGCTTTAACTAATCCAATATTTCCTTCATCAATAAGGTCAGTTAGGGAGAGACCTTGGTGTTGATATTGTTTTGCTACAGAAACCACAAAACGAAGGTTTGCCTTTATTAGTTTTTCCTTTGCTCGTTCTCCTTTAATACCTCCTTTGTGTATTTCCTGAGCTAATTCAATCTCTTCATCAACGGTAATCATTGGCTCACGTCCAATCTCTACCAAATACTTATCCAATGCTTCACTTGAACGATTGGTAATACTTTTAGAAATCTTAAGTTGTCTCATTGATTTTTAATTTACTCTCCTTAGTATTATTAGTAATTATTTCAACAATTGCAAAATAATCGGCTTGCAAAGATAATTAAACTTTTCAATAAGAACAATTTTTTTTATATATTTAACCAAACAAAACTACATTTGTATTTTATTTCTTTATTAAAATTAAATTTTCTACCTAACTTTGAACATATACTTAACTATATTGTCTTTCAATATTATAAATACCCTAAATCATAACTAATGAAACAAGTAGAAACTTTAATCCTCCAGTTTAACACTAAATTAAAACAACGTGAAATATCTTTATTTCGTGGTGCAGTAATTGCAAAGTTAGCTAAAAACAATATACTTTATCACAATCATATAGATGATGGTTTCCGATATAATTATCCTTTAGTTCAATATAAAATTTTAGATGGTAAAGCTTCTATAGTATATGTAGGAATTGAAGGCGCTAATGCCGCTTCAGATTTTATGTCTGCAAATGATCTAAATCTGCAAATAGGAACACAATTAAAAATCTTTCAATTTCTAAATATCAAAACAGATAAGATTAATTTAGGAATTGCTGAAAGTTCAAATACATACTTTATAAAACATTGGTTACCATTTAACGCAAAAAACTTTACCTCTTACAAAAAAAGCAAAAGCATAGTAGATACAGCTCAATTATTAGAAAAAATATTACTTGGTAATATCCTTTCTTTTCTTAAATCTCAACTTGTCTTTGTAGAGGAAAAAATACAAGTTAATATTACAGATATTATAGAAGTAAAAAACATAAAATTCAAAGACATACATTTACTATGTATGGATGTGCTTTTTTGTTGCAATGTCTTTTTACCATCATACATAGGACTTGGCAAACATTCAAGCATAGGATATGGAACTTTGTTTAGAAAAAATGATATAAAAAAATAATTATATAAAGAAAAAGTTTAAGTTTATGACGTATTTATATGGTGCTGCCGTACAAGGTATACAAAATTATATTTTTCAAATTAACGATTTGAAAAATATAATAGGAGCAAGTGAATTGGTAGAACAAATTTGTAGTTCCGAATTAAAAAGTTTAATAGGTGAAGAATGGGAAGATGATAATTCTATTATAAGTGCTGCAGGAAATATTAAATATATTTTTGATAATGAAGACACTCTAAAGAATGAAGACACTCTAAAGAATGTGTTTTTAAAGTTTCCAAAACAAATAATGCAATTAGCACCAGGTATAACAATTAGCCAAGCAGCAGTACAACTTAATAAAGAATTTTCTAAAGCAGTGAATGAACTTGAAAATAAACTACAGATACAACGCAACAGGCCAATAAACAGTATTACTTTAGGCTTTATGGGTATGAAACGCTATCCCAAAACAGGACTACCACTAATTAACAAGTCAATAAATAAAGAATTTGTAGATGCTTCTACTTTTGCAAAAAAAAATGTTGTAGATATAAATAAAAGAAGAGTATTATGCAAGAAGAGTTTTTATGGTAGAAATAGCTATGGCAAAAAATTAAAGGCAGAACAGATAGCATCGAATATTGAAGATATCACCGACAAGAATAATTGGATAGCTGTTATACATGCTGACGGCAATGGAATAGGACAAGTTGTTCAAAAAGTAGGAAAAAATAAAGAAGACTATAAAAAATTTTCAATAGCATTAGATAATGCTACTATTAAAGCTGCTAATGATGCATACGAAGCAGTAAAAAACGAACTTGAAGAAAACAGTATAATACCTATACGCCCTATTGTGTTGGGTGGAGATGATTTAACTGTTATAATCAGAGGAGATTTAGCATTACCTTATGTACAAAAATTTTTAGAGAGCTTTGAAAAGTATACGGGTGAAGGTGACTTAAGTATTTTACTATCAGAACATAAGGTATTTAAAAATGGTAACAAACTTACTGCATGTGCAGGTATTGCTTTTATAAAATCATCTTATCCATTTTATTATGGATACGATTTGGCAGAACAATTATGTAAAGAAGCAAAGAACAAAACAAAAGAGTATACAAAAGATGGAGAGTTACCACATTCTTGTATAATGTTCCATAAAGTACAAGACTCTTTCATAATGGAATATAAAAATATTGCGAAACGTGAGTTATATCCTAATAAGGAAATATCATTTAAATTTGGTCCTTATTATCTATCAAAAGAAGAAAAAACTAAAGAGTTTTTTACAATAAAAGATTTGATAGAATGTGTTGACTCATTATCTAATGATAATAAAGAAGGTATACGCTCGGGCATAAGACAATGGTTGAAATCTTTATATAAAAATAAAGAAATGGCAGAGCAAAAGCTTATACGTCTAAAAAATATTCAAGAAAACGAAGAGAATAAAGAGTTATTAGAAAAATTAACAAATGCACGGGAAGAAAAGGACGAAAATGACAAAGATATAAAAATACAAATATATCCTGCATTTGATGTATTAGCATATTATACAATTAAAAATCAAAATACTAAATAATAAAATAAATGGCAATAATTAAATATAAAATAGAATTTTTCTCTAATTGGCATTGCAGCTCAGGATTAGCTGCTGGAGCTGATGTTGATACATTAGTAATAAAAGATGATAATAATTTACCATTTATTCCTGGCAGAACAATAAAAGGACTACTACGTGATGCCATGAGAGAATTAATTGGCTATAACGACTTGACTCCAGAAAAAATAAATGAATTATTTGGATATAATAATGATAAAGATTCTTACTATAAAAAAGGATGTGTTTCGTTTACCAATGCAACACTTGATAAATCAGAAATTAACACTATTGTAAAAAATAATTTATCATCCTTCCTATACAAATCTTTTACATCAACAGCTATTGATGAAAATGGTATAGCAAAAGATAGTAGTTTACGTTCTATAGAAACTGTTGTTCCTTGTGTACTTCATGCCATATTGTATGGTGTACCTGAAGAAAGTGAAACTTATTTTGAGAATGCTTTTAAATATATAAAGCGTTTGGGATTGGGTAGAAATAGAGGTTATGGAAGATGTAAAATATCAATAGATAAAGATATACTATAATGGAGAAAATACAATTTAAATGCACGTTGATATCTGATATAGTTTTAAATCAATTCTCTGCTACTGAAGGGAAAAGTAGAACTCTTGATTTTATACCAGGAAATAATTTTCTTGGAATTGTTGCTTCGCAACTATATAAAAAAGAGGATCTTCCTACCTATGAACTTTTTCATAGTGGAAAAGTTCGATTTGGCGATGCTCATCCTTCTAATAAAGGCAATCGTGGTTTACATGTTCCCGCGTGTATATTTAAACCTAAGTTGAAAGAAGAAGTAGGTAATTGGTATATTCATCATTTTATAGATATTAATGATGAGAATATCAAATCACTACAACTAAAACAGTGTAGAGAAGGATACTATATATTTGATGATAATAAATGCATAGCTATAGATGTTAATATTAAAAAAAACTTTACTATCAAATCAGCTTATGATGCAAACAAACGACGGTCTGAAGACAAGAAAATGTTTGGTTATGAAGCACTTTGTAAAGGCTTAACTCTATATTTTGATGTAGAAATAGAGGATGAATTATTAGGCTACAAGGAGAATATTGTTAATGCCCTTTGTGGCATAAAACACATAGGACGCTCAAGAACTGCAGAATATGGATTAGTAAAAATAGAAGAAGACACATTTAAAGAAGTATCTTCCAATACTATTAATAATGGTGAAACTATTACCACTGTTTATGCAGATGGTAGACTTATTTTTTTAGATAAAAATGGAATACCTACCTTCAATATAACAGCTAAAGATTTGGGATTTGAAGCAGAAGGTACAGAAATAGATTGGACTTTATCTCAAGTTAGAACATTTCAGTATGCCCCATGGAACTACAAACGCCAATCTTATGACACAGACCGCTGTGGCTTTGAAAAAGGAACTGTTTTAATTGTAAAATGTAATACTATTTTAAATGGTAGCCGATATGTTGGTTCATACCAAAACGAAGGCTTTGGTAAAATTATCTATAATCCTATTTTTTTATCTCAAGGAAAAAATGGAAAGGCTATATATCAACTCGTTAAGAAAGAAAAAGATGAAAACAGGGAAGAATTAAATTCAGAGGAATCAGATGCAAAAACTCCTTTAATAGCCTTTCTTAATAAGCAGAAAAAAAGTAATGAAGACTATATTAATTCATTAAAGAAAGTCAATGAATTTGTTAAAAACAATGCTGTTATTTTTAGACAAGATGTCTTTGCTTCACAATGGAGTTCTATTAGAAATTTAGCGATGGGATTTTCTGATGGAGAAACATTAAAACAAAACATAGAAAATTATCTTAAGCATGGGATTGCAAAAGATAAATGGATGGACAAAAATCGAAAAAAAATACTTATGGCTTTTATAGATGAAATGATTAAACAAAATAAAGAAACTGTTCAAGATACAATTATAAATCTCTCATCGGAAATGGCAAAAATATGTAAAATGAAAAAGTAATAAAATGGAAGGCTTAATATATAAATATCGTTCATTAGCACGAATTACGATAGAAGCAGCAACACCTTTATCTATTTGCTGTGGGGATAAAAGTATAAAAACAGATACAATAATAAATCGTGATGTAAATGGATTACCCTTTATCCCTGGTACAACAATTGCAGGGCTGGTACGACATGCCATAAAAGATAAAGAAAAAAGAAACTCACTAATGGGGTGTCAAGAAAAAGATAATAGTGAAGGGTCGCGATTATTTTTTACTGAAGCAAAAATATTAGATGCACATTCTATACCAATAGATGGACTAATAGACCAAAGTAAATTAGACAAAACGAATAAAGATTTTATTAAAAACTTTAAAGTATTACCCATTCGTCAACATACTAAAATTTCACCCAAAGGAATAACAGTAGATAAAGGTAAATTTGATGAAGAGATCATTTATAAAGGTACACGGTTTTGCTTTGAAATGGAACTAATTTCTGAGGAAAATGAAGAAGAAGAATTACTTCAAATAATAGATAGTATATATGCTACAGATTTTCGTATTGGTGGAGGTAGTAGAAGTGGATTCGGAAAAATAAAAGTAGTTTCTGCAAAATTTAAAACATTAAATCTTTCAGACAATAAAGACATGAATCTTTATTTAAATAAATCGTCGTCACTATCTGAAGAAAATACATTTTATCAATCTTTTAATTATGAGTCGAAAGAAAATACCAACTATATATCATATCACTTGATTCTAAAACCAAAAGATTTCATCTTCTTTAGTTCTGGTTTTGGAAATAGTAAAGCAGATAATACTATAGTAAAAGAAAGACTTATCAGTTGGTCCAATAAGACAAAAGCTTCTTTTATCGAACAAAATAAAACCATCTTGATACCCGCTTCGGCTATTAAAGGTGCTATTTCACATCGCACAACTTTTCATTATAATAAGTTAAAGGGTATTTATGCCGATGAAATAGCTCCTAAAGAGTTACAAAAAAAAGTAGGTAAATATAATACTGCTGTAAAAGAATTATTTGGAAGTGAAGGAGGAAATGGTGAAAATAAAAAACGAGGTAATGTACTTATAGCAGATGTTTTACGAGAACGAAATATAAATGATAAAGAGAAGGTTATAACCCATGTAAAGATAGATAGGTTTACAGGCGGAGCTATAGACGGTGCTCTTTTCAATGAAGAAACATTATATGCTGAAAATGAAAAAATAGAAATAGAAATACTTGTTAATGAAGAAGTTTTCAAAAATAATGATGGAAATAATATAGAAAAAGCATTTGAACAAACATTGAAAGATATTTGCACAGGAAGGCTGCCACTCGGCGGGGGTGTAAACAAAGGGAATGGTATCTTTATAGGTGAACTACATAAAAATGGAGATAAAATTTAAATATTATGAGTTTGATAGATATAAATAAAATAGATTTAACTGCCCGTTATGAGGGGTATTTATGGATGAGTAACGAAATTTCACCACACATATACAATTACGATAAACAGCTTGATAAAAAGCTATTAGAAAGTATTAATCCTTTTGTAGTTGAGGGATTTTTATACAACAAAGAAAATAGAAAATCTTATTATATTAAAAATGTAGATGGTAAGCAGTATATTTATAGTTATGAAGTATCTGATAAAGACCTTAATAATAAAGATATGATAGAGGAATATATTGCGCATAGAATGGGAGATCACACTGTATTAAAGTTCTTAAGATATTGGAAAGAAGAGCAAGATAATATTAATTTCAATTTTCCTGTACTTGTGTTTGATAAATTAGTCTTTATAGGATTTAAAACAAGAGAAGAAGTAAAATAAGATAAAAAGAAATAAAAACAATATAATTATAATATGAAAGAAGATTTAAAAGAAGATTTTTATAATCCATACGCATTTATACCACTATCAGAAAAAGTATTCTCATATACTGAAGAAGAAAAAAAAGCATTTGAATTTGCGCAAGACATTCCTTTCAAAGATGGACTTTCTGGTAAAATACACGTAAAAATGATAGCTAAAACTCCTTTTATTGTTAAAGATATAAAGGAGGAAAAACAAGAATATTATGAAAATTATAATATAAAGGAGGACAACAAGCAGAAAAAATATTTTATACCTGCAACATCTTTAAAAGGTATGGTTCGCTCTGTGTTTGAAATTATTACTTTATCAAATATCAGAAACTATATGGCTGATAATCGTTATAGTATAAGAGATTTAGAAAGCGATAACTATTCTCTAAAAAAAGGAGAACAAAAAAGTGGACTGCTTATAGAATTAAAAAATAAGTATTACATCATCCCTTGCAAATCAGAAAAAGTGCCATACGAGACTATAAAAGAAGAAGAAGGAGTTTATATAAAGTATAAAAAAACAATAGAAGAAAAATATAACTCTCTGAAAGAATACATTTTTGAAAAAGACGACGATAACACACATATATGGTTTTTCTCTGGATATATGGAAAATAAGAAAAATGAATACGATTTTACCATTCCTGATTTAAAAGAAGATAAGCTTATTGACATAGAGGAAGATGTATTAAATGATTTTTTATTTATCAATAATATAGAGAACAAAAATAAATCATGGGAATTTTGGAAAAAGAAACTAAAAAATTACAATAATATATCTGATATTATAGAAGATAAGTATAAAGGTATAGTACCTTGTTTCTTTCGTACAAAAATAAAAGAGGAAAAAACTGTTGTAAAAGATTTTGGTTTTTCATTTCTTTACAGACAACCGTATCCTAAAAAACTAACAGATTGTTTACCACAACAATTTAAAAATAAAAGTTTTGACATGGCTCAAGCTCTATTTGGATATGTAGAAAATAAAGATGCCTTGAAAGGACGTGTACAATTTACAAATGCCTATATAGATGAAGCAAAATTAGAGGGCGAACAAACATTCGTATTAGGATCTCCACATGCTACATATTATCCTTTTTACTTAGAGCAAAATAATAATAAACTAAACGACTATTTTTCTAAAGATGCAAAAATTGCAGGATGGAAACGAATGCTTATTCATAAAAATGCAAAAAAAGGAGGAAAAATAAAAAACAAAACCACGTCTTCCTTTTCACCATTAAAAGCAGGTACTTCGTTTTCGTTTGATATTTATTTCCATAATTTACACCATTACGAAATAGGAGCATTACTATCTGCACTCACATTCTGTAACCATGAAGAGTGCTACCATTCATTAGGATATGCAAAACCTTTTGGATACGGAAAAATAAAACTTGAAGATTTAAAGATAGATATAGACCAAAATACAATTAGTCCAGATAAACTTATACAGAGTTTTAAAGATAAAATATGTTCTCAAACAGAATTAAAAGAAAATGAATGGAATGAACAAATAAAATCATTATTTATAATTGCAGCAGGGGAATATGGAGAAAAAGAAATTAGATACCCAAAACTTAAAGATTTTAATTATATAAAGAAACATAATATGAGTCTAAAAAATTTCTCACCAGAAAATTTATATAAAAAAAGACAATGATATTATGAGGAAAGTTTTAGTGTCTATACTGAGTGAACATTTAATACCAAATTACCTTTTTATAAAGGAAATGAAAGGTAAATTTGAAAAGCACTTATTTATCTCTACCGATTATATTGAGAGTAAAAATATAGGAGAACATTTGGAGGATGCACTGTATTATAAAAAAAGAAAAAGAGTAGAAAGAGTTATTGTTGACAATGATAATTATCATACAACAATAGCTAAATTATCTAAACATGGATTATCAGATAAAGATGAATATATAATTAATCTTACAGGCGGTACAAAGATAATGTCTATAGCTGTTCATGATTTTTTTCAATCATATAAAAGCCATTTCTATTATGTACCAATTAGTAAAAATACTTATTACGATTTTGATAAAAAAGCTTCATCTCCTTTGAGTTATCGTATTACACTTATAGAGTATTTTACACTATATGGTTTGAAGTTTGATTGCGATAACAATTTAATAAAGAAGCAAGATTACACTCTTAATTATTTTGAAGATATAAAAAAGGGGAAATATCCACCTCTTAGTACAACTTTTGTGAACAAGCAAAAAAACAGTGAACTAAAATGTTATTATTCTGGCTCATGGTTTGAAGAGTATACATATTTACGTCTAAAAAAAGAACTTAATTTAGGGGATAACTACATAGCCATGTCGCTTAAAATTTATCGTGATGATTTAAACAAAAATGATAATGAATTAGATGTAGTATTTGTGTATGAAAATACCCTATATGTTATAGAATGCAAAGTTAGCATGAAAGGATATAAGAAAAAAGAACAGGACGTTATTGTAGAATATATGTACAAATTAGCATCTGTTAGTAAAGATTTTGGCTTGAAAGTATATTCGTATTTATTTACGTTACACAATTTAAATGAATTAAAAAAAGAAACATTACAACATATACATAAACGAGCACAAATTTTAGGAATAAACAAAATCATAACAATGAATGAATTAAAAGAAGATAAAATAAATTTATAAACGGGTATGGCAAGAAAACTATTTATTTCTGTTCTTGGGACAGGATTATATGAAGAATGTAAATACACTTACACTGATGAAAACAAGAACTTCACATCCTCAGAAACGAACTTCATTCAAAAGGCAACTATAGAATATTTATGTAAAGACAATAAGCTTTTAGAATCAGATGATAAGATTCTTATATTGTTAACTGATAAAGCTAAGGAACAAAATTGGGATAAAAATATAAAAGAAAGATATAACTATAAAACTGGAAACAATATCGAGTATAAAGGTTTATCGCAAGTATTAGAAGAAATGAACTTGAAATGTGAAATAGAAACTAAACTTATTCCTGAGGGGAAAGATAACAATGAGATGTGGAATATATTTGAAACTATCTTTAATGAAATAAATGATGAAGATGAGATAAATCTTGATTTAACTCATAGTTTTAGATATTTACCAATGCTACTTTTAGTACTATGCAATTATGCAAAATTTTTAAAGAATATTACTATAGCTCATGTAACGTACGGAAATTATGAAGCACGAAACCTTGAAACTAATACAGCACCTATTGTTAATTTGAAACCATTAATAGAAATACAAGAATGGAGTTCTGCCGCATCTGATTATTTGGAAAATGGTTATACCGAAAAACTTGAAAAACTATCATCTTCAAATCTAAAGCCTTTATTGAAAGAAGAAAAAACACGAACAAATGAAAATAAAAACTTAAACTATTTTGTAAAAGGACTAACAAAATATTCAGAAGAAAGACAAACTTGCAGAGGTGTTTCTATTTGTGACAACGAGCAAATAGACAACCTCATCACTTTAAGCAAGTCAATTAAAGAAATTGCAATAACACCATTAAAGCCTATATTTAATAAGATTAAAGATTCATTTAAACAGAATGATAAAGAATATAAAAATTGCATAGATGCAGCTAAATGGTGTTATGATAAGCATTTGTATCAGCAGGCAATAACACTTTTACAAGAAGGTATTGTTACTAAAATATGTAGTGATAATGGCATTAAAATAATAGATAATAAAAAACGAAATATTGTAAATAAAGCATTCTATATTAAAAAGAATAATACACCAAAAGAAGAATGGGATGTATCAAGCAAAGAAGATATAGAAGATATAGACAACCTCCTAAATAATGATAACACTATAAAAAAACTACATAAAGATTTTTCTGATTTAACAGAGCTTAGAAATGATATAAATCATGGCGGTTTCCGATTCAATGCTCAAGGAGTAGATAAGATAAAGAAAAAAATAAAAGAATTATTAGATTTAGATACTGTTTTAAAAAACATAGATACTAATTTAAAGACTAATACTATTTTTATCAATCTATCTAATCACCCTTCCAAGAACTGGGATAAGCAACAAATAAATGCGGCAAAACAATATGGAGAGATTATAGATATAAAGTTTCCTGCAGTAGACCCTAATATTAGTGAAAAAGATATAACTACTTTATCTGATAAGGTAGTGGATAACATTTTATCTAGATATAAAAACTCTCATATCTATATACATATCATGGGAGAAATGACTCTTACATACAAAATAGTACAACGACTTAAAGCAAATGATATTGTGTGTTTAGCTTCTTCAACTGATAGAATTGTAGAAGACGTTTCTGATGGAGAAAAATTAGTAAAATTTGATTTTGTTCGGTTTAGAGAATACTAATAATGGAATTAATATTACATACCTACGGTGTATCACTAAATAGAGATAACGAAGCTTTTGTTATTACAACTAACGAAGGTAGACAAAGAATACCTGCTGAAGGGATAAAAAGTATACAAATTAGTAAGGAGACCTAACAGAAGTACAGGCATTGTATGATAATCATGATAGCATTATAGTTTGTCCAATATCTACAGATCAATTAAAAGCTATGAAAATTATAGGACAGCATATAGCTATAGATATTATCACACATTCAAAGAATACATTGTTCTTTTAATTTTTTTTGTACTGAATCCTTTTGCAATATCAAATATAATAGCTAATTTTGCGCCCACTTAAAAGGTACAATTTATTATTAAAAAATAAACACTATACTCTCAGAAAAGTCTTATATACTCCAATAAATATAGGCTACTCATATTTTTACTCTACGTGAGTATATTCCAATAAAATAAGGATTAAGACGCCAATCACCTATACCAATATACTCATCGTTGCCGTCTCTACGTGAGTATATTCCAATAAAATAAGGATTAAGACAGTATTATCAGGCTTTGGTATTTCATACCAGTTAGATCTACGTGAGTATATTCCAATAAAATAAGGATTAAGACATTACTGAAAATATTCATAATATGTTGAAGGTTCCACACTACGTGAGTATATTCCAATAAAATAAGGATTAAGACACTATTAGTCGTACAAATCATGAGAGTATTAATCCTACGTGAGTATATTCCAATAAAATAAGGATTAAGACACTTTGCACTTTTATTAGTAGTTAGCTTCTAAAATCGCTACGTGAGTATATTCCAATAAAATAAGGATTAAGACTCACATAAGGATCACCTTTAGTAACTCTTTGCTGAACTACGTGAGTATATTCCAATAAAATAAGGATTAAGACCGTACTTTGAAAGTTTTAACCACTTGCCAGCGATTGAGCTACGTGAGTATATTCCAATAAAATAAGGATTAAGACAGTTGTTCGGAGGTGCAATAGCTATATACTATTTTCTACGTGAGTATATTCCAATAAAATAAGGATTAAGACACGTTGCCATACACCCGCGCGTTGCCAAATACCCGCACTACTTAAATATAGTACAACAAAGCAAAAATTAAAACTTATAAACTCTAAAAACTAAACTATAGAAGAGTACTATTGTCGTTCTTATAGAAACGCTATTGCGATCCTTATAGAGACGCTATTGCGATCCTTATAGAAACGCTGTGGCGATCCTTATAGAAACGCTATTGCGATCCTTATAGAAACGCGATTGCGATCCTTATAGAAACGCTGTAGCGATCCTTATAGAGTAGTTGAGCTAAGCTCTAAACACTACTTGAATATAGTAAAGCAAGAGGATAAGATGGGTTGCATATTATTATGCCAATGAGGACATTGGCTACTACTTAAGTATAGTACAATAAAGATTTAGAATTTAAAACAGATACAAAGAGTATTTATTTGTAAAATAATTCTATAGTTGCCTAATAAATATTTTTTTTGTATCATAAAAATGATTATAAGGTTATACTATATTAGTTAAAAATATTACCTTTGTGATAATATTTTGTATTTATACTATTTATGAAATACGCTATAATCGCAGCAGGGAAAGGTTCAAGACTAAGATCAGAAGGTATAAAAGAGCCAAAACCATTAATAAAAATGGGAAATGAAACTCTTATTGAACGCCTTATAAATATCTTTATCAAAAACGAAGCTACAGAAATAATTATAATTGTTAACGAAGAAACTCCATATACCGTAAAAACTGTAAAAGAAATAGCCGCAAACAAAATTGTTCCTATACAAATTATAAAACAGTCGACACCAAGCTCTATGCATAGCTTTTATGCTATAAGTTCACTGTTAGAAAAAGAACCGTTCATAATGACAACTATAGATACTGTTTTCAAAGAAGATGATTTTAGTAATTATGTAAAATCATTTAAAGAAGAACTTCTAAAGGGAACAAAAGCATTAATGGGAGTAACAGATTACATAGATGACGAAAAACCGCTATACATAAATACTGATAAATATTATAATATAACAGGTTTTTACGACCAAAACGATACTAATATGTCACTAATATCAGCTGGTGTTTATGGTCTCACACCAGAGACATTAAAGACACTTGATAAATGCATAAAAACAGGACAAAGTAGAATGCGTAACTTTCAACGAGCAATTGTTAATAGTAAAATGAAAATAAAAGCATTCGTATTTAACAAAGTCATAGATATAGATCACAAAGACGATATTATAAAAGCAAAACATTTAATTGGTGTAAAATAATGAAAGTAATAGCTATTCAACGTGACCCTATATATTCTCCTAACTCTGTTGATAAAGATAAAAAAATATTATATGAGGTAGCAAACAGAATTGATGGTACTGTTATAGCAGAAAACACACTAAATAATTATTCGTTATGCAATTGTGACATTATTTTAAATATGGGACGACTCCCCAAGACTATAGATTTACTAAAAAATATAAATAATAAACATACTCTAATTATAAACCCTCCTCAAGCTATAGAAAACTGTAATAGAGCAACGCTAAACTCTATAATGAAAGCTCACAATTTACCATTTCCACCATCAACTGGTAATAATGGATATTGGTTAAAGAGGGCAGATGAAGTTGCACAAAATGAAAATGATATAGTCTTCTGTAAGGATAAATTAATATTACAGAAAGAAAAACAAGCAATGCTACAACGTGGTATAACAAAAACTATTGTACAAGCGCATATAAAAGGCGACTTAATAAAATTTTATGGAGTTGCTAATACTGATTTTTTTTCTGTGCATTACCCAACAGAAAATGGTAATATGAAATTTAAAAACGAACTTATAAATGGAAAGCCTAATCACTACGCATTTAAAGATGTACAACTAAAAAATATTGCAAACACAATAGCTAAACTTACAGGAACTATTATATATGGCGGAGATGCTATAATAACATCTAACGGATATATATATATAATAGATTTTAACGATTGGCCAAGTTTTGCAATTTGCAGGGAAAAAGCCGCTGATGCTATAATATTATATATAAAAAAAATATATAAGACTATATGAAAACTACAAACGAATTTAAAAAACTTCTACACGAATCAATAAAATCAGATGATACAGAGGAGTGGATTGATATATACTTTACACGCCCAGTAGGTCTACTATTTGCTATTATATGGAAGAAATTAGGAGTTAAGCCTAATAGCATAACCATACTTTCCATAATATTAGGAATAGCTGCGGGTATAATGTTCTATTTCCGAGATATAACACATAATATCATTGGTATCATATTACTCATATTAGCCAATTTATGCGATTCAACAGATGGACAACTTGCCAGGCTTACAAATCAAAAAACAGTAATTGGAAGATGTTTAGATGGACTTGCAGGCAACATCTGGTTCATAACAATATATATTGCTATAATTTGCAGAATATGGTTTCAACATATTCCATTCACAACAGAGGTATGGGGAATATTTGGACTACTCATTGCTGCAGTTGCAGGAATAGTTAGCCATACTGAACAAAGCTCTTTAAGCGACTATTACAGACAAATACACCTATTGATGTTAAAAGGAAAAAAACATTCCGAATTGGATACATATAGAGATGAACACCAAAAGGTTAAAGAATTAAGAAAAAGTAAAAACAATTTCATAGAACTCCTATTTCACACAAACTATCAATATTATTGTAAATCACAAGAAAGAAGAACTCCAGAGTTTCAAAAATTAAAATCTACTATCAATAAAGAGTTTAATGATGTTGACAATATACCAGAAAAATATAAAAAAGAATTTCTAAAAGAAAGTAAAAAACTAATGCCACTAACTAACTTTCTTACATTTAATTCCAGAGCTATAATAATATATATAACCTGTATAGCAGACATACCATGGCTATACCTTATAATAGAAATATCTATATACAATATTATATATATATATATGCACAAAAAGCATGAAGACTTATGTAAAAACATAAATAGACAAATAATATCACAAACAGATAAAAAGATAAATAAAGCATATATATTTGACTTTGGAGGAACAATAGATACTAACGGTTATCATTGGGCAAAAAAAATATATTTAACATTTTCACAATTTGGTATAAACATAAATGAAGATGATTTTAAACATGCCTACATACAAACAGAGAAAAAACTAACAGAAGAAAAACTAATTAAAAGTGATGATTCCTTATATACTACAATTGAAAAAAAAATAACACTACAATTTAAGTTATTAAGTCAAAAAAATATAGTAGACTTATCAAATATACAAATAGAAAAAATAATAAATCAACTATATAATGATGTAAAAAACACAATAGCTCAAAGTAAACAGATACTAACCAAACTAAAACAAAATAATAAAATAGCTGTAGTATCAAACTTTTATGGAAATCTTGAAACAGTATTAAAAGAATTTGAAATAAACAAACTATTTGATACTATCATAGATAGCACTATAGTTGGCTTTAGAAAACCTAACCCACAAATATTTAAAATAGCTATTGAACAGCTAAGAATAGACCCAAAACAAATTACAGTTGTTGGAGATAGTTATAACAATGATATAATACCTTCACATTCACTTGGAATGAAAACTATTTGGCTCAATAATGCTACATGGGATAATAACGACAACAACACTAACATAACAAACAAAACAATAAAATCACTTACCGAAATTTTACAATAAAAGTAATAAAATATACTGAAAAATACTATTTAGAAAAATAAAACGTTATACATATAAAAAACTCAAAGCTGTAAAAAACTATGGAACAGAAAAGAGTTGCCCCAGCAGAAGGCAAATTAGGAATAATGATAGTTGGATGTGGTGCCGTAGCAACTACATTCATAACAGGTGTATTAATGGCACGTAAAGGGCTTGCTAAACCAATAGGTTCAATGACCCAATACGACAAAATAAGAGTAGGAAAAGGAAAAGAAAAAAAATACCTTCATTACTATGACATAGTACCATTAGCAAAACTACAAGATATTGAATTCGCTACATGGGATGTTTATCCACAAAATGCTTACCAAGCAGCTGTATATGCAGAAGTTCTAAAAGCAAAAGATATTGAACCTGTAAAAGAAGAATTAGAAAAGATAAAACCCTTAAAAGCTGCATTTGACAAGAACTATGTAAAAAGACTTGACGGAGATAATATTAAACAATCTGCAACAAGAGCAGAAATGGTAGCTGAACTTAGAAAAGATATACAAAACTTTAAAAAAGAAAAAAAAGTTACACGTGTTGTTGTTCTATGGGCTGCATCAACAGAAATATATGTACCATATAATGAAAAATACCATAAAACACTAAATCAATTAGAAAATGCTATAAAGGTAAATGATACAGAACATATAGCTCCGTCTATGTGTTATGCTTATGCTGCTATTACAGAAAAATGTCCATTTATAATGGGGGCACCAAATACCACAGTAGATATTCCTGCTATGTGGGAGTTAGCAGAACAGGAACAAATACCTATTGTTGGTAAAGATTTTAAAACAGGGCAAACACTCGTAAAATCAGGTTTTGCTCCAATAATAAAAACACGCTCTTTAGGACTTTCTGGATGGTTCTCTACAAATATCTTAGGTAATAGAGACGGCTTAGTATTAGATGAACCAGAGAACTTTAAAACGAAAGAAGTTAGTAAATTGTCAACATTAGATACTATATGCAATCCTAAAGATCAACCAGATTTATACGGAAATATTTACCACAAAGTAAGAATAAATTATTATCCACCAAGAAATGATGACAAGGAAGGATGGGATAATATTGATATATTTGGTTGGATGGGATATCCTATGCAAATAAAAATTAACTTTTTATGCAAAGACTCCATTCTTGCTGCACCATTACTTTTAGATCTTGCTCTCTTTAGTGATCTTGCGTTACGTGCAGGAAAATACGGAATACAAAGATTCCTCAGTTTTTATCTAAAAAGCCCTATGAATGATTTCACAAAAAAAGAAAAACCTGTAAATAACCTATTTCAACAATATACAATGCTCAAAAATGCTATAAGAGAAATAGGTGGATATGAAGCAGATGAAGAAATTGATTAAAACAAATATTTATTTCAATATTTTTTTAATGTTTATTATCTGTGCAGCTGCCCAAAAAGCAACTGCACAGAATTTATATTGTAAAATTATTGACTCAAGAACACTATTGCCTGTACAATATGCTAATGCAATATATAGAAAATTAAAAATAAGTGCAAAAGCTAACGATAAAGGTCTTATAACTATAGAAAAAAAGGTAGGAGAGGTTTTAGAAATAAATTCCATCGGATATAAGACCAAGAGAATAAAGATTAAACAGAATTTTAATGATACGATACAAATAAAAATAGTAAATACATACAAAAGCCTTCAAACTGTTACTATCAAAGCCAAACGGAAAAATAAATATTCAAGGAAGAACAATCCAGCAGTAGAACTTATGAAAAGAGTTATTGCAGCTAAAAAAGCAACTAATTTGGAAAATCATAACTTCTATAGATACGATAAATATCAAAAACTTACAATGGCTCTAAACAATATTAGCGAAGATCTAATAGCAAATGATGATAATAAAAAAGAATGGCTAAAGAAACAAGTAGAACGTTGCCCATATAATGATAAATTAATATTACCTTTCTCTGTAGACGAAACATTTTATCAACATATATTTAGAAAAACGCCTAAAAAACATAAAGATATTATTAAAGGGCAATCAACTAAAGGTATATCACAATTAATACAAACAGGAAATTCTCTAAATACAATTGTTAAAGACCTTTTTCAGGATATTGATATTTATAAAGATCAAATAGAATTATTACAATCAAGATTCCCCTCTCCAATAGGAGCAACCGCAACATCATTTTATAGATTCTACATAGAAGACACTGTACAAATAGATAAACAACAATGCATAAAATTACAGTTTATGCCTGGAAATCAACAAGATTTTGGCTTTAGAGGAGAAATATACATTGTTAATGACAGCTCACTACACGTAAAAAAACTAAATATGCAATTACCAGCAAATACAGGAGTGAACTGGATAGATGCAATGAAAATAAGTCAAGAGTTTAAGCAACTGGACAATAAAGAATGGGTTTTGACTGCAGATAAAATGGTCGTAGAACTAAAAGTAATTGAACAGTTACAAAGCTTTATAATTATACGTTCGACAAAACTTAATAATTATAATTTTCAAGAAATAGATCCAAAACTTTTTAGTGGCTCATCTGATATAATATATGAACATAATGCAAAAAAAAGAAATGAAGAGTTTTGGAAAGAACACAGAGCAGAAGAATTAACAAAAGGGGAAAAACAGATAGATAATTTAATTAGTAAAATAAATAATTCGAAACTATTCAAAAATACAATAGTCGTAGCAAGAGCTATAATAGAGAACTTTATTGAAACAGGAGGCGCTAATTCTCCAAGTAAAATAGATATAGGACCTATTAATACATTTATATCAAAAAACTATATAGATGGCATAAGGTTAAGAGCTGCGGCAAGGACTACAGCCAACCTAAATAAACATTGGTTTGCTGAAGGATATTATGCATATGGAATAAAGTCTAAAACAAATTACTACGGGGGAAAACTAATTTATTCATTTAATAAGCCTCAATACTTACCAATAGAATTTCCTACGCGAACTATCACTTTTGAAACATACAAAGACATAGAATCACCTTCTGATAAATTTCTAAAACATAATAAAGATAACATATTTATGGCTATAAAGCCAGTAAAAGCAGAAAGACTGTATAAATATGAAAGACAAAAATTGTCATTAACTTGGGAAAGTATTAATGGTATAACTTCTACAATAAGTGCAAAAACAGAAAAAGATACCCCACTCTCTAACATAATTTTCAAAAAGCAAAATGGTAATATACTTAATAGTATAAGAACTACAGAATTAGAATTGTCATTTGAATATAGACCAGGACAAAAATATATTACTTCAAAGCAAAAAAGAAAAGAAGTAAATAAAGATGCGCCAAAATACATTATAAAACAAACTTTTGGACTTAAAAACTTGCTAAATGGACAATATCAATATAACCTTACAGAACTAAAATTATATAAAAGATTCTGGATGGGAAGTTATGGAAAAATTGATCTACAACTATCAATGGGTGCCCAATGGAACAAAGTACCATACAACTTACTTTGTCAACCTGCTGTAAATACATCTTTCTTCGAACAGCAAGCAACATTTAATCTGATGAAAGAAATGGAGTTTCTAAATGACAGATATGCACAAATAAATATATCGTGGAAACCAGAAGGAAAAATTTTCAATAGAATTCCATTAATAAAAAAACTAAAATTAAGAGAGTATATAGCAATAAAAAGTTTATGGGGAAAGTTAACGAATAAAAACAACCCAAGACTAAAAGAAAACATAAATGATAATATATTATTTCAACTTCCAACTACAACAAATATCATGACTAAACAACCATATATTGAATTAGTTATTGGGGTACATAATATATTCAAAATGTTCGAAATAAACTATATTAGAAGATTAACATACACAAATTTACCAAATATAAAAAACAATGGAATTAGATTCGGATTTAACTTAACTTTCTAAACAACTTTAAATGTCTATAGACAAAAATATATACATAGTATTAAATAGAGTAAGATAAATTTTATTAACTTTGCAACATTGCAAAAAGATAAGTATAAAATATATTTAAAGAAATAATAAAATAAAGATAAACAATGACAAACAAAAAAGAAAAGGGTACATACAATGAAACCCTCAACAAGTCAGAAGCATTCTTCACAAAGTATGGCAAATCTACTATAATTGCTATTGTCGTAATAATAGTAATTGCAGCAGGATATGTAGCATATAAAAACTACATCGTTGAGCCACGTGAAAACGAAGCAAGCACACTACTATCTAAAAGTCAAGATTTATTCAATCAACAACAATATGATAAAGCTATAAAAGGTTTTATTAATGTCCAATCAAACTTCAACAACACAGAAGCAGGAAATCTATCAAATCTATACATAGGGCTTTGCTATGCACACATGCAAAAGCCAAACTGGAAAAAAGCATTAGAAAATGTAGAAAAGTTTAGCACTTCCAATGATCAAACTATAAGTCCAGCTTCACAAATGGCACTTGGAGATATTTATGCTAATAATAATCAAAATGATAAAGCTGTAGAATATTTCAAAAAAGCAGCTGAAATGGCAAACTCTCAAGCAATGGACAATATAAATTTAAGTATTGCACCATTAGCATTAAAAAAAGCTGGTATAATTTTAGAAAGCATAAACAAAAAAGATGATGCTCTAAAAATATACGAGGAAATTAAAAAGAACTATATTAATTCCCCTATATCTCAAGATATTGATAAATATATAGAAAGAGCAAAAAACTAAATAAATGGCAACAGCACTTCATAATTTATCAGAGTATAACAAAAATGAAATACCTGATGCAAGCAATATGTGTTTCGGTATAGTTGTTTCTGAATGGAATCCACAAATAACACAAGCATTACTACACGGAGCTGTAGAAACACTAAAAAAACACGGAGCTTTACCAGAGAATATACATGTTAAATCTGTTCCTGGAAGTTTTGAACTTATATATGGAGCACAACAAATGACATTAAATGGTAGCTATGATGCTATTATTATACTCGGTAGTGTAATAAAAGGAGAAACTCCACATTTTGACTATATTTGTCAAGGGGTTACCTATGGGATTGCAAGACTTAATGCCACTAAAGAATGTCCTATAGTATATGGACTACTTACTACAAATAATCTGCAGCAAGCAATAGATCGCTCTGGAGGTAAATATGGAAATAAAGGTGATGAAGCTGCAGTAGTAGCTATAAAAATGGCAAAATTTTAATTGACTTTATAGAGTATGTAAATTAACATATTCAATACAAAAGTTATTCTACAGAATATAAATAATAAAGGATGATATAATTATATCATCCTTTATTTTAATAATATCTTTAAGTGGGTAGTGATGGATTCGAACCACCGAAGCAAGAAGCAACAGATTTACAGTCTGCCCCATTTGGCCACTCTGGAAACTACCCTATTTTATAGTGGTGGGCGTTGACGGATTCGAACCGCCGACCCTCTGCTTGTAAGGCAGATGCTCTAAACCAACTGAGCTAAACGCCCCTACTTCATTTCGTTTGCAAAGGTATAAAATAAATTTTATCATCGCAAATTTTTCTTATCTCAATTTATAATAGAATAAAACTATGAAGTAGGAATATAAATTTACTGTATATTCTTTAGTATAGATACAAGCAAATTCCAAACTTTTTCTACAGTAGGTATCAGTAGCCGTTCATCTGGAGTATGTACAAACCTCAAAGTTGGTCCTACACTTATCATATCTACATTGGGATATTTTTCAGAAATTAGTCCACATTCTAATCCTGCATGAATACCTAAAACTTTAGGTGATTTTCCAAAAAGATTTTTATATTGAGTTACAGCGACTTCAAGTAGTTTAGAATTTGGATTCATCTTCCAACCTGGATATTCATCATGTTGTGTTATAGATGCTCCTGCTAATTCAAAGCATGATTTCACAGTATTAGCAATATTTGTAAGTGCACTTGGAACGTTTGAACGTTGTGATGCCATTACTTTTATTGAATCTTCTTTTGTTTCTACTACAGCAATATTACTTGATGTTTCTACCATATAGGAAAGTGCTTCATCTTGACAGTTTGTAAGCGGTCCGTTATCAACTGCTTGTATGGCACAAATTATCTTTTTTGCAATATCTTTGTCTATTGTAGGTTGTGGTGCTGTTGATTCTAACGACCATACAGAGTTAGAGTCTGTTACATGGTATTCCTCTCTTATTGCTTGTTTATATTGATTCCAATCTGCTACTACCTTTTCTTTTTGACTTACTGGAACTGCAAAAATTATTTTTCCATCACGTGGGATAGCATTATCCATCTTACCAGAATTCCATTCTGCAAGCCTTAAATCAGTCTTACTCAATTGAAGATATAAAAAACGTGCTAATACTTTTATTGCATTTGCCCTTTTTTTATTAATATCATCTCCTGAATGTCCACCTATAAATCCTTTTACAGAAGCTTGAAAGAAAAAATATTCATCATTAAGTTTTTTGCGATTAAAGGTAAATATAGCATCTGTGGTAAGTCCACCTGCACAGCTAATATAAATTTGTCCCTCATCTTCAGAGTCCATATTTATCAGATATTTTCCTGTAAGCCAACCTTTTTCTAAGCCAAAAGCTCCTGTCAAGCCTGTCTCTTCATCAACTGTAAATAGACATTCTATCTTACCATGGGGTATATCATTAGCCTTCAAAATGGCTATTTCATAAGCTACACCTATTCCATCATCTGCACCAAGCGTTGTCCCCTTTGCTTTAAGCCATTCGCCATCTATAAAAGTTTGTATAGGATCATTATAAAAATCAAAATCTAAATCAACAAGTTTATCACAAACCATATCGATATGACTTTGCAAAATAACAGTTGGAACATTATCCATTCCAGCTGTAGCTGGCTTAGTTATCAAAACATTTCCTGTTTTATCAACCTTAGTATCTAATTTTAATTCCTTACCTAAATTAACAAGATACTCTCTTATTTTTTCTTCATGTTTTGAAGGTCTTGGAATTTTGTTGATTTTTGCGAACTCTTCAAATACACAATTAGGTGTTAAGCTATTACATTTCATTTTTTATACTATTCTTTTTATATTTCTGTTAAATATGTTACCTTTGCAATATCTTACTGCAAAAATAATGAATTTGATAATAACGCTTTTACTTAGTGTGTTAATAATTGCTATTGCTATAGTATTTTTAGCAATACGTATTATCATTAAAAAAAATGGAACTTTCAAATCACAGCATATTCATGACAATCCGTATCTACGCAACAAGGGAATAAACTGTGTGATAGAACAGGACAAAGAAGCTAGATTAAAAGAAAAAGCATTCTAAAATTATACAATAAATAAATAAGACAATAATGAAAAAATGTTTCGCTGTAATTGCAATTAGTAGTGGTTTGCTTATACTTAGTTCGTGTAACAAAAAACCACAAGATAATGACACAAAACCAACTGGCAAATCAGAAATTTCAACCAAAAGTAATAATAATGAAGAGATAGCCTATGTTGAAATAGATTCTATAATGAAGCACTATGAATATTGGAAAGGTGTAACTAAAACTATTCAGGCTAAAGAAAAGAATATTCAACGTACACTTGCAAAAAAGCAAAAAGAAATTCAGATGGCGGCTGCAAATTTCCAGCAGAATGTGCAAAGTAACAAATATACACAAGAACAAGCTCAACAAATTCAAGCAAGTATTCAAAGGCAAGCTGCTGATGCTGATCAACTACAACAACGGCTTACAGCAGAATATCAAAAAGAAGTAAGTAAGTATAATAAGGCTCTATCTGATAGTGTTCACAATTACTTAAAGATATATAATAAGGATAAGAAGTATAAAATAATATTAGCAAAAAGTGGGGATAATATACTTTATGCTGATAAGAATTGTGATATTACTAATGAGGTTCTAAACGGAATGAATAAACACTATAAAAAATAGAGAAAATATAATTTATTAATATTGTTTTATTGTTAATGAAGGGGATAGGTATAGGGATGAATACTTATCCCTTTTTCATTAAGCATTAACTAAATATAAACACATTTAGTTGCTCAAGTTCTTTACACCTTTATATATACCAAACTTATAATTGTGTGTATTTTAATCTGTAATTGTAAAGACATTTTACCATTATAAAGACTTATAACAATCGTTTAAGTTAAAGTTCTGCAACGATTCTTATAGGAACGCAGTAACGATCCTTATAGAAACACTAAGACGATCCTTAAAGAAATGATGTAACTATCCTTAAGGAGTTATTACTAAGAATATTTTACAAGCTGTAAAATATTCTATCTCAGTTATATATAAACTGTATCATTATAAAAAATATCACCCCTAAATATAGAATAGCTACCCTATCCCCTATCACAAAATATTGATATTTTTTAAATCTGTCTTTGTCCATATTTTTTACTGTAGAAAATAAAGAAGAAAAAATATCATTGGGCAATATATACAGATATTTACTGCGGGCACAAGCTGTGCCGTCCAATAAATATAATAGCTTTTAATAGTGTGATTAAATGTTTTTATAGGTAATATTTATAGAGTGTTTTTGTACATAAAAGTTTTTCTTAGCAACAATAATATTTTAACAAAAAGTTTTACCTTTGCAAAGGTAAAACTTTGAATACAAACAAAAATATTAATGGAAGAATTTGAACTCATAGCTAAAACTTTTATGGGACTTGAAGAAGTTTTAGCACAAGAGCTAACAGAATTAGGTGCAAATAATGTACAAATTGGACGTAGAGTCGTAACATTTACAGGAGATAAAAGATTAATGTATTACGCTAACTTTCAACTTCGTACCGCTATAAGGATTCTTAAACCAATAGCCCACTTCAAAGCAAAAAGTGCAGAAGATATATACCATGAAATTAAAAAAATAGATTGGAGTAAATACATATTTAAAGGAAAAACTTTTGCTGTTGATTCTGTTGTTTACTCAGAAGATTTCACCAACTCTCGTTTCGTAACGTATAAAGTAAAAGATGCTATTGTCGACCAATTTAGGGAGTTAAGTGGGGATAGACCAAACATATCTGTTACAAATCCAGACTTACGGCTTAACATTCACATATCTGAAGATAATGCCACTTTATCAATAGATTCAAGTGGAGAATCTCTTCATCGAAGAGGATATCGACAAGAAAGTGTAGAAGCACCATTGAACGAAGTATTAGCTGCAGGAATGATTCTAAAAACAGGATGGAGAGGTGAAACAGATTTTATAGATCCAATGTGTGGCTCAGGAACATTACTAATTGAAGCAGCATTAATTGCTCGCAACATTGCACCAGGGGTGTTTAGAAAAAGTTTTGCTTTTGAGAAATGGCCTGATTTTGACCAAGATTTGTTCAATAATATTTATAATGACGACTCTGCTGAAAAAGAGTTTAATCATCACATTTACGGTTATGATATAGATCCTAAAGCTGTAAACATAGCCTTAAAAAATATTAAGGCTGCAGGTTTATCAAAAATAATAAGTGTCAAACAACAAGATTTTAGAAAATTTACAAAACCTGAAAACAAAAGTATAATCGTTACTAACCCTCCATACGGAGAGCGAATAACTACTCCTAATCTTCTTGGTACATATAGAATGATTGGAGAAAAACTTAAACACCAATTCCAAGATAACGATGCGTGGATACTGTCATATAGAGAAGAGTGTTTTAGAGAAATAGGACTAAAACCCAGCATAAAAATACCATTATACAATGGTTCGTTAGAGTGTGAATTTCGACGTTATCAGATGTTCGATGGTAAATTCAATAATTTTCGAGCAGAGGGAGGTTCTGTTAAGACTGAAAAAGAAAAGAAAGAAATGTCTAAAAAACATCGTTTCAAAAAGGAACGAGAATTTAAACAAAGACTTCAATTTACAAAAGAGAATGATGAATCTGACATACTATCATTTAATTTTCATAGTCTTAATAGAAAAATTGATAAAGAAAGGAAACAAAAAAGAAATTATAATACTAAAAAGGAACGCCAATTTGAGTATGAAGATAAAAACATAAATAAAAAAAATAATTTACACAAAAAGCCAAAATACTATGACAAGGAAAACTAAATCATTTATTACATACATAGGGATATTTATCCTTATGTATGTAATGACACCAATTGCTACAATGGCACAGAAAAATTTCTCACTTGAAGAATTAAATTTCGGAGGTAAAAACTTTTGGAAATATAGACCAGAAAGTCGTTCAACATCATGGTGGGGAAACAAGTTAATACATTTAGAAAAAGATAACTGTTTCATTGTAAACATCAAAAATGGAAAAGAAAGTAAACTTTTTTCTCTATCTGATATCAATAATATTGTGAATATTAAATCTCTCAAATACATCTCTTTTCCATATCCTAATAGGCCTATAATAGCTATAAACATTAACAACAAAATTGTACTACTCAATTTTAAGTTAAAAAAGATAGAGTCACAAATTGATATCAGCAAAGCAGAAAAAGCAATGAGTTGGAATAAAAAAACAGGTGCTTTAGCTTATGTCAATAAAGACCAGCTATTCGTTACTGATGGCAATGGAGATACAAAACAATTAACTACAGATGGTTCAAGAGAAATTGTCTACGGTCAAGCTGTACATCGTGATGAGTTTGGTATAAAAGGCGGTCTATATTGGAGTCCCAATGGAGAACAATTAGCTTTCTATCGTATGGATCAATCTATGGTAACAGACTTCCCACTAATACATATTCAAGAAGTTAATTGGAAACCAAATAAGGGTGAATCAAGAATAGCTACACCAGAACCGACTAAATATCCTATGGCTGGAGAAACATTACATAAAGTAACTGTAGGGGTATATAATATAAATACTAAAAAAACTATATACCTCAATGCAGGAGATCCTACCGACCGATATTTTACTAATATTCAATGGAGTCCTGATAGTAAAACAATTTATATGTTTGAACTAAACAGAGACCAAAATGATTGCCGTTTAGTTTCCTATAATGCAAAAACAGGTGAAAAAATTGCAGAACTTTATCGTGAAACAAATGATAAGTATGTTGAACCTTTACACCCTATAATATTCCTCCCTTGGAATAGTAATCAATTTGTAATGCAAAGTCAAAAAGATGGCTTTAATCACCTTTATTTATTTGATAAAAGTGGAAAAGAATTAAAACAAATAACAAGTGGTAAATGGGTGGTAATGGAAATGCTTGGCTTTAACACTAAAGAAAAAAGTATTATTTACGCATCAAATGAATGTTCACCTATACAACGAAATATTTGGAAAATAAATATTGAAAATACTGGTAAAAAAACTCTGTTAGATAATGGAAAAGGATACCATTGGGCTTCTGTTAGTTATGATGGAGAAAATGTATTAGATATATATTCAGAACCAACTGTACCTAAGAAAATTGATTTAATAAAAGTATCAAACAAACCTTTACGCTTTACATGGCTCACAGCTAAAGACCCATGGATAGGTTATAATATTCCTGAATTTACATGTGGAAAGCTAAAAGCTGATGATGGTAAAACAGACCTATATTGGCGTATGATTAAACCAATAAACTTTGACCCTAACAAAAAATATCCTACGGTAATATATGTTTATGGTGGTCCACATGCTCATAATGTTGATGCTTCATGGCACTTTGGGTCAAGACCTTGGGAAACATATATGGCACAAAAAGGTTATTTATTATTTGTGTTAGATAATCGCGGTAGTGAAAACCGTGGTAGAGAGTTTGAGCAAGCTACTTTCCGTCAATTAGGACAGGTAGAAATGCGAGACCAAATGACAGGTGTAAAATATTTAAAATCTTTACCTTATGTTGACTCTAATCGCATAGGTGTACACGGTTGGTCATTTGGCGGTTTTATGACAGTTTCTTTAATTACAAATTATCCAGAAACATTTAAAGTGGCTGTTGCTGGTGGCCCTGTAATAGATTGGAAATGGTATGAAGCAATATATGGCGAAAGATATATGGATACACCACAAACTAACCCTGAAGGATATGCAAAGACATCATTACTTTCAAAGGCCAAAAATTTAAAAGGGAAACTTCAAATTATTACAGGTTTAAACGACCCTGTTGTACTACCTCAGCACTGTCTTACATTCTTAAAAGCATGTATAGCAGCAGGTACTCAACCAGACTTTTTTGTATACCCTGGCGAACCTCATAACATGCGTGGACATCAAAGTGTTCACCTACATGAAAGAATTACACAGTATTTTGAAGATTATTTAAAATAAATATTATTGATATATACGCCTTCACATATAAAAAAACTTACTGACTATTTTAATATATTTGAAGGCGTATTAATATAACTCAATTTTTATGAACATATTACTATTAGGAAACGGTGGAAGAGAACATGCACTGGCATGGAAAATTTCTCAAAGCCCACATACAAGTAAATTATTTATAGCTCCAGGAAATGCAGGAACTGAACAATGTGGGCAAAATATAAATATTGACATAGATAAATTTCATAACATCAAAACTTTTTGTATCGAAAATGATATAAATATGATTGTTATAGGTCCTGAAATACCATTAGTAAAAGGTATCGTAGACTATTTTGAACAAGACCAAAGAACTAAGGACATCAAAATAATTGGTCCAAATAAAAAGGCCGCCATGTTAGAGGGTAGTAAAGACTACGCTAAAAATTTTATGCAGAAACATAAAATTCCTACTGCTGCTTACAAAACTTTCTCTATAAATAATATAAAAGAGGGATTTGCTTTCTTAGAATCGCTCAAACCACCTTATGTCTTAAAAGCTGATGGACTTGCAGCAGGCAAGGGCGTGCTAATATTATCATCATTACAAGAAGCTAAAAAAGAATTAAAGCAAATGCTTACAGGTAGTTTTGGTGAAGCATCTAAAAAAGTAGTTATAGAAGAGTTCCTAACAGGAATAGAATGTTCGGTATTTATTTTGACTGATGGAAGTAGTTATAAAATACTCCCTGCGGCTAAAGACTATAAACGTATAGGTGAGGGTAATACTGGATTAAATACAGGAGGTATGGGAAGTATCTCTCCTGTGCCATTTGTTGATAATACTTGGCTTAAAAAAGTTGAAGATCAAATTATAAAACCAACTATAAAGGGATTAAATGACGAGGGAATAAATTATAAAGGATTTATATTTTTTGGTTTAATAAATGACAATGGTAATCCTAAAGTAATAGAATATAATTGCCGTATGGGTGATCCAGAATGTCAAAGTGTAATGCTTAGAATAAAGTCCGATATAGTAGATTTGTTTAATGGTGTAATAGAAGGAGACTTGTCAACAAAAAATTTAGAAATTGATGCAAGGACTGTAGCCTCTATTATCCTCGTAAGTGGTGGCTACCCTGAAAAATATAATAAAGGATATAATATTTCAGGTATCGAATCTACAAACGATTCTATAATATTTCACAGTGGAACAATATCTAAGTCAGGAAATATACTAACTAATGGAGGAAGAGTTTTGTCAATTTCTTCTTATGGAAAAGATAGACAAGAAGCTCTAAAAAAATGTTATACGTTAGCCGAAAAAATAAACTTTAAAGATAAATATTATCGAAAGGATATAGGTTCAGATTTATAATAATGGAACATAAAAGACTTCAGAATTCTATAGCTGAAAGTAGATTGGCTCTACCAATACTGTCTATAATAACAATAGCTGTTTGGATTAGTTTATGTTTTATAAACCCAAAAACTATACCAGCAACTATATGCTTATTGTTTACCTCATACTTAATGGTTGAGCTAAATAACTCGAATGTACTTATGCGAGTTTATAGCAGAATGGTATCCTGCAGTTTTATGTTCCTAACTACTATATTTTTATACCAATTAACACAAATTGGTTCTGCTATATTAATACTTTGCATTGTAGGATTTCTTACATGTATTTTCCGCACATATCAAGATTCAGAGACTCAAGGTTGGACTTTTTACGCCTTTATATGTATAGGCATTAGTAGTATTGTATGGGTACAAATTCTTTATTTTGTACCTATTTTATGGATATTAATGAAAACTAATCTATTGTCACTAAATATTAAAAGCTTCATATCTTCAATTTTTGGACTCATCTTGCCAAATATAATATTCTTCGGATATACTCTATATATTACAAATGACTACACAACGTATATAAGACATATTAACGAGTTAATTGTTTTTCAAGATATTTTTAACTTTACAAACTTATCAGAAAAACAACTAATATCTACTATATGGATAATTATACTTGCTATCATAAGTACTATACATTATCTAATAGATAAAAAGAATGATAATATAAAAACAAGACTTCTATTTGGTATTTTCACAATAATAAATTGGAGTGCAATTATATTTTTATTGCTACAACCAACTCTTTTTTCATCACTTATTACAATTATTATATCTACTTCGTCGCCTCTAATAGCTCATCTTATAACTTTAACCCATTCAAAACTATCCAATATTTTATTTAAACTAATCGTTTTAATTTCAATATTTATAATAATATATAATTTTACAAATTTACAAATATTAAAAAATGCTATTGAGACTATAGGTTTTTAAATCATTAATTAGTTTTCAAAGTATCATTTAACTATAAATAGATAAATAAATGGATTACATAAATAATATTCTCTTAGAATATGGTTATATAGGAATATTTATTTCATCATTCTTATCTGGCAGCATTCTTCCATTTAGTAGTGAAGTAGTTATGGTGGGGCTTATTGCGAGTGGCCTCTCCCCTATTATGCTAATTATCTATGCAACATTAGGCAACTCATTAGGTGGGATAATGAATTATATAATAGGTAGACAAGGAAAAATAAAATGGATAGAGAAATATCTTCATATAAGTCAGAAATCTATTATAAGAACAAAACATTTTTTAGATGGTCATGGAGCATGGCTTGGCTTTTTTTCATTTATCCCAATTATTGGAGATGCTATAACGGTTGTACTCGGACTGATGAGAGCAAACATCGTAGTTAGTTTCATAAGTATTATCTTAGGCAAACTATTGCGTTATGCTATTATTGCATGGGGTATGGGACTAATAATGTAAAAAGGTGATATATTATTCTTAATAACATACCACCTTTATCTAAATATATAATTATATATTTACTTTTGTATAGATATTACTTTTGTTTGTTCAAGAGTTTTTACCACATAAAGACCAGAAGGTAAATTTATTATTTTATTTCCATCTACCACTGCAGAGAAGATTAAATGTCCAGATGTTGTATATAAAGATACCTTTACAGGACTATTTGAAGTAATCTGCAATCCTCCTACTATATTTTCTATAGTAATAGTAGATTTTTTAATACAATTAATATCTGCAGAAATTGTAAATTTTGCAGTAACTTTAGTGGCCTTACTAACTGTAAATACATTATTCTTAATTGGAAGTAAATTAGCTGTTAAATTTTCCAGCTCATATCCAGCTTTAGGCGTTGCACTTACTTTAACATTAGTTCCTTTAGTACACTTAGTTCCACTTAATATCTGCTTATCATTAGCATCATATAATTTCAATATTCCATTTTCTGGTTCGTCTATTGTAATATACGATACATTACAACCTTGCCCATCGCCTTCATAGTTAATTCTCCAACCTTTTTCTTTAGCAATATCAGATTCAGCATGCAAAGCATCATTATATGTAGAAGTTTCATCACCTCTTGAGAACAGATTATATCCAGAATTATTATCTAATTTACACTCTGGTAAAGAATAATATACATCATTTAATGTACAAGCATTCCAACTATTATCTCCTATATTAAGATAGGATAAATTTTTCTGCTGGGATAAATCTATCGTCTTAAGTTTATTAGAATTTACTAATAACTTGGTTATTTTTTTACAATTTACAAGTTCTAAAGAAGATAATTTATTTTTAGAAACATCTAACTCTGTTAATTCATTATTATTTGTAATATCTAAAAGATTTATTTCATTATTAGAAATACGGAATACTTCCAGCATCTTATTCTGAGAGATATTTATATCCTTTAACTTGTTAACACTTGCAATTAATGTAATAAGTTTTGGTGTTTTTTCAAGGTTCAAGTTAGATAATTCATTATTATTTATTTCTAAATAAGTTAATTTATTTACATTAGATAAATCAATAGCTGAAATATGATTTCCATTAGCGCGTAATGTATCTAAATTATTATTGTTTGAAATATCCAATTTAGATAATTCACAATATGCGCAGTCCAATGTCTTTAAGTTTTTCTGTTTACTAATATCAATTCTTCCAATCTTATTCATATAAGTAGATAAGAATTGCAATTTATCTGTATTACTTAAATCCACAGATGTAATTTTATTATCAGCATTAATATGTGGATAGCTTGAAAAATCTGCTCGTAACACATTACCATAGATTGCAACATATTTACCTTTTGTTTCACCTTGCACTAATGTGTCCTTAACTCCTATTTTTACAGGCTTAGACTCTCCATTACCCCAATCTATTTTTACTTCTTCATCAGTAGATGAAGTTGCAAGAAAATATTGTTGTTGCACACCTTGAGGTACAGTTAATCGTATATATGTTTTTGAATCAGGAGTTTTAAATATAGGCAAAATAGTAGAATTGGTAGAAACGACAAATATGCTATCTTTTATAAGTGTATCATTTACTTTAACACCTATTAGTTCTATATTGTCACACGCTTTTGTTACTATTTTTATTGGAAAACCAGGAAGACCCTTTGACTTAATACTATTCCATGTAGCAAAATTACCATCATTGACAACTTGCTGCAATTCATAGTTTACTCCTGATACTGGAATAGATACAATATTTATAGAATCCATAGATGCAGAAGCATCTCCTTTTATATCTGATATATAATAGTTATCGTCATCATACTTAAGAAGATTTGTATTAGAGTGTTCAGAGTTTGACCCCTTTATAAAAACATTAGTAGACCACGAACTACGGTTATGGGGTGGTAATGCCATAAATGTAAAATTTAAAGATTGTGGGGTCATATTTTTACAATCTCTAATATCTAACTTATTCAATCTATTCACACCTATTGCAGCATGTAAATCAATAAATTGTATTTTAGTTCCACATAAATTTAAGTCGCGCACAAAACGACTACTTGATAAATCTACTCGCTCAACTAATGTCTTTTCAAGATTTAAAGTTTGTAAATTTGAAAGTTTGCTCAAATCTATTTTTTTTATATTAGTATTAGCTGCTAAAAGAGTAGTAATTTTATTATTTATTCGTATATCAAGTTCGTCAATAGCAGTATTCGTAATATCTAGCATTATTAAATCTTTATTATTTACTAAATTAACTTTTGATATACCTGTATTTGCAATATCCAACTGTGTTAGATTATTTAGTTTTGTAACATCAATATTCTGCAGAAACTTATTACCAGCTATATTTAAACTTAATAAATTTGGATAGTTTTCTCCTATTTCTAAATCTGTAAGACTACCATTTGAAAGGTCTAAATACTGAAGATTAGGTAATGAAATAGGATAGAAATGAGATATATCACAATTTGACATTGAAATATTATTAAGTGATTCACTTCTATCTTCAAAAATAACTGTTGAAAGCTCAGGGTTAGAATTTGCTTGAAATATCTTTAGCTGTTTTAGTCCACGAAGATTAAGACGTTTTATCTTATTATTCCTTACGTCTATATTTTCAATATTAGGTGCGCCACTAAGATCTATACCTTCGTAAGTTAAATCATTATCTTTTGCAGAAAGATGAGTTAGATTTGGCTGATTTTTTATATTTATAACATCTACTTTACGTCCTTCGATATCAAGCGATTTAAAATCTCCATAAATAATAATAGTATCATTTTTTAGCACACCTTCGGTACTAACATTAGAACTCCAACCAGATAAAACAGCTTCTTTTTTAGTGCCATCGCCCCAGTCAACATAAACTTTAGAATTATCATTTACACGAGTAACGTAGAACTTAAAATTACTCCCAATAGGAATATTTGTCCCTATAACGATTTCACCTTGTGCAAAAATGCTAATAGAACAAAAAAGACAAAATAAGAATAAAAGTAAATTTTTCTTCATACACTTTTGTTTTAAAGATTAGTATTTTATAACTATTGTATTTTAGATTTTAGCTATAGATTTATTTTTGTTGCAAACATAACTATTTTACTTTATATATGCAAACAAAATATATCAAATAATAATCTGCTATGAACTATAATTCATAGCAGATTATTTCATTTTATATCAATTTTATTATTGGATTATAGAATCTCGCAAATGAACTTTGTACAATGCTATAAGATTTCGTAATCCGAATGCCTTCATATTTTTATTATATATAACATCCAATGCTAAATCAAATAGAGAATTGTCTTTGTGTTCTATAGATGCTAATAAACTACGAATCTTCAATTTTAACGTATCTAATACTTCTTCGTTTATTACACCTGTAGAATCTTCTATATTATCAAATAAAGAATATTTTTTTATTGTTTCGAGATGTTCTTTAGAAATAGTTATACTTCTTGTGCCAGAGGCATTAGCTTGAATATTATACATAATTTTAGGTTTTTTATATAGATATATTTTGAATTTATATTTTTTGAGTACTACCTCAATAAGAATCTAAGAATTCCACCCATTAGTTTTGTCCTATCGCATGCATCTTTAATACATTCAAATGGTAAGGACATTACAAACGTCCTATTATCTTTACCTTCATAGGCCACACCTACACAACTATTATCATCATAACGCATAGCTGAGAATGATTTACCTATTGGGCTGATGATATCTGGATAATATGCACCATAATGCTTAGTGTTTAGAGTAAAATAAGCATCAAAATGTCTTTTAAGACCATTTATACCTTGATTATAATTTAATAAATGTCCAGCATATCGTATCTTTAAATTAGTTGCAAGCCAATTAATCTCGTCAATTTTTAACATATCAGATGCTATATATGCACCTGATACAAATAACCTTCCATTCTTTCTGAGATAATCTGTGAGTTTTCCCATCAAAGATTGTTTAAAAGTTTTATAGTAAATAAGACTATATCCATCATCTTTCTCTAAACCTAAAAGCAAATCTATTAAGGCATAATTATCCATTTTTACTAAAGATTTTTCGATAGCGTCAACTGAACAACTTACAATATTATATTGACCACTTGATGTTATTGCCTCTGCATGTGTTCTAACATTATCAAATTTATTGCCTACTAAATATTGTCCTTCTAAGCTATTGTCTGAATATCCTAATGCGGTTTCCCCTTCTTTACCATATTGAGTACGATCAAAATTAAGTTGTTTTCCTGACCACTCCGTAGTTACATTATATTGTACTCCAGGATCTTTATCGAGTTCAAATCCTTGCTCTGTTTGGGTATTTATCACTTTAGGGGAAGAAAGACGATGAAATCCATTTATTATTAATATCGTTTTTTTTGATTCGCCACTGTAACAAGCAGAAAGCTCTTCTGTAGGAAAGCTCTCACCACCTTTATTACAAGCTGTTATTCGGAAATAATAGTTAATATTTGGTTCTATCTTAATTTCATAATGATTACGCTTCACATTTATACCATTATCATATCCTGATGTACCTGCTGCTGTATATATATTATATGAAGTTGGCGTAGAAGTTGGTTCTAATAAGTCTACTGTTGGATCCCATTTCAAAACTATTAGATTCTTTTTCTTAAATTCTATTCTAAATCTATTAGGTGCTAAAGGCTGAACAACGTACTTAGTTTGAGTTTGTTGTGAAATGAAACGCAGCAACGACTTATAAATTGATCTGGCTATTGTAAACTTAAAAATAGGATCATGACCTAAACGCATATCATTAAAATTTTGATGGGATAAAGTCTCTATTATAGCCGAAGGAACCATTGGTCTTCTTGTTTCACTATAGTTCTCATCTTTTATTCCACGTAAATTCCAATCAATATCTAATGAACCTTTTAAATCACGTTTTACTCCAAGTAATAATTGTGTAGCTAAATTATATGACGTATAGCGGGATATACCTGTTCCAAGCGTTAGAGGACCATAATTAGTTGTACAAATAGTTAATGTACCTACATTCTTACCATCGGCTCTTACCCCAGCATCACTATGGACAGCAAGTGACAATTGGATAGGAACTTTCTTCCCTGTCGTATTAGGAATATAAACAGAGCCTCCTGCAAGCCAATTTGTAAATAGAGAACGTGAATTTATATCATCGGTATAATCATTTTTTTCACCACTCCTACTTACAACATCTTCAGGTGCTCCTGCCCATTGAGTATAATATCTAGCACCCTCAAATGAACGTGGCAATCCGCTTACAGTATTTCCTCGTTCTATATTACCCATTCCGCCACCAAAGCGAACAGCATCAGCTGTAACAATTCCCTTTCGGCACTTACTATAATTAGTTAAAATTACACGATTATAAATATTGTAGCCCTTATCAAAATCAAATGTTCCCAAATATACCCAAGTACTACCACCCATCCTCTGATTAACATTAAAATGTGTTTCTTGACCTTTATGGTAAACTATGTATTCAGCATCGTCTATACTTTTTTCTACTGTTTTATAACTTACATATACAGCATATAAACCTGCGTCTTTAAAATATGGTTGATAAGATATTATACTCTGCTGCCTTTTTCTAGAAGTAGTTTTTATTTGGCGTGCTGTTCCTGCAATAAATGGATTTTCCAAATCTTTATAATATCCTAAATGAAAAGCAAAACCTGTTCCTTTTGTATAATCCCAACTATATTTTTTATTAACTTCTGAATAAAAGTTTTTAGGTGTATCATTATCAACTATTATTTCATTTTTTTGCCAATCTCGTTCACGTGGTGAAACAACTATAGCCCCCGCACGTTCTAACATTGGTAAAAGATATGGAATAACTATAGATTGAGTAAATAAATCTTCTGTTGTACAAAATAAATATGGTCTTTGCCATCTCCACCCTACTCTTCTATCATAATATTTACCATGTGATGCCCAAATTGAAAAGTGTCTTCCTTGAAGCCCAAGTGATATTTTATTTG
>CAMPYS010000015.1 GCA_946998295.1 uncultured Prevotella sp.
TAAAAGCTTTATTGCTTTTTTGTAAAAGCTTTATTGCTTTCTTGTAAAAGCTTTAGAGCTTTCTTGCAAAAGCTTTAGAGCTTTCTTGCAAAAGCTTTAGTGCTTTTTTGTAAAAGCTTTAGTGCTTTTTTAGACAGACAAATTAACTTATCCTGTTCTCCCTCTATTTCTTTGTTTTTCTCCATTCTTTTTTCTGTTATTGCTGTCTGGTAAAACATTTTCTAAATATATAATTTAGGGCTGACACTTCTAACGAAGTAACAGCCCTTTTGGTTATCTTTGTTTTTGTTAAATAAAAATATAATCATGAGCAAATATAGTCATTTTAGCGGACAGCAATAATATAAATAGGTTACATAGGGATTAAACAGATAGAGGATACAAAGATACTTATTTCAGACGTTCCTATAGCAAAAGACACCTACCACCAAAAGAGAAAGAAACACACAAACTATTTTGTAAACAACAGGTAAAGAACTAACTATAGGGAATCTTAAAGAATAATACAGATTATCTCGCAACTTTTATGAAGGGAATAAAGGTAATATAAATGTATTATTGGCTGCGGCTGCATATAACTACTTCTAAACAACTATGAGAGTTATTTTGTGGGTTATCAAAAACAGCGTGAAGTTGCTTTGTTTCTGTTCTACTGAACCATTTTAAGTGTACGAGAAATGTAACACTTAGAAATAGATTTCTTGTATACCATTAACAGATACTGTATCTTTTGTTTGGCAAGGATCGAAATTATTTGGAATATCAAATCTTGCGTTAGCATTATATTTAAGAGTTTTATCAGCAAAAACCATTTGCATAAAATATGCCCATATAGGTAAAGCAGTTGTAGCACCTTGTCCCATTGCCGTATTGTCAAAATGTATGTCTCTATCTTCACCTCCTACCCAGCATCCATTAACAAGTTCTGGAGTTATTCCAATAAACCACCCATCAGAATTATTATTTGTAGTACCAGTTTTTCCACCAATATCTCCAGTTAAGTTAAATTTATAGCGTAATCTTCCTCCTGTTCCTCCTTCAATTACCGCTTTTAGCATATCAAGCATTTGGAAAGAACTTTCTTCGGATATAACTTCATTCATTAAAGGTTGAAATTTAGCTATAACGTTTCCGTGCATGTCTTCTATTTTTGTTACAAATAATGGGGCACATCTTATACCATGATTTACAAAAGTTGTATAAGCACTACACATTTCACCTACAGACATTTCCGACGGTCCAAGACATAATACAGGACCTGTATTTCGGTCTATATCAGGATTATTAAATCCAAAATCATGTAATATACTTACAAATTGTGAAGGGCCTAATATGTTGATAAGATACGCAGATATCCAGTTGTTTGATTGCTGTAAAGCCCATTTAAGTGTAACCATTTGTCCATATCTTGCCCTTGACCCGTTTCGTGGTGTCCAGCCTCCATACGACCGTTGTTTATTAGGTGCAGTTGTACATGGTGTCATTCCGTTTTGCATAGCAAGTGCATATAGGAAAGGTTTAATGGTAGACCCAACTTGGCGTCTTCCTCCCATGACCATATCATATTTAAAATGTTCATAATCAATCCCTCCTACATATGCTTTTACTGCGCCTGTTTTTGGCTCCATGCTCATAAAGGCAGCTCTTAGAAACGATTTGTAGTAAAGAATTGAGTCGATAGGCGTCATAACTTTATCAACAGGTCCGTTATATGTAAATAAAGTCATTTCGTGAGGAGTTCTAAAACTTTGTTTAATTTCCTCATTAGTAGCTCCTTGCTCTTTTAGTGTTAAGTATCTTTGACTTTGTTTGCATGCTCTATTTATAATATCCTTAATAGTTTTTCTTGATATATTAGACGAGAATGGAGCATTAGCTTTATATCTATTTGTTTTATCAAATTCCTTTTGAATATATCCACCTATATGTTTTCGTACAGCTTGTTCTGCATATTGTTGCATTCTTGTGTCAATAGTTGTAAATATGCGTAATCCATCCGTATTGATATTATAGTTTTCGCCGTTTCGTTTAGTATTTTTATTACACCAACCATATAAAGGGTCTGTTTCCCAAGCAATAGAATCTATTATGAATTCTCTTTTTTGCCAATATTGATAATTATTTCTTTCTGGCTTTTTAGCCATTATATATTGTCTCAAAAAAGCTTGAAAATAGTCTCCTGCTCCTTTTATAGGTTTTGGCTTAGAGAACTTTATACCCAAAGGTCTTTGTATTAATTCGTTAAATTCAGTTCTTGTTATATATCCACATTTAGTCATTTGCATAAGAACTACATTTCTTCTTCTTCTGCATCGTTCTTCATATTGTAGCGGGTTGAACATAGATGGATTTTTGCATAATCCTACTAATGTAGCAGCTTCGGTAACATTAAGCTGTTGAGGTTCTTTGTTAAAATAGGTATTAGCAGCTCTTTTTATTCCCACCGCATTGTGTAGAAAATCAAAATAGTTGAAATACATTGCAATTATCTCCTCTTTAGTAAAATATCTTTCTAATTTTACTGCAATAATCCATTCTATAGGTTTTTGAAGTAGTCTCTCTAATGTACTATGTGCTTTTTCCGAGTAAACTTGCTTTGCTAACTGTTGTGTAATAGTTGATCCACCTCCTGCGTTACTATGTCTTAGTATGCCTCTTTTTATTATAGCTCTTCCAAGTGCTATGAAATCTATTCCAGAATGTTCGTAAAAGCGTTCATCTTCAGTTGCTACTAATGCATGAACCAAGTGTGGGGAAAGACTATTATAGTCTACAACGATTCTATTTGCATTATCTTGATTCCATGTACCTATTAACTTCCCATCAGCGGAATATACTTGAGATGCAAATTTATCTATAGGGTTAGATAACTCTTCCATGTCTGGCATGTAGCCTATCCATCCATTCCAAACAGATACAAAGAATACTACTATAATTCCTATACTAAATATTAGGAATCCCCAAAAGAAATGCACAAGGTGTCTTCTCATTATTTATTTATATTTATTATATTTCTGCAGCATGATATGAAGATCTAACTAATGGTCCACTTACAACATGCTTAAATCCTTTATTTAACGCAATAGTCTTATATTCAGCAAATTGTTTTGGTGTGATATATGCTTTAACTTGTAGATGTTTACTTGTTGGTTGCAGGTATTGTCCAAGAGTTAATCTTTTGCATCCTGTTTTTAATATATCATCCATTGTTTCTAATATTTCATTATGTGTCTCTCCAAGCCCTAACATGAAACCTGTTTTAGCTTCAACACCCTCTTGTGTTATTTTGCTAAGCACCTCAAGACTTCTTTCGTATTTTGCAACACTTCTTACAGCAGGTGTTAATCGTCTTACAGTTTCCATATTATGTCCACATACATGAGGTCTTGTTTTTAGAACTTTGCTTATTAGTTCATATTTACCCATGAAATCGGGTATAAGAAGTTCTATTTTGATAGTTGGATTAAGTGCTTTTATTTCTTCTATGGTTTTAATCCAGTGTTCAGCTCCATAGTCAGGTAAATCGTCCCTGTCAACAGATGTTATAACTGCGTATCTTAGGTTTAATGCTTTTATAGATTCAGCTACGTTTCTTGGTTCATTAGGATCTAAACTTTTAGGTCTACCACTTGGTGTGTTGCAGAATTTACATTTTCTCGTACATATATTTCCGCCTATCATTAATGTAGCCGTCCTTGCTGCCCAACATTCTGTACGATTTGGACATAGTCCGCTTGTACATATTGTATTCATTTTATGGCGTTGTAAGATACCCGCTGTTTCACCTGAGGTTTTTTTTGACTTTAAATCTATTTTAAGCCAATTTGGTTTCATTACATGAGGGGGTCTACCAAAGAGTAAACGTAATAATTGTTCTAATGTAAAATTACGAACTATGTTTGAAATATCTATATTTTTTAGTTTTTCTCTTACAGCTTCACGTGAGAAAGCTACACCATGTAGTAAGTCTAATAGTTCTCTATCAATATCTCCTAATAGGAAATAGTCTCCCATTAGATTTATATTTTCTATATTTCCATTTTTCAGTTTTACAGCCGCTTCTAACGTACCAACATCAGGAAAACGTTTACGGTGTATTTCTGTATATTTAGGATTTTTTCCATAGACAAAATCATCTGATGCAAGTTCTTTTTCAATTATTGCTATCGACTTCATATCTTCAGGAGTTAATATGCGTATATTATCTCCACACATATATTTTTTTACATACTTTATAAAATCTTCTATTTGTAGATTTGTAAATTCGCTTACATTAGTAACCCTTTGTCTTACAGATTTAACCCCTTTACTTTGTAGCTTTTCTTTTGCAGGTGTCAAAGCTTTTGACAAGTGTTCAAGTTGTGTACTAAATAGCATAGAATTGTGTAGAACGCTACGGTTTTTAAGTCTATAAAAAGCACTACCCGCTACTTTTTTTCCTTCAACTAATATATCGTTACGTCCTGAAAGTTCTGCTTTTATTCCTAAACTTATTAGCACATCAGCAACTTTTTGCATATATTTTTTAAATGCCAAATTAACATTATCGGCAAATGATATGTATGAGAATTGTAAGCACCCTAAGTCTGAATATATGCATCCTCCACCGCTTTTTCTTCTAAATATATGTATACCATTACTTTTACAATAATCTATTTCTACTTCATTATCAATAAGTTGATTACGTCCAAGCATGACAGTAGGTTCTACGTTCCATACCATAAAGTAGTCATCATCTTTATAGGTTTGTGCAACATATTCCTCAACAGCAAAATAGAAAGGTAATAGATATGGTTCTTTTCGTTCGGGAATAATAATGTATTTCATTTTTGTCTATAGTTGTACCTTTTTATGCGTATAAATAATTTATTATTTTATTTATTTTTTACATTGACTATTTTAGTAGGTGCTTTTTCTTTATTTCTGCGGTTTACAACAGTTACTACCGATTGTGCAAAGCTAAGAAACGCTTGTCCCATTATAGTATCTATATTGACAGCAGAGGGTTCGCCTTTATCTCCATTTTCGCATACACTTTGTACAAGAGGTATTTGTGCGAGTAGTGGGCAGTTCATTTCCTTAGCTAAATTTTTAGCCCCATCTTTTCCAAATATATAATATTTATTTTGTGGAAGTTCTGTAGGTGTAAACCATGCCATATTTTCAACCACTCCAAGTATTGGTACATTTACTTTTTCATTTCTATACATATCAATACCTTTTCTGGCATCAGCTAATGCAACTTTTTGTGGTGTAGATACAATTATTGCTCCTGTTATAGCTAAAGTTTGCAATAATGTTAAGTGTATATCACTTGTGCCTGGTGGGGTGTCTAATATAAAGTAGTCTAATTCTCCCCAATTACCATCAGTTATTAATTGTTTTAGAGCGTTGCATGCCATGCTACCTCTCCAAAGAGTGGCAGTATTAGGATTTACGAAAAATCCTATTGATAAAAGTTTTATTCCATATTTTTCTATAGGTTCAATAAGTTGTTGTCCATCCTTTTCAATTGCATAAGGGTGCTCGTTTTCCACTCCAAACATTTTAGGCATACTTGGTCCAAAGACATCAGTATCTAATAGCCCTACTTTGTACCCAAGTCTTGCTAAAGCTATTGCTAAATTAGCTGCTACAGTACTTTTTCCTACTCCTCCTTTTCCTGAGCTTACAGCTATGATGTTTTTTACTTGTGGTAGTAATTTATCAGCTTTAGGTTTAGGAGTAGATTTAAATTCTGTTTTTATATTTACTTCTATTTCTTTACTTACAGAGTAGTGTATTTGTGCTTCAGCTGCTTTTAGAGTTGACTTTATAAACGGGTCTGTTGAACGTGGAAAAATTAATGTGAAAGTTACTTTCATACCTTCAATGCGTATATCGTCAGCAACCATTTCACTTTCTATTAAATTTTTCTTTGTTCCCGGATATGTTACTAAAGTTAGTGCATCTGTAATTAATTTTGGATATATATTCATAATTTTTTTTTTGTTTAATTTGCTACTTTCATTTGGATTTTTTCTTTCCAAAATTTAGTCCTGCATAAATATTTATATTACCAAATATATTATTGGTTCTGAAGTTTCCTTTATGATAATTATATGTATTCATTATGGTGCTTATTCCTGCATACCATTTTGTGTTATTCCATACTATTCCCAGCCGTGCTGTAGCATCTATATCCATAGTGTTTAAATGTTTATGGTGTACAGTGTTATATATTTCCACAATATCTCCAACTGTTTTTTTATACGCTAATCCTATTGTTAACGAACTTGCAAATAAAAAGTCTTTTGCAAATACCCAATTATATGCATATCCTCCGCTTATAGAGTAGTCTGTATAGCTCACTTTTCCGCTCGGCAGAGTTGTATCTATATTTATTTCACTTACAGCATCGCCAAGTTTGTTGTCAATTAGTTTATATAGTTTACCCCAATCTATTGTTAATTCATGCTGTGTATATCCGAATCCTAATAACGGGCTTCCTACAGATATTCTTTGCACAGTGCTTTGGCTGAAAGCTGCAGGGTATGAAAATCGTTTGTTATTAAAAATATAGTAGACATTTATTCCTGTAACTTTTGATTTTATACCTTTAAAATTAATTCCATTTAACGGACTTGTGTCAATATCGCTACGAAGTTTTAAATTTCTTATTTTATATCCTCCGTCAAATTTCCTATAGTAAATATCAACTCCTATTTTAGAAGAGTATAGACTTAAATCGTATTCTTGTTTTTCTGTAGATTTATTTTTTTCTATTAAACGTTTTATATCAAATGTGTAACCAAGAAACAACCATCTCCAACCAAAATATGGTCCAACTTTTATGGTTGGGTCAGGAGCAAATGTTATACTTTGTCCTGAATTGCTATGTAGCCGATACATTTCATAGTTGGTTGTGTTTTGTATCATAAATGCAAAATTATAGTGTTGTGGCTCTATATACGTAGAATCATTTACTATGTTCTCCGATTTACATGAAAGCCCAAACATAATGATAAGTAAGAGTGCATTTAATCTTATTATTTTATTTTGCATTTTTTATATCTTACCTAAGATACGATCCATTACCCAGTTTGTTGGTGTTCCACTTATGCTGGTGCAATCACATTTACCAAATCCTTGCAAATCTTCAATAACTTCTTTTATTAATGGAAATTGTACACTTTTAGGGTTAGCTACTTTTATTTTTTTTACTCCATCTGAAGTATAAAGGCATATAGGTTCGTATGTGTAAACAGAGAATGATATACGTCCTTTAGTTCCAAATATTTCTATTCTATCTGTTCTTGCACTTTCATCTGAGCTAAAGCTCCATGCTCCACTTCCGTTTAACCCATTTTCAAATCTATATACAGCGTTAACAGTATCAGGTTGATCATGAATAATTCCTGCTCTGTTAGCTATATATCCATGTGCTTTTATTATAACTCCAAAAATATTTTGAAGTATGTCAAGTTGATGACAAGCTAAGTCATAAAAATAGCTACCTCCAATTATATCTGATTGTAGTCTCCATAATTTGTGTTCGTTATCATTATCAGTTAGATCATGAGCTGGTACAGCAAATCTTACTTGTACTGTAAGTATTTTCCCTATGGTTCCTGTTGTAATTATTTCTTTAACCTTATTGAAATAGGGAAGTTTTCTTCTATAGTAAGCAACAAAACAGGGTATATTTGTTTTTTCAGATATTCTGTTTATTCTGATACAATCATCATACGAATTTGCTAAAGGTTTATCTATTAAACAAGGTTTTCCTGCTTTCATAGCCATTATTGCGTATGTTGCATGACTTGAAGAGGGGGTTGATATATATATAGCGTTTACATCTTTATCATTTACCAATAGTTGTGCATCAGTATACCATTTTTTTATGTTATTAGTATTAGCATACGTACGGGCTAATTTTATATTATCATTAAAAACAGCCTCAACGTTTGATCCTCTAACATCATTGAATGGAATACCTGTTTCGCTTTCAGGAACATTACTACATCCAATAAACCCCCAACCGATATGTTTCATATTTGTTTATTTTGTGCAAATGTACAAAATTAAAGTGTAACAAATATACTAAATTTGATAGTAAATTGGCTATATGTATATTTATGATATTTATGATATTTATGAAAATAATATATAAAATGTAGTTTGAATTAGTTATTACATTAGTGTGTTATAAAAATCTATATATTGTTTTGCTACTTTTGTGTAGTTATGATGTTTATTAATGTAGTCAATACTCTGTTTTTTTAGTAGGTCTATTTTGTTAGGATTTAGGACTAATTTTTGTATTTCGTTAAAGCAACTTTCATATGTTGGTAGTACATTAATTATTGGTCGTAAAGTTTTTTCTTTTAGTATTTTATAGTTTTCATCTTCTCCACCACCTATTACAATAATTCCATTTGACATTGCTTCGAGAGCATTCATTGCTGGTGTATAGCTATAAAGTTGGTCAAGTAGTATATCCGATTCTATCATTGCCTTAACATATTCTTTAAATGGTACACCTTCTACTATTTTTAACTGAACTTTATTAGGATATTTCTCTTTAATTTTTTGTGCCGCTTTTAGCATAATGTCTGTTCCTTTATACTGTGACCGTTTTTTACTTATTCCTATAAATATTTTTATTTGCTGTTCAGGTGGACGTTTTGTTATATGTATTTTTTTTAGCTTGATAGGAAATGGTATAAATACAGTTTTATTTTTAAAACCTTTGTCATAACAAACCTTATATTCGTATAGTCCTGCAACTATTCCATCTGCTGTTTGAGCAATATACTTATTAAGTTTTTCTTTTGCAGTTCCTAACCAATCTTTTTGTTCTTTTATTGCATCCTTGTTAGTTCTTAGCGTCTTATCTATATTAAAGTCGCTATATCTTAGAGGCATATCTGTAATGTTTATTTTTATCCAATAATAGTCCATTCCGTATGCTCCAAGCACTATTTTTTTGTTATGTTTACGTAAGTAATTGTAAAAGAAAAATATCCTTTCTGCTTTTAATTCTAAAAATAAAGGGTTTATAAGTTGTACAATGTCATAGCCTCTAAGTTGAGGTAATAAAAATATTAATTTTGTCCAAAGTTTTAATCCTCCTATTTTCCCTTTTTCTCGTTGAATATCTATATCTCGTGGATAATTTTTCCAAAAGTCTCCATTTGATATAACTGTAACTTTGTGTCCAAATTGTCTTAATCCTTGTGCCAGTGTCCAATGAACATTGCTATATTCTCCGAGTAGTAATATTTTCATTTGTGTAATATTTTTGTTAATATATTTCGGAATAGTTTAGTGTTGGTAGTAATTCTAAAAATGAAATATTTCAGAGTATAGTTTTTCTTTGGTAAAGGAAATAATTTTAATTTAGTTAACTTTTTTATATAGTTTTCTGTTACAGTTGTGTCGTTATTAATTAGCATCAAGTTAAATATAAAGTCCATAGTTAGTTGATTTATTCTTCTTTTTATGGCCTTTTGTTTTAGTTTGTTTTTCGGTTGTAATTTGTTAAGGCTAATAATCACTTCTAACATATTATTAAATCGTTTGCTAACATGTTCTCTATCTGTTTTATGTGTACATGACTTTGGATGTTCTCTATAGAAGTAAGCAACAGTAAGAGTGTCTATTATGTTATTAGCTTTAAGTATAAGTTTAGCTGTAAATTCTTCGTCTTCACAATAGTCAATACCTTTGGTAAAGAGTATATTTTTAGCAAGTTCTTGTTTGACAAGATATGTACACACACTGGCTCTTATGTTATTTTTGTACATATATTCAGCTCCCAAGTTTGTATGTTTGTATGAGCTTCTAATTTTATATTTTTTTTCATTATTTGTAAAGCGAAAAAATAAGATGTTTGGTTTTTTTACCTTTAAGATATTTATTATTGTATTATACGCAGGTACTATCAAAAAGTCATCAGCATCAATAAACTGTATATATTTTCCTGTAGCAAGATTAACACCTGTATTACGTGCTTGGCTTACTCCCATATTTTTCTGTTTATAATAGCGTATATTAGTGTTTTTATTAAGTAGTGGAGTGGGGTTTATTTCTGAACCATCATTTATTAAAATTATTTCTCGTTCTTTTTTGTCTAATGATATATTGTAAATGCTATCAATACACTCTTGTAGCATATCTATTGATTCATTATAAAAAGTTATAATGAAAGATATTAGTGTCTTGGTCTTTTTATTTTGTGTATTAGTGCTATAAGTTTGCATAGCTTTTTCATTCCTATAATGTGTAATAACTTTAATTTAATGGAATTATTGTATTTTAATATAGGTAATATAGGGTCATATGATGTAGCTTCATACACATCTATTTGTATATTGAGCAAATGTTTATAATATTTTGAAGTCATTATATCACCGTGTTTTTTTATAAAATATATATGTGCTTGCAGTAGATTGGCTATATCTGTTCCTTTGGCATTATTTGTTATACTGTTAGTGTTAAAATAATAGTAATAAAGTCCCTTGTCTATAGTAGCTATAACATTAGCTTTTTCTAATAATATAGGTATAGTAAAAACATCTTCAAATGTTTTATTTTTAGGGAATCGAACATTATAAAATAATTTCGATTTAAATATTTTATTCCATGCATAACAATGAGAAAAGCCATTGGTTGTTATCCAATAGTCTTTTAAGTTAGTATAACTTTTCTGTGGAAAACTAAGTTTATGTTGATACGGTGAAGCATAACGTTCTATAACAGGATATTCAATTATATCATATTCAGGGTGTATATTTATTATATTTATCAGGTAGTTCAAAGTATCTTTGTGGATAAAATCGTCAGAGTCAATAAATGTTATATATTCTCCTTTAGCAATATCTATTCCAGCGTTTCGAGCTTGTGATAGACCTTTATTTGATTGGTGTACAACTTTTATTCGTTTGTCTTTTGTAGATAGATTATCTGCTATTTCTGACGAGTTATCAGTAGATCCGTCATCTATTAAGATAAGTTCAAAATCAGTAAAAGATTGATTTATCACACTATCAACACATTTTTCAAGTGAGTTTTCTACGTTATATACAGGTATTATAATGCTTAGTTTCATAAATATCCAAATGCAAAAATAATAAAAAAAAGTAACGTGCGTTTATTAAGTGATGAGAAAAATAACTTCTTATACCGATAGATTACGTGCAGTATGTCTTTTTGGAGGTGTACAAGGCTTGAACATACTAATAGGTTTAATACGTAATAAAATAGCAGCTGTACTATTAGGGCCTGAGGGGATAGGGCTAATGGCATTGTACAATTCTACATTAAAGCTATTGAATGATTCTACAGGCTTTGGAGTTTCTGTAAGTGGTGTAAAGTCTATATCTGAAACCTTAGATACTAATAATATAAGTACTCTTAATGAAAGTATTACTTTAGTTAGAACATGGAGCTTGTTATTAGGACTTTTTGGTATGATTTTATGTGTTGTGATAAGTCCTCTACTTAGTCAATTTACTTTTTGGTGTAATGGTTACATAATAAATTTTATAATTCTTTCTCCTATAATTTTGTTTGTAGCTGTTATAAATGGAGAATTAGCTGTTTTAAAGGGATTGAGGCGATTAAAGAGTTTGGCAAAAATATCAGTCTATAATGTTATAGCTTCTTTGATAGTGTCAGTTCCTTTATATTATTTATTTCATATAAAAGGCATCATTCCTGCTTTATTGTTAATGACATTAAGCCAAATAGTTATTGTTATTAGTTATTCTTATCGTGTTCATCCTTTACAGTTAAAATTTACTTGGGGTACTTTAGTACGAGGTTCAAGTATGATACGCATAGGTATCGCCTTTGTTTTTGCAGGAGTTTTAGGTGCAGGAACTGATTATGCTGTTCGTGTTTATCTTAATTCCTATGCAGGAGTTTCTACAGTAGGACTATTTAATGCAGGATATATGTTGGTTATGACCTATGTAGGTATGCTATTTGCTGCTTTAGAAACCGACTATTTTCCACGTCTTTCAGGATTAAATAATTTACAATTTTCCTTCAATCAAACAATAAACAAACAAATAGAAATAACAATATTATCATCATCGCCGTTTTTACTTGCATTTTTAATTTTTTTACCTATTATACTACCTTTATTATATAGTGGTAAATTTATGCCAGCATTAGCAATGATACAAATAATGCTCTTGGGTATGTATTTTCGTGCAATGAGTCTACCTGTTCAGTATATACCTCTATCTAAAGGAGATTCTAAATCATACTTATTACTTGAAGCTATATATGATATAATTGTCTTATGTCTTGTTATAGTATTCTATATGATTTGGGGTCTTAAAGGTATTGGATGTGGCATAGCATTAGCAAGCGCAATAGATGCTATAGTTGTTTTAACCTATGCTCGTTTTAAATACAAATATAAATTATCAAGTTATATATATATTTATTTTGCTATACAGTTCACAATAGCTCTTATTGCTCTTGTTTTAGTGTTATGTTGTAATGGAGTTATTTATTGGATAATAGGAATATTTTTATTTATAGTTAGTTTATCATATTCTCTTTGGATAATAAAAAAATCGACAAATTTATTCAGTACTCTTATTGCACGATTAACTAAGAATATAGTAAATAGAAAATGCCCAAAATAAGTATATTAGTAGCTGTATATAATACAGAACAGTATTTGTCAAATTGTTTAGACTCTTTGATAGCCCAAAGTCTACATGATATAGAAATAATATGTATTGATGATAGTTCAACAGACCATTCGCTTTCAATTTTAAATAAATATGCAGATAAAGATGATAGAATAAAGTTGATAAAGCTTTCAAGAAATATGGGCGCAGCCAAAGCACGTAATGCAGGTTTGAAGATTGCTAATGGTGAGATAATAGCTTTTGTAGATAGCGATGATTATATATCATGTACATCATGCGAAGAAATATATAAAATTTTTCAGTTGTATCCTCTAACAGATACAGTATTATTTAGTTTAAAAAAAGTTTATAAAGATGGAGAAGAAAAATTGTATGATATTCCTAACTTTAATTGCATAAATGGTTATACCGCTTTTGATTGGAGCTTGACATGGAAAGTTCATGGGGTTTATGCTGTAAGGCGTTCTATCCACTTAAAATATCCTTATGATGAGTCAGCACCAACATATAGTGATGACAATACAACAAGGCTTCATTTTATTAATTCACGCGAAGTAAGACCATCTAAAGCTGTTTACTATTATAGGCAACACTCAAATTCTGTAACTCATCAATGTAGTATTAGGAGGTTTGACGTACTTATTGCTAACGAAAGTATGAAACGGGAGTTATTAAGGTTAAATCTTGCAGATAAAATAATTAGTAAATATGAGAAAGTCAGGTGGTTAAATTTGATAGATACTTATATGTTTTATTATTTACATCGTAACGAATTAGGATATATTGAGCGGAGTAGGGGAATGAGTCTTTTAAAAAAATATTGGTATTCAATTGATACTAACTTGTTGCCATATTCTATAAAATGTAAATTTGGATACATGCCTTTAAAATTCTCTTGGTTTTTGTTTAGGATGCAAGAGGAATTGTATTTCTATCTACGTTCATTGATAAATAAAAATGTTGAATATAACGAGTAAGCACTACAGCAGAGGAGCTTTTTATATTAAAGAGCAAATATTTGATAATTATTGGTAGTCCCTATTGTATACACACAGATTGTGCGGAGAATATCCACCCGTTTTATTATTGTTTGCAGCCTTTTTTGTACACTCTGATAGGAAGAGGTAAATGAATAATAGGTAAAAAATATACACAAAACTAATTTTAAAATATCGATATATTATAGTGCTTAAATTTGGAAAATATTTGTTTAAAGTGGAATTTTAATCCTAAACGATATGTTTTTGTAACTACTTAAAAACCAAATTTTTATGAAATACTAAATGATTGCGATAATAGTTTAAGTTAAACCCCAACTGCGATCCTTATAAAACCTCTTCAGTCGTTTAAGTAGATCCTATTTGGTCGTTTAAGTAAATTTTATTTGGTCGTTTAACTTAAACGATTTTTACTTCTCTTTTTATTGGTAAAATTTATTGACAATTATAAGAATAAATAAAAAACTATAAGTCTACAAGTCTGTTATATTAGGATATTTTATATCCCATAAGAATAATGCATTTCCCGGTACACTCTCTCCAGCATCAGAACGTGTACCATTGTCAACAATAGCTTTAAATTCATCAATAGATATTTTGTTTCGTCCTACGTTTATAAGCGTACCGACTACCGCACGTACCATATTTCTTAGAAAGCGATTAGCTGAAATTTTAAAAACCCAGTAATTATTGCTTTCATAAAATTCTGATTTATAAGGTTCCCAATGGGCTTCTGTTATGTTACAAATATTAGTTTTTGCGTCACTATTTGATTTGCAAAAACATTTAAAGTCTTTAGTACCTATTAAATATTCTGCTGCAATATTCATAATATTAAAATCTAATTTATATGGTATTGCATACGAATAGTTAGATAAGAATGATGATTTATTAAGGTGTATATAATAATGATATGTTCGTGAAATAGCAGAAAAACGAGCATGTAAGTTGATATCAACCTTATAAATAGAGTGAATGGTAATGTCTTTTGGAAGAATCCTGTTTAGCTTAAAATGTATATGCTCACAATTTAATTCATCTTCATAATCAAAATGAGCATACATCACTCTTGCGTGCACTCCAGAATCAGTTCTACCTGCACCAACTATGGAAACGGTATTTCTTAATATAGTAGATAGTCCTTGTTCAACAACCTCTTGCACAGCTAAACCTGTAGGTTGTTTTTGCCACCCATGATATGAACTACCATCATATTCTAATTTAATAAAATATCTTTTTTGCATTTATTCAAAGTCATAAAAATAAAAGCCTTGATTGATATCGCATCAATCAAGGTTCCAATACTAAAACTAAATTAACCACTAAAAAAACTTATGCAAAGATAATAAGTTTTACAATTATCTCCAAATAAATTAATCATTTTTTTTCTTATATCGACCTAAAGTAGTAATCTTGTTTATATATACTCATTATTTATATAAAAAATATTACTAATTTGACCTATTATTTATAGTTTAGTATATCTATAAAAAGAATGAAGAGCCATACTTTTATGTAGTATGACCCTTCAAGTTATTATTCAATATTTACTTTTCTATTTTATAATATCCTCTTCTACAAATATTTTCTTTAATATTTGTACTCCTTTTTCTACTTGTTCCTTTGAGTGTGTTGCCATTAGTGCAAATCTTACTAATGTGTCTTGTGGCGCACATGCTGGAGGTATTACAGGATTGATAAACACTCCTGCTTCATAAGCCTTTTTTGTTACAACAAAAGTTTTATGTATATCTCTTACATATAATGGTATAATTGGGCTTTCTGTATCGCCAATTTCAAAACCTTCTTCCTTAAATCGTTTTAAGGCATAATTAGTAACACTCCATAGCCTTTCTTGACGTTCTGGTTCTGATATTATTATGTGTAGTGCTTCAAGTGCAGCTGCTGTAGCTGCAGGAGTGTTGCTTGCAGAGAATATGTATGTTCGACAAGTGTGTTTAAGGTAATTTATAGTGTCTTTATCTCCAGCAATGAAACCTCCAATAGAAGCCAAACTTTTTGAGAAAGTTCCCATTATTAAGTCTACGTCATCTGTTATTCCAAAATGATCGCATACGCCTCTTCCTTGTTCTCCAAATACTCCTATTCCATGAGCCTCGTCCACCATTACCGAACAGTTATATTTATGTTTTAGGTCTATTATTTCTGGTAATTTAGCTAAATCACCTTCCATAGAGAATACACCATCTACAACTATAAGCTTAATGGCTTCTTTAGGTAGCTTTTGCAAAATACGCTCTAAGTCCTGCATATCATTGTGTTTATAGCGAAATTGCGTTGCAAAACTTAATCTTCTACCATCAACAATGCTTGCGTGGTCACGGTCATCACAAATTATATAGTCTCCTCTACCTACAACCATAGGTAACACACCTGCATTAACAGAAAATCCTGTAGAGAAACATAAAACATCATCTTTTTTTATAAATGTTGCAAGTTCTTTTTCTAACTGTACATGTAAGTCAAGTGTGCCATTTAGAAACCGACTACCTGCACATCCTGAGCCATATTTGTCAAGAGCCTTTTTTGCAGCATCAATTATTCTTGAATCATTGGGTAGACCTGTGTACGCATTTGAACCAAACATTAAGATTGAATGACCATTAATATCTTTAACTTCTGTACTTTGTTTGCTAGTTATTTCACGAAAATATGGATAAAGACCCATTTTGATAAACCGTTGTGGTTCACAATAATTTTTATATTTATCTTGTAGTTGTCCCATTATGAAATATTGAGGTTTTGTAGCTCAAATAAAAAAATACAAATTAATTAGGCTTGCAAAGATACAATTTTTTATTTATAATCTGTGTTAAATAGCAACAGATATGTTTTTTAACGTTTTTTTTTTTCATAAAAATAGATAAGTTTCAATAATTATTTATCTTTGTCATATTTTGAATAAACAAAGCTACAAATAGCTCTATGAAAGCAAAATTACTATTTATACTTAATCCTATTTCAGGACATAAAACAAAAGAAAAAATACCTGTAACAATAGAGAAGTATATTGATAAAAATATTTTTACATATAAGATAGCTTGGACAAAATATGCTGGTCATGCTACCGAAATTGCACGCGAAGCAGCTAAAGATGGTATTGATGTTGTAGTAGCAGTAGGAGGAGATGGCACAGTGAACGAGGTTGGGCGTGGACTTGTAGATACAAACACAGCACTTGCTATAATTCCGACGGGCTCGGGTAACGGATTAGCAAGGCACTTGGCTATCCCTATGAACATAAAACAAAGTATAGAGATAATTAATCATTTAGAGATAAAATCGTTAGACTATGGATTGATAAATGATATTCCGTTCTTTTGTACTTGTGGTATGGGATTTGATGCTTTTATATCAATGAAATTTGCAGAAGCTGGAAAACGAGGGCCATTAACTTATGTGCAAAAAGTGTTAGAAGGAGGATTATCTTATACTCCACAAGTTTACGAAATAACAGATGACTCTGGAACACATAAATATAAAGCCTTTTTAATATCTATTGCAAATGCTTCACAATATGGAAATAATGCCTATATAGCACCGCAGGCATCTATGAGTGATGGGGAACTTGATGTGATAATAATAGAGCCTTTTGGGCTTTTAGATGTTTCTCGGATTGTTTTTGAGTTATTTAATAAAACTATTGATAAAAATCATAAAATAAAAACTTTCAAGGCTAAGTCTATTAGTATCCATAGAGAAAAAGAGGGTGTGGTTCATTTTGATGGAGATCCTATAACTATGGGAAAAGATATTAAGGTAAAAATTGTAAATAAGGGTATTAAAGTAGTAGTTAATCCGAATAATGATACTTCCTATAGACAACCTAATACTATCCAAACAGGTTTTTCAGCCCTATTTTCTAACATTGATTTATTACGTGCTAATATTAATAAACAAAAGCGTAGAGTTATAGCTATCAACAAAAATATATTGCGTAAAATCAAATAGGTATGTCTTTTACCTTCAAACAGTTTATTATTGAACAGGATCAATGTGCTATGAAAGTTGGAACAGATGGTGTTCTACTTGGTGCATGGGCTAAAGGTGGAAAAAAAATATTAGATATAGGAACAGGTACAGGGTTAATTGCCTTAATGATGGCACAACGGTTTTCTCACTCAACAATATATGCTATAGAGATAGACCCTACAGCCTCATCACAAGCTAAAAGCAATTTTATTTCTTCGCCATTTGCTTCACGCCTTTTCTTAAAAAATATTTCTTTACAAAAATATGTTAATCTTGAAAATGTTTTTAACTTTGATGCTATAGTTTCAAATCCTCCTTATTTTGAAAATTCGATTAAAAGCAAATCACTTGCTCGTACCCAAGCCAGACATACAGACTATTTACCTTTTAGAGACCTATTTAGGTGTGCATACACATTATTGACAGATATAGGACATTTCTCTATAATAGTTCCTTTTGATAAAAAATCAACTATAGAAGCGGAAGCTATTGTTTGTGGCTTTTTCATAAGTAAAATAGTGTATATTAAATCTAAGAAGATAAAAAGAACTAAACGTTTACTTATCGACTTTGTAAAGTATCCTATCAGTTTAGAATCATCAACAGAATTTATTTATCAAGATAATGGTATTGACAAAAGTAATTGGTTTACAAATTTGACTAAAGATTTTTATCTTAAATAAGATTACTATCTTTTTGTATATTATACAATTTTCTCATATTTATTTAAATTCTTTACCATTCCAATGAAGTGTCTTAGTTGTGATTATAGGTTTTATCAACAAATAATCATCTTTAGAAATTAAAGGGAACGAACAAGAAACAAACAGGCTATTATCTTTTTCTGATAATTTATATTGTGTCATAGTAAAAACTATCTTTGACTTACGCTCTATAAACTGTTCATTCGTCATAGTTGTAGGTTTTACAATTAAAGTTGGAGTAGGGAGTTTATAGGGCAAAGGTTTCCAAGCTGTAGAGTAAAGTTTTAATTTGCTTTCAGCTTCAGGCGTAAAATATGTTGTTATTGCCGCTATTGTAGAATCGTCTAATAATTTTAGTTCTAACGTTACTATATCATTGAGTTTAACTAACGCATAGTTATCTGTTATTTTTTTTATTGAAATGGTATCGTTAAACATATTCTTAACCACTGTAGTATCTCCATTTTCAAAATTTGTAATCATTGCTTTCCAATCACTATTAGTTACATATTTTGTTAATGTAGAGTCAGGTATACTACTTAATAAATTAAGTAATTTCTGTGCATTTACAGAAGTTAATCCAATTATAAAAGTTAATATTACAACAAATACTATTCTTTTCATTTTACTTTGTTTTTATGATCCTTTTGGCGTGTGGGTGTGTTCCCTTGATCGTTAGAGTGGGTATTTACTTTGTTTTTATTGCTTGGTGTATTGTTGTCTGCATTTTGTTTATCTGTATTTAACGGATCTTGCTCATCATTTTCTTCATTTTCATTTTCATCATCTTCCTCTTTAATTGTATTTTCATTTCTATGAATAACAGCACTATCTGAAATAACACGAGGTGTAGCAGTGACATAGCTTGGACAGGTATATTCTGATGGATCTATTTCACTTGCTGAAGGTTTTTTCCATTTTGCATGATAATAGTTAAATGCTTTATCTCTCATTACCGAATAGATGAAATTTCCACATATCGGAAGAGCTGTTTTTGACCCTTGTCCTAATGCACCAGTTCTGAAATGAATACTTCTATATTCTCCACCTACCCATGCTCCAACTACAAGTCGAGGACTTACAGCCACGAACCATGCATCAGAATGGTTGTTAGATGTTCCTGTTTTACCTCCCCAATCAGTATCTTTAAAAATATATTGGTTAAGTGTTCTGCTCGTTCCACCGGGTTCTGTTAGTCCACCTTTTAGAAGCTCTTGCATGAAGAATGCGGTTTTGTATGGTATAGCTTGTGTGTGTTCTGTAGGCCCATGATAAACTTCATTTCCATCTTTATCAACTATTTTAGTTATAAGAACAGGTTCATGTTGTTCACCATTATTTGCTACAGTACAGTAAGCATTGGTTAATTCTAACAAGTTTACATCAGATGACCCTAATGCTAATGAAGGTTCATCATCCAAAGGGCTTTTTATACCCATATCTTTAGCGGTACGAATAATATTTTTTATTCCCATTTCTTGTCCTAAGCGTACAGCTATAGTGTTTATACTACGTGCAAAAGCAGCCTTTAGCGGTATGGAATCTCCTGAATATCTTCCATTTGCATTGTGAGGTATCCAAGTTTTCATTTTTCCTGTACGTTTGTCTAATACTTCCATACGTATATATTCGTCTCTCCGTTTATCACAAGGAGTTAAACCTTGGTTCATAGCTTCTGAATATACAAAAAGTTTGAATGTAGAGCCTGGTTGACGCTCAGCAACTACTTTATCGTATTTCCAAGATTTAAAGTCAATATCACCAACCCACGCTTTTACAGCTCCAGTTTGTGGTTCAAGTGCCACCATAGCACAGTGCATAAACTTGACCATGTATCGTATAGAGTCCATTGATGACATTTGTTTTTCGATCGTTCCCTTTTCAAAATCAAATAATTTAACTTTGTGGGGTTTATTTAGATAATATTGAATACTGTCTGGTTGATTATGGTACTTTTTAAGTAGAGCTTTATAAAACGGTTGTCGTTGTGCTATACTTTCAATAAATCCAGGAATAACATTTCCTTTAGGATCTCTCCACGGTTCTTGTCCTCTCCAATGGTTATCGAACTCGTGTTGTATTTTTTTCATCTGCTTGATAGCAGCTTCTTCTGCATATTTCTGCAATCGAGTATCAATAGTTGTATATATTTTTAGTCCACTGCTATATATATCATAATCGTTTTCTTTTAACCAATCTTTTAAATAATCAATTATGTAAGTTCTAAAGTATTGAGCTTTTCCTCCATAATTTTCTTCATAGTGAATATTAAGATGAATATCATATTTACATAGTTGTTTGTATCTATCTAAAGGCAGGTAATTATGTGTAACCATATTATACAATACAGTGTTACGCCTTTTAAGAGCATTAGCAGGTTTGGATATAGGATTATAGTATGTTGTTGCTTTTAACATACCAACAAGTGTAGCTGCTTCATTTGTAGTTAAATCTTTTGGTAATTTATTAAAATATGTGCGAGCTGCAATTTTAATTCCATAAGCATTATTCCCAAAGCTAACTGTGTTAGCGTACATCTTTAGTATTTCGTTTTTGGGGTATAAAAGTTCTATTTTATAAGCAATTATTGCTTCTTTAGCTTTTATGATAAGCATCCTCATACCTGGTATCTTACTAAGTATACCAGAATATTCCTTATTACGTATACGGAACATATTCTTTGCCAGTTGCTGCGTGATAGTTGATGCTCCTCTTGCTCCATTCTTTGAGAATATATCTTTTATAGCTCCTCCAATACCTATAAAATCTATTCCGTGATGGCTATAAAAACGTTCATCTTCAGTAGAAATTAATGCTTTCCAAAAATCAGGAGCTACATCTTTATATGCAACAGGGCTTCTATTTTCTTTGAAATATTTGCCTATTAATACAGAGTCGGCACTATATATTTCTGATGCAGCAAATGTTGGTGGTTCTTTTATTTCAGCAAAGCCTGGAGATTTTCCAAATAACCATAAAAAGTTAAGATCTACCATGCCAAGGAAAATGAAAATAGATACAATAAACGAGACTATTCCTAATAGTGTTTTTGTGTACCATGAGCGGTTTTTATATAGTTTTATATACCAGGGAAAGAAATGAATAAATCCTCTATATATTTTCTTGAATATAGTTAGTATACGCTTCATATATGTTCTATATAATTTATTTCAGTTAATCAATGCTTTTGTAATATGTATCTAAAGTTTTAGATATATATCCTATTATTTTATCTATATCTTGAGGATGAAACCATCTTATATCTTTATCTTTTTTGAGCCACGTAAGTTGTTTTCTTGCGTAACGTCTTGTATTACTTTGAATTTTCATAATAGTTTCTTCAAGTGTTGTTAGTCCATCAAGGTAGTCGAATAATTCTTTATATCCAACAGTGTTTAGCGAGTTTAAATGCCTATGTTCATACATTTTTTTTGCTTCATTAACAACACCTAAATTGAACATTTCAATAGTACGCTTATTAATCCTTTCGTATAACTCTTGCCGGTCACGATTAATACCTATTTTTATAATGTTAAATGGACGTTTTTTTATTGTATTAGTTCGAAAGGAGGTGTATGTTTTTCCTGTTTGATAACATATTTCTAATGCATGTACAACTCTGCGCGCATTTTTCTTATCGACTATTTTCCAATATTCATAATCTATTTTTTTTAGTTCATTAGATAGATAGTCTAATCCTTCATTTGAAAGTTTTTCCATCATTAGATTACGTACATTGCTATTTATTGTTGGTATGTTATCTATACCTTTACAAACAGCATCAATGTACATCATTGAACCACCAGACAAAATAAAATTAGTTGGTAAATTATTGGATAATAAAGTTAATACATCTTGTTCGTATATACTGGATGAATAGTAGTCGGTCACACTATGGTTACCAACAAAGTAATGTTTAACTCGTTTTAATAAATCTATAGTAGGAGCTGCTGTTCCTATAGGAATTTCTCTATATATTTGACGAGAATCCGCATTAATTATAGGTATTGAGTAGTGTTCTGCAATATTAACTACTATATCTGTTTTACCTACAGCTGTTGGTCCTGTAATTACTATTAAAGTTTGTTTTGCCACAGCAGATAAATATATTTTATCTTATTATACCTCGTTCTGAAGATAGAACAAAATTAATTATATTATCTATTTCTTCTGTTTTAGGTAATTGCTTTTGAATTTTTTCTATATTTTCTTCGCGTGTACCTTCACTATAAAGTAATCTGTATGCTTCGTGAATAATATTTATTTGTTCTTGAGTAAAACCTCTTCGACGTAGTCCTACTATATTTAGTCCCATGTATCGGACAGGAAAACGTGCAGCCATTATATATGGTGGAATATCTTGTGAAAAGCGACTACCTCCTTGTATCATAACATTACGACCTATTTTACAAAATTGATGACACAAAACTACTGCAGAGATTACAGCGAAATCGTCTATTTGAACTTCACCTGCTATTTTTGCAGAGTTACCAATAACAATATCAGAACCTATAATACAATCATGACCTATATGTATATTTTCCATGAAGAGATTATTTGAGCCTATTACTGTTTCTCCTTTTGAGGCTGTTCCTCGCGAAATTGTAACATTCTCACGTATTGAATTGTTATTTCCTATTTTACATAGTGTTGATTCACCTTTATACTTAAGGTCTTGAGGTTTTGTTGAGATGCTTGCTCCTGGAAAAAATTCATTATTATTTCCTATTATTGCACCTGTATGAATAGTTACACTATTCAATATTTTATTGTTATCTCCTATTTCAACATTTTCATCTATATAGCAAAATGGACCAATAGAGTTATTTTCTCCTATCTTTGCATTAGGATGAATAAATGCTAGTGGGCTTATATTGTTCATATTTAGTAATTTACTTGTTTTTTACTATCTGAGCTGTAAAACTGGCTTCAGCTACTACTGTATCGCCAACAAACATATATCCTCGCATAGAACTTATGCCATGACGTATTGGTCCTAATAGTTCAACACGGAATAGGAGTGTATCGCCAGGTACAACTTTTTGCCTAAACTTAACATCATTTATTTTAAGAAAATATGTAGACCAACGCTTAGGGTTTTCTAATTGAGATAGAACTAACAGTCCTCCACATTGTGCCATAGCCTCAATTTGAAGCACACCAGGCATCACAGGCTCGTTAGGAAAGTGTCCCTGAAAAAATGGTTCATTTGCAGTTATGTTTTTAACTCCAACTATACTGTTTGACCCCATTGCAATAATCTTATCAATCAATTGGAAAGGGTAACGATGTGGAAGAAGTTCTTTTATCCTTATATTATCCATTAATGGTGTGTCATTTGGATTATATATAGGTGCTTGTATTTCATGTTTACGTATATCTTTACGTATCATGCGAGCAAACTTATTATTTACAGTATGACCTGGTCGGGTTGCAACAATTCTTCCTTTTAAGGGCTTTCCTATTAACGCAACATCGCCAATAATGTCTAACAATTTATGGCGTGTACATTCATTATCCCATTGTAGGGGACGTGTTTGGATGTAACCAATATGAGAAGCATCGATATGTGGAACATTAAGTAAATCGGCTAATTGGTTTAGCTTTTCTTGTTCTACTTTACGCTCATATATTACTATAGCATTTTCAAGATCTCCACCTTTTATCAAATTTGCATGAAGTAAAGGCATTATATCTCTTACAAAAACGAAAGTACGAGCAGGGGCTATTTCGTCTGCAAATGTGCTAATATCATCTAATGTTGCAAATTGACTACTAATAAATTTAGAGTCAAATGAGCACATAGCTGTAATGGAAAAATCGTCATCTGGAAGTATTGTAATAACACTGCCATTTGATTCCTTATATTCCATTTTTTTACGAATTATATAATAATCTTTTGGGGTATTTTGTTCAATAAGTCCTATTTCTTTTATTTTTTGTACATATACAGCAGCAGAACCATCTAAAATAGGAAATTCAGGACCATTAATTTGTATCAAACAATTATCAATACCCATAGCATAAATAGCGGCTAAAGCATGTTCGATAGTGCTTACACGTGCTTCGCCTTTAGCTATTACTGTACCTCGTTTAGTGTCTATTACATTTTCAGCTATTGCTTCAATTATAGGTTGACCTTCTAAGTCAATTCTTTGTATTTTATATCCTGTATTATCTGGTGCTGGATTAAAAGTTATAGTTAAATTTAATCCTGTATGTAAACCTTTACCAAAAAGAGAAAAACTACCCTTTAGAGTTTTTTGTTTAGCAGTATCCATATATACTATTTTTTATTTTTCAATTCTTCAATTTCTTTTTTCAGCTTTTCTATTTCTTTATACATTTCTGGTAGACGCTGAAATATGACTTGAGATTTAAAATAATTTCTCGGATTTATTGCTGGAGTACCCATCAAAGATGTATTATCCTTTGTATTGCTTATAATTCCTGATTGAGCACCTAAAAAGACTTTATTTCCAATTTTTATATGTCCTGCTATACCTACTTGACCGCCAAACATACACCATTCACCAATCTTTGTAGAACCAGCAATACCTACTTGTGCACTCATCACCGTATTTTCTCCAATATCTGTATTATGGGCTATTTGGACAAGATTATCAAGTTTTACACCCTTTCTGATAGAAGTGCTGCCCATAGTTGAACGATCTACGCAAGTATTAGCTCCAATCTCAACATTATCTTCTATGGTAACAGTTCCTATTTGAGGAATTTTTGTATAGCTCTTACTCTCTGCATCTGGTGCAAATCCAAATCCATCGGCTCCTATAACACAACCTGAATGGAGGATTACATTATTACATATTTTTGTTTCATGATAGATGCTAACATTTGGATAAATAATACAATTCTTACCTATTGTACAATTATCCATGATACTTACGTTTGGATAAATTTGAGTATCATCATCAATAGTTACATTATCACCAATATATGTAAAAGCACCTATATATACGTTTTTGCCTATCTTAGCTTTGGGAGAAATGAAAGATAATGAATCTATTCCAACTTTACGTGGTTTAGAATTTTCATAAAGTTGTAATAATTTTGCTACACAATTTCGTGCATTAGAAACATAAATTATTGTTGTTTTTGTGGGATTTTTTATCTTTAGGCTATCATCAACAATTACAATAGAACATTCTGTATTATATATATAGTTGATATATTTAGAATTTGCAAGAAAAGAAATAGTACCTATTTTACCTTCTTCTATTTTTGAAAAAGTAGAAACTGTTATATTTTCATCACCAACTACATGTCCATGTATGAATTGGGCTATTTGTTTTGCAGTAAATTTCATTTTGTCTAACTAATAGTTATGTATTTTACAATACATTATATAAAATTTGTAATATAATTTATAATTATTATATATTACACTATATTATTTTTATTATTTTGCAAAGATAAAAACTTTTACTATATATTTATTGCAGTATCTTGTATTTTTATTTATAGTTAAAGTTTATTAGACATTTCTTGTTGTAATAACTTAGCTTGCTCTGCTGCTGCTTCTGCAAAATCAGTACTATTACTTGCATAAATTATTCCACGTGAAGAGTTGACGATCAATCCACAATTATCTGTCATACCATATTTACATACTTCATCTAAACTGCCCCCTTGAGTACCTACACCAGGAACAAGAATGAAACTTTTGGGGATAATTTTACGTATAGAGGTAAACATCGAACCTTGAGTTGCACCTACTACATACATAAGATTATTGGTGCATTGCCATTCTTGTGATTTTTTTATTACTGTTTCAAATAAATGATTACCATCTTTATCTGCAAAAAATTGAAAATCATTACTTCCTTTATTACTTGTAAGAGCTAACAAAATTACCCATTTATTTGAATATTCTAAGAATGGTGTAACAGAGTCTTCACCCATATATGGTGCAACTGTTAATGCATCTACATCATATTGTTCAAAAAACGTTTTAGCATACATTCGTGAAGTATTTCCTATGTCGCCACGCTTTGCATCTGCTATGAGAAAGTGATTAGGATAATTAGTTTTTATATAGTTAACTGTTTTTTCAAATGAAATAAGTCCTTTTACACCATAACACTCATAAAAAGCTAAATTGGGCTTATAAGCAATACAATATGGGGCTGTTGAATCTATTATTTTTTTATTAAATGTAAAAATAGGATCTTCGTCGTGCATAAGATGCGTTGGCATCTTATTTTTGTCAGGGTCTAATCCTACACAAAGAAATGTATGTTTTGTAAATATTTGTTTTATTAACTCTTCTTTATTCATTGGATTTATAAAAATAATTAGGTTTATCTAAGAGTTTTATATAATGATTATTTTATGCTATTTATAACTCAGCAGCTTTTAATTTTTCTGCATTTTCTGCAACTATTAGTGCATCTATCATACTTTGGATTTCACCATTCATGAAACTTGGTAAATCATAAATTGTAAAACCTATACGGTGATCTGTTACACGTCCTTGAGGATAATTATATGTTCTAATTTTTGCAGATCGGTCTCCTGTAGAAACAAGGCTTTTACGCCTATTTGCTATGTCTGTTACATACTTTTGATGCTCTTTATCATAGATAAAAGTACGTAATCGAGATAAAGCTCGCTCTTTATTTTTAGGTTGATCTCGTGTTTCTGTACATTCTATTAATATTTCCTCTACTTCTCCTGTATTAGGATTTTTCCAAGGATAGCGTAATCTTACTCCAGACTCAACTTTGTTTACATTTTGACCACCTGCACCAGAGCTGCGGAATGTATCCCATTTTATATCACCTTCGTTTATATTTACTTCAAACTTATCTGCTTCTGGAAGTACAGCTACTGTAGCAGCAGAGGTTTGCATACGACCTTGTGTATCTGTGGAAGGCACTCGTTGAACACGATGTACGCCAGATTCATATTTTAATATGCCATATACTCCATCACCTGAAATCGCAAAATCTATTTCTTTAAATCCTCCTACTGCACCTTCAGAAACTGAAGTTATTGATAATATCCAATTCTTTTTATCACAAAAGCGTTTATACATATTAAATAAGTCACCAGCAAATAATGCAGCCTCATCGCCTCCTGTTCCGGCACGAATTTCCATCTGTATATTTTTCTCATCTTCTGGATCTTTTGGTACAAGTAGTAATTTTATTTCTTCTTCTAATTTGGGTCGGATATCTTCGTTTTCTGTGAGTTCTATTCGAGCCATTTCTTTTAGGTCTGTGTCAGATTCGTTTGCTATAATATCTTTTGCCTCATTAATAGTTGTTAAGCAAGTAATATAACGTTTACGAGCATTCATTATATCACTCAAATCTTTATATTCTTTTGTTAATTTAACATATCGTTGCTGATCGCTAATTACATCAGGGTCTGTTATTAATGTAGAAACTTCTTCAAAACGAGCTTCGAGTCCATCAAGCTTTTTCAATATATTATTTTCTGACATAGGCTTATTTTATTTTTACTTATTATTTTTTTTCATTATCATACATATTGTATTTTATTATAAATACAAATATTAATATTCAAAAGTGCCATACTCACTTTGTATCGTAAGACCTTTGTACCCTTCTTCTATATAACCAACTACTTGTGCTTCTATATCAAACGATTTACTAATTGCTATTACTTCTTTAGCTATATTAGGACGGACATAAATTTCCATTCTGTGTCCCATATTAAATACTTGATACATCTCTTTCCAACTTGTACCACTACATTCTTTTATTGCTTTGAATAATGGTGGAATAGGGAACATGTTATTTTTTATAACTTTGCAATTGGCATTTATAAAATTTAAAATTTTTGTTTGTGCGCCTCCTGTACAGTGTATTATTCCATGAATCTCTGGTCTAAGTTCATCTATTATACTCTTTATGACAGGTGCATAAGTACGAGTAGGGGAGAGAACTAATTTTCCCATATCTAAAGTGAGATCTTCAAGTTTATCTGTAAGTGAATATTTACCACTATATATTAATTCTGAAGGTATGGAATGATCATAACTTTCAGGAAATTTTTTAGCAAGATAGTTTGCAAAAATATCATGACGAGCATTTGTAAGTCCATTACTTCCCATACCACTATTATATATTTTCTCGTATGTTGCTTTTCCTGTAGAGCTTAAACCAACAATAACATCTCCTGGAGCTATATTTGCATTATCTATTACTTCTGAACGCTTCATTCTGCAAGTTACAGTAGAATCAACTATAATTGTGCGAACAAGATCGCCTACATCTGCAGTTTCTCCTCCTGTTGAATAAATGCTTATACCAAGTTCTCGAAGGATTGAGAGAAATTCTTCTGTGCCATTTATAATAGTTGATATAACTTCAAATGGTATTAATTGTTTATTTCGCCCAATAGTGGATGATAAAATAATATTATTAGTAGCACCTATACATAGTAAATCGTCTGTATTCATAACAATAGCATCTTGGGCTATTCCTTTCCATACATTTAAATCTCCAGTCTCTTTCCAATACATATATGCTAATGAGGACTTAGTTCCAGCACCATCTGCATGCATAATGTTACAATAATCTTTATCCCCTCCTAATATATCTGGGATTATTTTACAAAAAGAGTAGGGATATAAACCTTTATCTATATTCTTAATCGCATTATGTACATCTTCTTTAGATGCACTTACTCCACGCATAGCATATCTGTTATTCATTTTTTGTAAATAGTTATAATATATTTTATTCTATTTCATTTTCATTCCAAATTTTCCAACTTTCAAACGCTTGAAGAAGTAACATTTCTATTCCGTTTTTTACAATAGCGCCATTTTCCTTACCTTTACGCATAAATAGTGTTTCATCTGGATTATAAATTAAGTCATATAGAAGTGTATGGTAGTCCATATCTTTATATGGAATATTAGGACACAAATCTACATTAGGATACATTCCTATTGGTGTACAATTGACTATTAACTTAAAATTATGAATAATTTTTGTTGATACATCATTATACGACAAGCTATTTATGGAACGTGTACGTGATACATATTGTGTCTTAATACCTAATGATGTTAAAGCATAATTTATAGCTTTAGCTGCACCTCCTGTTCCAAGTATTAAAGCTTTTTTATGGTAGCTTTCAAGCAATGGTTTTATACTGTTTTTGAAGCTAATGGCATCTGTATTGTATCCCTTTAAAAAGAGTTTATTACCTTTATGTAAAATTTTAACCACATTTACAGCGCCTATGGTTTTCGCTTCAGTACTTAAAGAATCAAGATAAGGTATAATTTTCTCTTTATATGGAATAGTAATATTTATTCCTTTTAACTTAGGAGTTGTATTTAGTATTTCTAAAATATTATCTATTTTAGAAATTTCATAATTTATATATTCTGCTTTTATTCCTTCATTTTTAAATTTTTCGTTAAAGAAGTCTTTTGAAAAAGAATGATCCAAAGGAAAACCTACTAATCCATATTTATCCATATAACTTATTTTTTTGCAGTATATAATGTACAAATTCCAAAAGTAAGTCGTTCAAAAGAAGATTCTTTGTAGCCAATAGTATTAAGTGTTTCCATCATTCGTTCTCCTTGCGGAAAAGCAGCTATTGTTTTATTAAGGTATTCGTATGCACCTGTATCTTTTGATATAAACTTTCCATATAATGGTAAAACAAATTTAGAGTATATTTTAAAAAGTTGTTTCATTGGAAATTTTATAGGTGAAGTTAATTCTATCATACATAGGTTACCACCAGGTTTTAAAATACGAAATATTTCAGATAAACCTTTATCTAAGTCTTGAAAATTTCTTATTCCAAACGCCACTGTAATAGCATCAAATGTATTTGAAGGAAAACTTAGACTCATACAATCGTCTTTTTGAAACGATATAATGTCACTTAAATTTGCTTTCAAGACTTTTTCTTTTCCTATCTCCATCATTTTCTCAGAGAGATCTATACCTATTAGTTTTTTAGGATTAAGCATCTTTGTAGCATATATGGCAAAGTCTCCTGTTCCAGTAGCTACATCTAAAATTATTTTGGGATTAAATCTACGAAGTTTACAAATTGCTTTTTTTCTCCAGTATTTATCAATATTCCATGAAAGCCTATGATTTAATGTATCATATGTAGAGGCTATATTGTCAAACATATATTCAACAGCTTTTCCTTTTTCATCTTGGCTATTATATGGTTTGATTTTTTCTTGGTTATACATTGTGATTTAAAGCAATTTAAAAATGAAGATAGTTTTTATACTTGTTTCTTTATTAATGTTTAAAGGATAATAAATATTCCTTTACATTATTCTCTATTCTATATGATAGATTATTATCATTAGCTTTACAGAATTTTTCACCTGTGATATGTTCATATAATTCTATATAACGTTTACTTACACTTTCTGCATACTCATCTGTAATTTCTGGCATAATTTGTCCAGGTTCATTCATAAAGTTATGTTCTATAAGCCATTGACGAACAAATTCTTTTGAAAGTTGCTTCATAGGCTCTCCATTCGCTAATTTTTCCTCATAGCTTTCAGCATAGAAATAACGACTAGAGTCTGGTGTATGTATTTCATCTATTAAGTAACATTTACCTTTGCGTTTTCCAAATTCATATTTAGTATCTGCAAGTATTAAACCATGTTTAGAAGCAATTTCTTGACCGCGAGCAAAAAGTTTCTTTGTCCAAGATTCTATGATATTATAGTCTTCTTCAGAAACAATACCTTGATGTATTATTTCTTCACGTGATATATTCAAATCATGTCCTTCTTCTGCTTTAGTTGTAGGGGTTACTATTGGTTGTGGAAAACGTTCATTTTCACGCATACCATTAGGTAACTTTACTCCACAAATTTCTCTACATCCATTCTTATATTCTCTCCATACTGAGCCAGTAAGTATAGCTCGAATTATCATTTCAACTTTAAAACCTTCACATTTTAAACCCACTGTTACCATAGGATCTGGAGTCGCAAGTTTCCAATTTGGACATATATCGTTTGTTTGATCTAAAAATTTAGATGCTATCTGATTGAGTACTTGACCCTTAAATGGAATACCTTTAGGTAAAACTGTATCAAAAGCAGATATACGATCAGTTGCTACCATTACTATTAAATCGTCATTAATATTATAAACATCACGTACTTTTCCTTTATATACATTTTTTTGACCATCAAATGTAAAATTAGTTTTGATTAAAGTGTTCATTTTTTGTTATTTATATTTAGTCTGTTTTTAATTTATCTATATCTGAAAAGGCGTTAACTATGCGTGTTACAAGTTTATGCCTTATAATATCTGTTGTTGAAAGATTAACAATGGCTATTCCTGGAATATTTGCAAGTGCCTTTATAGCTTCTCGCAACCCACTTTGCTGATTGTTTGGCAAATCTATTTGAGTAACATCTCCTGTAATAATCATTTTTGAGTTCCAACCTAATCGAGTTAAAAACATTTTGATTTGTGCTTTTGTTGTATTTTGTGCCTCATCTAATATAATGATTGCATCATTTAAAGTTCGTCCTCGCATAAATGCTAATGGTGCAATTTGGATGATATTCTTCTCCATCATATCATATAATTTTGAAGTTGGTAACATATCTTCTAATGCATCATAAAGAGGTTGAAGATATGGATCAATTTTTTCTTTCATATCTCCTGGAAGAAAACCTAATTTTTCGCCAGCTTCAACGGCTGGACGAGATAAAATAATTTTTTTTACTTGTTTGTTTTTTAGAGCTTGTACAGCTAGTGCAATACTAACATATGTTTTCCCAGTTCCTGCAGGTCCTACAGCAAAAAGCATATCATTTTTTTCAAAAGCATCTACTATTAATTCTTGATTTTTAGAATGTGGCTTTATAGCTCTACCTGAAATTGAATAAATAATAATATCATTATCTATACTACGAATTGAATTATTACCCTTGACCAAATTAATAATATCTTTATCCTCGATATTATTGTATTTTTTTATAAAGTTTATTAAGTTGTTGATAAATCTTTCTAAAAAAGTTACATCTTCTATATTTCCTAAAAGTGTAATTACATTATTTCGAGCAATAATTCTTACTTTAGGAAATAATGATTTTAATATTTGTAAGTGAGAATTATTTACACCGTAAAATACTACAGGGTCAATATCATTTAATATTATACTACTATCTTTCACCTAATAAATTTTACTGGCAAAGTTAATTTAAAAATATGAACATTGCAAATATTTTTATATCAAGGCGCAAAATACCGTAAATATTATTACCTTTGCTTATATGAAAAAGAAAAACAACTTAAGTAAGAATAAATTCTTATTATTATTCATAACGATTGTCTTAGTATTAGCTATAATACGTTTTTTATTTCCATCAATTGCCAATAATAAATGTTATTCAGATTTAATTATAAAAAAATACAAAGATTTTATATCTATTTCTAATACAAGGAAAAAAGATAGTATTGACGATGAAAAAAGAATTAAAGAACTTTCTGAACTAATATCTACAAATAGATTAAATTCAGTATTTTATGATAAAAATAAAAAACTTATAAAAAATAGAATATATGGAGTTCTTAATTATGATGAATGTTTTCCAGATTCTCAACCAATACAATTAAAAGCAGCAATGAAATATGCAATAAGAGCAGTAAAAGATAGGAGAGATGCTGAAATACGAAAAAAAGAGTTAGTATATATAGGTAGTAATCCATACTATAAACTTAAGAAACTTACTAATAGTGTCCCATATTTAACTCCGCGTGCTGCAATACTCTTACAAGACATAGCACATAATTTTTTTGATAGTCTGCAAATTAAGCATATCCCTTTAACAAAAATTTATGTAACAAGTGTATTAAGAACAAAAAAGGATGTACAACTTTTAATAAGACACAATAAAAACGCTACTATAAATAGTTGCCATCTTTACGGAACTACATTTGATATATCATATAATAAATATGCCACATTAACACGCACTGTAGGTACTGATACTTTAAAATATGTATTAAGTGAAGTATTAAATGACCTTAGAAAGCAAGGTAGATGCTTTATAAAGCATGAAAAACATCAAGGATGTTTTCATATAACTATAAGATAGTATTTATAAATCCTATTTTGATATATTTAACATTAAAATAAAAATATTATTAATATATACGTTTTTACTTTTTGTATCTTTGCATAAAATTACTAAATAGTGAAACTACGTTTTTATATTATAAATTGTTCACAAGATGCTTTGGTTGAATTGAAATGTAAATAGCATAAAAAGATAACTTAATTAAATAACAATATTACACAGATTGAATATGAATGCTACAAAAAAGATTATTGAATGGTATTTTTCTAAAAATTCACTACCATTTTGGGCTGTATTATTATTAGATAGTTTAAACTTTTATATTGCTGGTTTATTTGTATTCTTACTCTTCAATAATGGAGTATATATACTTGGAAATATAAAAGATATTACAATTATTTTGTTTATTTATTGTATAATAAACTTTATTGGATATAAAGCTTTTAGAACATATTCTGGAATAATACGATACTCCTCTTTCGTAGATTTTCAGCACGTTAGCTTAGCTATGTTATTATCTTTTATTATCTCAGAGTTTTTTAATATTGCTGTTATACAATTTAACCTACCTTTTATTGAATTAACAAAACTTCAAATAGCTACTATATATTTAATTGCTACAATAGGTATGATGCTATTACGTATAATTGTTAAATCATTATATGACTTAATATTTGACTCAAAACAAAAAATTAACACTTTAATATATGGTATATATGAGGGAGGAATAGGAATAGCCCAAAATATTACATCCGATAATAATAGTAAATTTCGCTTAAAAGGTTTTATATCAAATGATAAAGTCTTGAAAAATAAATATTTAATAGGACAAAGAGTGTACACTGTAAGTGATAATTTACTTAGTATTTTGAAGTCTTTAGATATTAAAGCTGTATTAGTTTCATCTATACAGGTTGATAAATTTAGAAATAATACAAAGTTACAAGACCTTTTGATAAATAATGATATAAGCATCTATATTGCAGAAAACTCAAAAGAATGGAATAAAGATGACCAATTTTCTAATATAAAATTAAAAGAAATTGCAATAGAAGACCTTCTCCCAAGAGATATAATATCATCAGATATGAATGCTATATCTGCAGCACTATCTAATAAAAGAATAATGGTAACAGGATCTGCAGGATCAATTGGTTCAGAAATTGTACGACAATTATCAAAATTTAATCCTTCAAAATTAATTCTTATTGATCAGGCAGAAACACCACAGCATGATATAAAATTAATGATGAAATATGAATATCCTAAAGTAGATGTAGAAACGATAGTTGGCAATATCTCAAATATTGAAAGAATGGAAATTTTGTTTCGTACTTATAAACCAGAATATGTTTTTCATGCGGCAGCATACAAGCATGTGCCTATGATGGAAGATAATCCTTCTGAAAGTATTCAAAATAACATAGTCGGAACAAAAATAATAGCAGATTTGAGTGTTAAATATGGCGTTCAAAAATTTGTAATGATTTCTACTGACAAGGCAGTTAATCCTACAAATGTAATGGGATGTTCAAAACGAATATGCGAAATATATTGTCAAAGCCTTAATCATAAAATTAATTCAAATGGTAATAACCATACAACAACACAATTTGTAACTACAAGATTTGGTAATGTTTTAGGATCAAGTGGCTCTGTAATACCATTATTTAAAAAACAGATAAAAAATGGAGGTCCTGTTACAGTAACTGACCCAAATATTGTAAGATACTTTATGCTTATACAAGAAGCATGCAAATTAGTATTAGAAGCAGGAATACATGGAAATGGTGGCGAAATTTTTGTTTTTGATATGGGAAAACCTGTAAAAATAGCAGATCTTGCAAGACGAATGATAAAACTATCTGGTGCTAAAGATATAAGTATAGTTTATACTGGTCTCCGTGCTGGAGAAAAATTATGCGAAGAAGTATTAAGCTCTGCAGAAAATACATTACCAAGTTTCCATGAGAAAATACGTATAGCAAAAGTCCGTAAATCTGAGTATGATTTAATAAATAAACAAATAGAAGAACTTGATATAATAAGTCATAAATACAATAATATGGATATTGTAAAGAAAATGAAAGAAATAGTACCTGAATATGTAAGCAATAATAGCAAATATTCTATATTAGATAATAATTAATATTTAATTATTATAACTTTTTAAATATTGTATTGAGTTAGAGGTAATAAAATTTATTTTATTACCTCTAACTTTTAATAGATATATTTATCATAATCGACATTATATTTTTATTTCTTATTTTTGCCCTTGTATTATTTAAAATTTATATTTATGAAATGTACTTCAGTTAAAATTGTTTATGATGGTTGTTATTACCGTCTTAGTTATTTAAATCATTCTTGTCTTTTTAAAGATTTAGATGATTTATTTACTTATGTTATGCTTAATTGTTTTAATTATTTACGTTCATCTTCTGATTCTATTCCTGTCAGTGATTATGATGATAGTATTAGTGTTCTTCATTCTTGTATTAATTCAAATCGTTCTAAATTGAAATAGTTATGTTATTTAAGTTTTTAAAATTTATAAAACGTCATGTTTTGTTATCAACTGCTATAACTACTGCAGGTATTGCTGTTACTATTACTTTAGTTGCTTGCCGTACATCTTTAAATGCTGATAAGCTTCATTTTAATGGTTGCTTTGGTTCTTCTTGTACTGTTTTAGATTCTGTTAAATAGTATGTCTTTAAGTCTTAGTAATATTAATAATTGTATTAATCCTCTACGTATTATAAATCCTTATACTAGAGAAGTTTTATACGTTCCTTGCCGTTCTTGTTCAGGTTGTCGTAATTCTTATGGTTTAAAATGGACTTTGCGTGTAGAAAAGGAATCTAAGTTTCATCGTTATGTAATGTTTGTTACCTTAACTTATGATAATGATCATTTACCTGTATATTATCCTATTTTTAAAGATGGTTTGAAATATTGGTTATCTTCTCAAGATGTTAGAGAAATAAATAATATAGATTTTGATATTACTAGGTCTTTTACTCAATTTACTGATAATTCAGATAATAGTTATTTTGCTATTTCTGATGCATTATTTACTAATAGTTATTATAAAATACCCCAAGGTATTAATAAACATTGCGTTGCTTGTGTTTCTCGTATTGATTGCAAGAAATTTATAAAGCGTCTTCGCTCTAATATATCATATTATTTTAAAAAAAATCATATAAATGAAGATCAACGAATTAGGTATTTTTTGTGTTCCGAATATGGACCTTCAACCTTACGCCCGCATTATCACGCCATATTTTGGTTTGATTCGTCTTCCCTCTGTGGAGTATTCTCGAAATTGTTATCTTCGAGTTGGAAGAATGGTTTTACGGACTGTAGTCTCGTCAACTCTTCAGCCCCCCAGTATGTGGCAAAATACGTTAGTGGCAATACTAGTCTCCCAGGTTTATATAAGTCGAAACCTTTCCGCACGTTCCACTTATCAAGTAAATCACCAATTATCGGCTATAGCTCGGACGATGAGAAAGCATTTTTCGAAGATGTCTTTAAAGGAACTTACGGACATCGTGAATATTGTATTACCTCTAAATCCTTTGTACATGTTCAACCTCCCCGTTCTTTTGAAAATCGATACTTCCCAAAGTGTAGAGGATATATCCAAGACACTGATTCTAAAAAATTGGGAGTTTATTCAGCTGCGTACAATTATTTTAAAAGGAAAAAATCCCTTAAAGGATTAAGTAAATATTTACATTCTTATTTTTTAGATAATTTAACCGATATACATTGTAGTTTATCTTGTTTGCGTTGGTGTCTTCGTTTTCATGATACTCCTGAAATTTATTTTTTACGTCTTCAAGGTTACTATTCTAAAAAGGAATTATATCTACTAAAAAAACGCTTTGATTATCAGAATGATTATATAACTTCAGGTTATCCTCGTTCTCATTTATTAGACTTTGATTTAACTATATATGAACGTTTACCTCGTACTAGGTACGGTTATTTAAATAGTTATTTATTTAGTTCTTTGTCCTCTTATGGTGTTGATCCGTCTTTAATTTATGATAGTAATGGTTTTATTATACCCTCCGAGGTTATCAAGTTAAAACAGTGTAGTTCTGATTTTTGGAAACATAATGTAGATTTATCTATTAAAATAGAGAATGATTCAAACAAATATAAAACATTTAATGATAAAATTAACATTTTTAATTATTAGTTATTTATGAGTGCTTTTAATTTACCTACACCAAATCCGAGTTTACCTCGTAATGGTTTTGATTTAAGTAGTCGCCGTGTCTTTTCTGCTCCTGCTGGTGCTTTGCTACCTGTTGGATGTTGGGAAACTAATCCAGGTGAACATTTTCGTATTAGTGTTAGTGATTTAGTTCGTACACGTGAACTTAATACTGCTGCTTTTACACGTTGTAAGGAATATTATCATTTTTTCTTTGTTCCTTATAAGTCTTTATGGTCTTCTTCTGATAAGTTTTTTACAGGTGTTTCAAATTCTGATAGTTCTTTAGTAGATCCACGTAACTTTTTCCATGATTCTTTGCCTCTTACAGCTGGTTCTTCTAGTAGTTGTGCTCTTCCTACTTATGATTCTAGTAGTTTTGATTCCGATGTTTTAAATAAAGCTTTTAATTCAGTACCGTCTAAAACTCCTAATTTTAATTTACAACAATTATTAGATAAACTTTGTTTTAAGTTAGATAAAAAAATTATTGAGTCAGGTCTTGATTCTACTGAGCTTTCAGATAGTTTACAATCTTTTAAACGTGATTCTTTAGGTTATCGTTATAGTCTTGGCTCTTATCGTTTGTTACATATGTTAGGATATGGTGTTTATCCTAATGGTAAAGTTAGATGTTCTAGTAATATAGGTTTTGATTCTACTAATGATAAAAAATCTATTTCCGATTCTGATTTGTCTAAAAAAGCATTAGAATTTATAAAAAAAAGTGATGAATATAAAAATTTAGATATTCGTACTATGCCAGAGGATGAATTTATAAAAATATATGATAAAGTTTTGCGTTTGTTGTCTTCTCCTGGTAATTATGGTTCTTATACTGCTGCTTTTTCTGGTTCTTTCCGTGATACTGTTAGATCTTCTGATTTAAAATTTACTCCTAATCCTTTTAGATTGTTTGCATATCAACGTATATATAACGACTTTTATCGTAATGACAATTACGAGAAATCTAACCCACTCTCTTTTAATTGTGATTTTGCTTTCAGTGATAAAAATTTGTCAATTACTACCGAGCAAATGGTTTGCGCTTGCCAATTAAGATATAGGCATTGGTCTAAAGATTGGTTGACTTCTGTTGTTCCTACTCCTAATTATAACGAAGGTATTTTTAATTTACCTCTTTATGTTGGTACTTCAGGTTCTTCTGGAACTGTTTTCCGTGATGATTTAAGTACTTCCATTCAGTTACAAGGTAATCAGACTTTTAACGTCCAGGATATTCGTGCCGCTTTCGCTCTAGATAAAATGCTTGAAGCTACTCGCCGTGCTAATGGTTTAGATTATTCTAGTCAGATTGCTGCCCACTTTGGTTTTAATGTTCCAGAATCTCGCAGGAATTGCGCTCAGTTTATAGGTGGTTTTGATAATGTTGTTTCAATTAGTGAAGTTGTTTCCCAGTCTTCTGGCTCTGTTGATGGTAAAGGCTCTCAACCGTCTGTTACAGGTCAAGTATTTGGTAAAGGTTTAGGTTCTTTAAGTAGTGATGTTATAGAATTTGATTCCAAAGAGCATGGTGTAATTATGTGTATTTATTCAGTATCTCCACAAGTGGACTATAATGCTTATAATATGGATTCTTTTAATCGTAAATTAACTCGTGAGGACTATTATCAACCCGAGTTCCAAAACTTAGGTTATCAACCTTTAGAAGGTCTTGATTTTGCTTTAACTGTTAATCCTGATGGTACTTCCGATAATGATTTTAATAACTCTATACTTGGTTATACTCCTCGTTATATGGAATATAAAACTGCTCGTGATGTAATATTTAATAATTTTATGTCTGGTGGTTCTTTGTCTGCTTGGTGTACTCCTCGTAATGATTTATTTAGGTCTGTTCTAGATAATAAAAATAAAAAGTTTTTTTCAGTTAATCCAACTACTTTATTAGTTGACCCTGCTGTCTTAAATCCTATATTTGCTTTTAATTATGATGGTACTACTGAAACAGATCAATTCTTAGTAAATAGTTATTTTGATGTTAAGGCTGTTCGTCCTATGTCAGTTTATGGTTTAAGTCAATTATAATATATATTCTATGGATAGAAATTTGATTTTATGCGATAATTATCGTTCAAATGATACGTATTTAAATAGTGTTCCTGCTTCTGTTAATGGTATTCCTAACGCTGTTGAAATGTTGGATAAATCTGTATTTGATACGCTTTGTCCTGTTAATCCTGTTACAGGTTTTCGTGATAATTCTTTGTCTCGTTTGACCTCTCCTAGTGTTTCACCTAAAGAAAAGGAATTAATCTTAAATTCTCTTGGTTCTGTTCGTCCTCCTCGTAATAATACTAAAGGACTTTCCAATGATGATATATTAGATATTTTACCTTCTCGTTATCTTTCCGATCCTGTTGAAATAGATAGTTTTAAAAATTTTGTAGATGATTTATTAAAACAACGTGATAAAAATAATACATCAGTAGATAATAATAAAGATGATACTACGTTAAATAATAAAGATGATACTACGTTAAATAATAATGATACTACAGATATTAATAACAATAATAATGAATCTATAAATAATAATTAATATGCCCTTACCTCTTGTTGGTGCCTCCCTTATTTCGGGAGGTGCTTCCCTTTTAGGAAACGCTTTTACTAACTTCATGAACTCTCAATCAGTTGATGAACAATATCGCCGTAATTTCGATATGATGCGTTACCAAAATGATTTTAATGTACAGCAACAAAATAAAATGTTGGAATATAATTTACCTATTAATCAGCGTAAACGTTTTGAGGCTGCTGGTATAAATCCCTATATGGCTTTATCTTCTATGAATCCAGGTTCTATTCAATCCTCTTTGCAATCTGCTTCAGCTAATCCTACACCTGCTAAACAGTTTTCAGAACCTCCAATATCTGAAGCTTTTAATAATTACTTATCTTCTCAGTTACAAACTGCACAAATTAGAAATTTAAATGCTACTGCTGAATCGCAAGAAATATCTAATAAAGTTCAGGAGCGTCGTCAAGGTCTTGAAGTTAAATTATTAGAAGAAAATTTACATGGACTTGTAAACACTAATGAAATAAGTGATGATACTTTAGAACTTCAAAAACAAATGATTTCTCTTGGTGTCGATAATGCTCGTGCTGATCTAGCAATAAAAGATGTTCAAGAAAAAATATTAAACTTTGATTTAGGTATTAAAAATAAATATGAGGAAGCTCAAGTACAAGTTGCTTTATATTCTTCTTTTGTTCAAAATTATGCTACTATAGCTAATGTAGCAATAAATCAACAAAATGCAAATACTAATCGCTATAATGCTGTTACTAATCGTATTAATGTAAATAATAATTATAAATTAGGTTTAGAAGCTAATCAAATAGCTAGGTATAATGCAAATACTAATCGCTATAATGCTGTTACTAATCGTATGCAAATGCATGCAGTTTTGAAAAATTTGAACGCTTCTACTCTTAAAATACTTTCAGAAAATAAAGGTATTAAAATAGATAATGCTTGGAAAGATGCTATTAATGCAGCTAATATAAGTTTAATTAATAATACTATGGATTTTAATAATGAAAAACTTTGGTTAGAGAATAAAAGTCAAATTTTTAGATTTGTTCCTTGGTGGTAATTTAATTTTCTTGTGTTATGGATAAAAATGATATTATTGAAATTTTACAATTTATTTTTACTAATATTTATAAATTTATTATTCGTTTTAAATATTTCTTTTTAATTCTATTTATATTTTATATCTTATTCATGTTTATAGCTCTTATTGATTTATTAAAATGTATTTTTATTTAATCATTTATTTACAACTTGTTTGTAATATAAATGTTAAATATAAATAGTACTTTGTGTATAAAAAATGGGTTTTAGTGATTTATTCTCTAAAACTCTTTTTTTATGTTTATTCTCTTTTGATGTAAATTCTTATTCGGTTTTCACAACGTGCAGGGCTTTAAATCTTTTTAGCCCTGTGGGCTATTACTTGACCTACTTTACAAAAACCGACAGAATCGCATTTATTTAACCTATTTGTATTTTTTAACTTTTTACATAATCGACATTATAGTTTTATTTATAGTTTTTAACATTATAAGTTATTACAGTAGTTATTAGGTATTAAGGAGTATTATAATAATTAAATTAAGTCTTTTGTAATTTTCTTGGTATAATACATTAATTATATAATTATATGAACTTTGAAGAGTTAAGACGCATCAAATTATTAAATATTTTGTATTAATTCAATTTATTAGATTAAATTTTTAGTTTATAAAAAAATATATAACTTTGTATATATTAATAATAGCATAGCCGATGAAAATATTACTTGCTTTTGATTCTTTCAAAGGTTCATTAAGTGCCCAAGAGGCTGTTAGTGCTGCTAATTATGCAATAAAAAAATTATTTCCATTAATTAAAACTATAGAGCTACCATTAGCTGATGGTGGAGATGGCACAGTTCAAGTTTTATCACATTATTTATTAGGAAATTCTATTTTTGTAAAAACACATGATCCATTAATGCGGCCTATAACTTCTAAATATTTTATTAGTAAAGACAAAACTACAGCTATAATAGAAATGGCAGCAGCTGCTGGTTTATTACTTCTTTCTACAACGGAGCGTAATCCTATGGAAACAACAACTTTTGGAGTTGGTGAATTGCTGCTTGATGCAATCCATCAAGGAGTACGTCGCATATTTATAGGATTAGGCGGCAGTAGTACAAACGATGGCGGTATGGGCTTTCTTTCTGCATTAGGCTATCGTTTTTTAGACAGTTCAGGTAAGCAACTATATGGTTGTGGTAAAAATTTAAGTAAAATAGTCTCAATACTACCTCCTATAATTACACAATATAGTGGTGTTGATATCGAAGCCATTTGTGATGTAACTAATCCTTTATATGGTACTAATGGTTCTGCCCATGTTTATTCAATGCAAAAAGGTGCTACTTTGGATATGATAACCAAACTTGATAAAGGTTTATGCCATTATTCAAAGTTAATAGGTGTAGATCCATTTATAAAAGGTTCTGGTGCAGCTGGAGGATTAGGTTATGCACTTAATTTTATCAAATCTAATTTACGTAATGGTACAGATATTGTTTTTGAAATATCTAATTTTGATACTAATCTTTTAAATGCAGATTTAGTGATTACAGGCGAAGGTTGTATAGATAGTCAAACATTATCAGGCAAACTTCCTTTTGGAGTATTAAGCAAAGCAAGAAAACAAGGGATTCCAGTCATTGCTTTAGCAGGAAAGGTTAAAGATAAGCAAAAACTATTAGAGGCAGGATTTGATAGTGTGTACCAAATAACTCCACAAGCGCAAACTTTATCTGAAGCAATGCTCCCTGCTACAGCTAAAAAAAATATATATACTACTATTCAAGTTTGTTTATCAGAATATTTTAATAATAGATTACTTTTATAATACAGTTATTTTTATCCATTATTATTGTTGAAAAAATATTTCAAAACTCACTTCTTAACTTTCATTCCGAAATAATTTTATTTTAAAACAAATGTAATATAAGTAGGAAAATACCTTTCATCTAAAAACTTATTATTTATAAAATGAAACTATTTTATTTATGCTAACTTTATATTTTAGTTTAAATTTATGTGTAAATAAGCCCGTTTACTTACAAAATAACACCTATTTTGTATTGTGTGCGCACACAATAACTTGATTTAAATCAAGAAATAGCATATTTCAAAAAAAAAGTACTAAATATATTTGTTATATCCTTAAACATTTGTACCTTTGCATTGTCAAAAGACATAAAGGTTATTAGATTGTTTAGGTTAATAGTAATAGATTTAGGTTTTTAGTTATTTTATTTTAAGGTAGAACATTAGATTGTTTAGGCGATAGGTTTTAGTTTAAGGTAGTTTTTTAAAAAGTTGGATTAAGGGTAACAATGATGCAAGATTAATAGGGAACGCCGTGAGGCGTGAACCTTTAATCAAGCACAAAAATAATAAAGCATAAGATATTTTATCTTATGCTTTATTATTTTAATATATGTGTGATAAATCTTTAGTTTCAAATTTATTTTATTATTTATTAAATGAGGTTGTATAATTTCAAAAATGTAAATATCTTTGCAATATGATTCATATATATAGTAATTATTAATTTTTTTATTACTAAGAAAAAGATTAAGGTAATCCATATAAATTTTCTTGTTTTATGATAAAACTTCTATTAAATCATCTATTAATTCAAAAAAAACGTAACTTTACTTGGAGTAGTTTCTTTTTGGCAATTTATTTTTACTGTGTTTTTTTTGGAGTGTGTGTATATTTAGCTCTGACATTTGATACTAAATATTTTACCAACATATCAACAACACAACAAACTATAATATTATCAGTAATCTGTTGCGGAATAATGGTATTTGATATAGTAATTAAATTATTATTAAGTGATAATCCTTCTATAATGCCATCTTACATAAAAACACGTCCTATAAGCAATTATACTTGGAATAAATTTATTATTACGTCTTTATTTTTAGATTTTTTTACCTACAGTTGGGTATTACCACTTGCTATAGTTAGTTATTTGCTGTTCGATCCTTTATTGGCATCTATGTATTCACTTCAATTTTTATTAATATCATTAACAACTTCTGTTATTTCTACAAGTTTTAAGAAAACCACCAAAGTAAGTATACGTTTTTCTATATTAGCTCTTTGGCTAATTTGGTTTATAATATCTATTGGGGTTACAATTGCTAGTTTATTTATTCCACCAGTAATTTTTATTTTTTCTTTTTGTATCCTTGATATAATAGCATTTTTTTTATTTTCATTATATATGAACGAAATTCATGGATATAATGAAATAAATAGTAAAGAAAAAGGATTTAATATTTTTTCATTTCACTCAAAATATGCAATAGAACTTCGTCCATTCTTTAGAACACCTGTATTAAAAAAGTGCTCTATAGTTGGACTACTTTTCCCAATTTATACATATATAGAAATTATTATAAATGATGGCAATATACCAAAGCCAATTTTGTGTTATGTTGTAATTTCTATAGTATTCATGCCTGCTATATATTTGCAATATTCTCTAAATGTAATTATTTCGTATATAGATGGTATATGGACAAAACCTTTATCAATAAAAAGAATATTAAGTAATCAATATAAGATTAGCATATTATTATCTACAATACTAACAATAATAATGTTTCCAATTTATTTTATTAGTAGTACACCTGTTGCAATGTTATTACTAAGCTGTTGGATGTTGTCTATAGGATATTGCAATGTTTTATGTTTACTATTCATTTTTATAACTAAGCCATTTAATTTGTTTGAAAAATCAATGTTCAAACAACAAAATAATAAGATTACAACTAAAACATTAGCATTGGTTTCTCTCGTACTTTTTATACCTATGTTAATATATTTTATACTCCCTGATATATATGTTTATATTTTGTTTATATTATTAGGAATAATAGGTTTATCCTTGCATAATAATGTTATTTCTAAAATATCACAACATTACTATATAAAAAGACATAAATATTTTGAGACATATAGAAAATAATTATATTTAATATAAAATGGAAATAAATATACATAATCTAAAAAAGAAATACGGAAAAAATATAGTACTTGATATACCTAATCTTACTTTTAACAGTGGAGAGCTTATAGGTATAGTTGGTAACAATGGTGCTGGAAAGACAACTTTGATGCGGCTAATATTAGATTTAATAGCAGCTAATGATGGTGAAGTTCGCTCCGATGGTAAACTTGTAACCATTACATCAGACTGGAAGCTCTATACAGGTTCATACATCGACAAAAGTTTTTTGATAGATTTCTATACAGCAGAAGAATATTTTGAGTTTATTGCAAAAGTTTATGGGATAGACTCTCCTACTCTATCTGAAAGGTTAGAGATATTTAAACCATTAATGCGAGATGATATTTTAGGTAAGAAAAAATATTTACATGATTTTTCAGAAGGCAATAGGCAGAAAATAGGTATTATTGGTGCAATGCTTATTCAGCCAAAAGTTCTTATCCTTGATGAACCATTTAATTATCTTGATCCATCATCACAAATAATAATAGCAAAATTGATACAGAAGTTTAATAAGGAGCAAAATGCTACAGTATTAATATCAAGCCATAATCTCAACTTTATTTCAGAAATAAGTAGCCGTATTATTTTATTAGAAAAAGGTAAAATCATAAAAGATATTCAAAATCAGGGGAAATTAGTAGAGAAAGAAATAGAAGACTATTTCCAAGAAATTAATTGATATAGCTTTATATAAATTAGATAATAGAATTTTACCAATACGGTAAAGACTATCTTTGCTCATAGTTATATTTTTATGTATTGCTGTCCGGTAAAACTTTTTCAAACAAAATAAATTAGGGCTGACACTTCTC
>CAMPYS010000016.1 GCA_946998295.1 uncultured Prevotella sp.
GCTTCGGGGAAGATATTTATGCTCTTTTGAGTTTTACCGGACAGCAATATTTTAAAATCTATTTTTATCTATATTTTTTACTACAAAAATATAGTAACTATAGTTAATTATAAATGTATTAGGGTGTGTCAAAATAGACACACCCTAATACTATGAATGGATTTAGCTAATCTTATAGATAAGTAAGCAAATTATTGTTTTATACTGTAGTCAGTCTGTTGCAATTTTACCATTTGTGCAAATTCACTATTTCCCTTCATTAAATCCTCAGGATTTCCCTGTTCTGTAACAGTTCCACCATTTAGTACAACTATTTTATCCGCATTGCGTACAGTTCTCATCCTATGCGCAATAATCAATACGGTTTTGTTTCGTATCAACTCTGATATAGCTGTTTGTATTTTAGTTTCGTTTTCAGCATCAAGACTCGCTGTAGCCTCATCAAGCAATATGATAGGTGCATCTTTTAGTAAGGCTCTTGCTATTGATATTCGTTGACGTTCTCCACCAGAAATAGTTTCACCATTTTCACCAATTATAGTATCATACCCATTTGGCATTTTATTTATAAACTCTTCACACTGAGCAAGTCGAGCTGCTCTTTTTATTTCTTCATCGCTTGCATCACGTTTACCTATACGTATATTATCTGCAACAGATGCGTTGAATAATATAACATCTTGGAAGACTATAGCATAATTTTTTAATAATGTTTCAGGATCAATGTCAGCTATATTAATTCCACCAATTGTTATCTTCCCACTATCAATATCCCAAAATCGTGCAGAAAGTTTTGCAGCTGTACTCTTTCCACCTCCTGAAGGTCCAACCAATGCTGTTACTTCGCCTTGTTTAGCAGTGAATGATACGTTATGTAATACTTGTTTGTTTTTTTCGTAAGCAAAGTTTACATTTCTAAATACTATATCATAGTTTGAAATTTTAAGTTCTGTACTACCTGTTTGTTCTGGCATGTTTTCAATTTCCTTTATTCTATTTATCCTTACATCAATAAATACTAACCTTGCTAAATTCATAAAAACTTCTTCTATCGGCTTGTATATCATAGCAGAAACTACAAGAAAAACTAAATAAACAAATATGGACACTTCCCCTTTGCCTATTAACCATACACCAACCATAATAACAGATGGCATACCTAATTTTAATAATGTCATTGATATGTTAATAAACACAGCTGGTACAAGTTCTGTATTCATAAGCTCTTTCTCATACAATTTCAGCTGTTGTTTAAAATTGTCATTATACTGTTTTTCTCCGTTATAGGATTTAATTTCTTGTACACACTCTAATCCTTCTTGTATTTTTTCTGTTACATCTCTTTTGTCGTTATAATTGCTTTTAGAAATCTTATTAATATTTGCTTTACCTACTATTATTATAAATAAGGATACAGGTACCACCCAAAGCAAAGCAAGTGCTAAACGCCAATCATATATAAATAAAGCTACAGCCATAATAAAAATACTTATAAATGCTGCAAACAATTGTGGTACAGCATGTGAAAACATTTGTTCAATAAAAGAGCAATCCTCCATTATAGTAGATGTAAGATCTGAAAGATTATGTTTTCCAAAAAAAGATATAGGTAAACGCCTCAGCTTTTCGGCTAATCTAACACGACTATTAGCAGTTTCGGCATATATAGAAGTATAAGTTGAATCATATTGCCACCTATTAATTATAAACATTAGTATAAATAATATGATAGCTACTATAATATATAACCAAAAATATTTATTATAAAGCTGTGCAGACTGCTCAATACGCTTCATTAAAAAGAAAAATAGGTAAATAGCTGGAAACATTAATGAAAGGTTTACTACCGTTGATGCTATTATACCACGTTTTAGATTCTTTGCTCCTTTAAGTGTAAGTGCAAAACGTTTTTGAAAATATTCTATAATCATTGTATTAAGTTTTTTATAGTTATTATAGTTTCCAAGCTATAGATTTTTGATATTCATTCCACATATTATAATATAACCCTGTATTGCTTAACAGTTCTTGATGAGTTCCTTGCTCTTCTATTTTTCCATTTGCTACTACAACAATATTATCAGCATCTTGAACTGTTGTAAGTCTATGAGCAATCATCAAAACAGTTTTTCCTTTAGTTAGATTGTTAAGAGCTTTTCTTATTAAATATTCATTTTCAGGGTCTGTAAAAGCAGTAGCTTCGTCTAACACAACAATAGGCGCATTCTTAAGTATTGCTCTTGCTAAAACTATACGTTGTTTTTCTCCTCCTGAAAGATAAGTTCCTTCAGCTCCTATCACAGTATAAAGTCCTTGTGGTAACTTGTCAATTATTTCTCTACTTTGTGATAAATCTATAGCGCGGTTAATCTCTTCAATTGTAGCATTAGGTGAGCCATAACATACGTTATCTAATATAGTCGTCTTAAATAGTCGTGCATTGTGGAACACAAATGAAATCTTATCCATTAGCTCTGTCTTCTTTATACTCTTAACATCTATACCTCCGATAGTTACTTGCCCTTGAGTTGGATCCCAAAAACGTGGAATAAGTCTTGCGATAGTTGTTTTACCACTTCCTGAAGGACCTACAAGTGCAACGGTAGTACCTTCTTTAATAGATAAACTTATGGAATTAAGTACGTTTTGCTTACTTCCATCATATTTAAAACTAATATTCTTAAGTTCTATATTATAATTTTTAGGACTTTGAGTATATTCAGATATGCTTAAAGGTGAAATTTTTGTTAGCTTTTCTAATCTTTCAACTGTCTCATTTGCAACAAATAAATCTTCACCAAGATGCATTATTCTCATTATATTACCAGCTATAACTGGTGCTATTAATATGTATAGTATTAAATCTGAAATAACAGCTATAGGCTTATTGCCATATTCAATCAACAAAATAGTTGCTGGTACTAATATAAACGCAAACGAATTAATTACAACAGTATAAATAGGAAAAGGGGTTCTCCATAACATTACATATTTAGTAGCAAGGTCTCTATATGAAATAATACTATTGTAAAAACGTTTGAATGAGTATATTGTTTGTTGAAAGACTTTTACAATAGGTATACCTCTAACATATTCTACAGCCTCTGAACTCATTTTCTCTTGAGCATCCATATATAAACGTTGAAACGATTGATTTTCAGATGTCATAAGCTTTACTAATATTCCAACAGCTACGATAATAGGTACCATAGCAACTATACCTAAAAGCCAATTTAAGGTAAACAGTATTATTATAACACCAATTGGAGCAACAATACTACCTGCAATATCTGGTAAAAGGTGAGCAACAAGTGTATGAGTTTGTAAGGTATCTTCGTCTATTACTTTTCTAATTTTACCAGTATTAAACTGTTCTAAATATCCTAATGGAGCATTAAGCAAGGATTTAATAGCCTCCTTTCTCATATTTACTTCAAGCCTGAAAGCTGCTAAGTGAGACAACATTAAAGCTATAAAATATAGCAATAGATTTGCAACAGCAAAGGCAAAAGCTGCTATAGCATAATCCCATATAGGCGCAGCCGAAAAATCACCATTGGTCTTAAGCAAAGTATCTACTACAAGCCAAAGAAAAACAAATGGGACAAGTGATAGCAAACCATTTATTGCTGATAACACTACGGAGCAAGGTAGCAACCATTTGCGACTTCCCATATAAACTCCTAATCGTTTTAAAGTTTTTATCATATTTGTAAGTTTATTTTATATTGTTATTTAACATTCATAAGCTTTTTCCAACCAGCTATACTATAAGTTGACCATTGATTCAGTCCAATTCTAATTACCTCATCTTCTATATTTTCTTGCTTTAAAAGTTCCAAGAAAATCATCATCCAACTATTGCTCGAAACTCTTAACATGAAGGGAGAAATATTTGTGTCTAATTGTGGAAAACGTCTCTTCATTAGCTTAAGAAATTCGACACCTATTATATACTGTCGCTCTATAAGTTTATCTTTATAGCCTTCCAAAGATGTAGTTTCTGCATGAAAGAATAATAAACGTAATTCCGGTTTATATTCTTTAATGAGTTGGAGCATATCTCTTATACTTTCTTCTTGAAACTCTTTAAGTTCAAAGATATCAAGAGTTATATGCCGGTCTTGATTGTGTGATTCTACATATCTATCAATAGCATTAAGCAAAGGGGTTAGAACAGCTCTAAAAAGTTCGTCTTTACTCTGAAAGTAATTATAAATATTACTTACAGCTATACCAGAATTACATGCTATCTGTCGCATAGAGGTTTGCCTAACTCCATTAGTAATAAATAGCTTTCTGGCTACAACTAATATCCTACGGTTTATATCATCTTTTTGTATCTGCATATTTATTGTTTTAAATTTAATAACGAACATCGTTTAATATTGTTCAAAAAAAAAGTGTGCTGTTTTTTAAAACAGCACACTTTTAAGCTAATATATAATAAATCATGCGGTTGTCGTTTCATACATATATTATATTTATAAGTGCAAAGTTATTATTATAATATAATTGTTACAATACCTAAAAGTAGTGATTTATTATATTTCCAAAATTATAAATTATAAGTAAGACCTATGTTTATAGCATTCAATGCAGTGATAGTTCCTGTAAGACTTGTACCAGGTATAAGCTCATTTCCTGAAGAAGAAGATAATATATATGCATCATGATTAAAAAATGCAGATACTCTTGTATTTATTTTACGTTCAAGCGTTATACCAAAATTGAGCGCTCCACCTTTTATCCGCTCTTTGTCTATCTTAAATCCGATAGCAGGCCCTCCATAAATATTAAATTTCCAAGCTCTATTGTTATTTATACCTTGAATATAAGATATAGGATCTATTTGAAATGCTAATGATAGAAAAGCAATTCTTTGTTTTAGCTCTATAAATTCTGATAATTTATTAAAAGTATATCCGTATTTTATGTTATCATTTACGTAATTAATAGCAAAACGTATAGCTGAGGTGTGATTAAATCTATATCCAGCAAATAAAGACGTATTAATATTTGAAGAAGAATTCTTCATACTATGCTTTAACAATATTATATTCCAGCCTCCTCCGAAAGAAATAAAAAAACGTTTATTGGACTGGGGAATATTATTAATAATATTGTTACTATTAGTAGTTTCTTTTATACCAGATTTCAATAATACTTCTATTCCTAAACGCAATGATATTGAATTTCCTAAAACAAGAGGTTTATATGCTACTTCTTTACTATCTGAAAACATTGTACGATTAGGACTAACATATACATTATGTGCAGATAATGGTGAAAATACAGACTCTAAGGTAAATCTTAAATCTCTATTCATTTTAAACCATAACTGTGAGCCGATACGTATTCCATCTACTACCTGCTTAGAGCCTTTAACTGTATGATAAGCATCGTTTAAAACTAACAAACCTCTTTGATAACCCAAAATAAAATTTAATCCTACGTTAGAGTTCATATTATATTTACGACTAATACCTAAAGGGTTGAGCAAACCATCTAATGATAATGTAGCCATACCTAATCCGTGACAAAGTGTTTCTCGTCTTTTACCATCAAATGCTTCCGTTGAAAGGTCTGTACCTTTAGCCATATTTATTCCTATACGACCGCCAAGGAACGTATTGAACCAATAACCAAAAGAAAAGTGCATTGAGGAACCTAATGATTTTATTGTCTTAATAGGTAAACCATCATAAATGGCATAACCATATCCATAATCTAAAAATAATTGATTTGTAATTAATCTGTTATTTGTCCATGGTAAATCTTTAACAAATTTAATAACTCTATCAAGATTATAAATAGCTCCTAATGTTAACACATTAGTAACTACTCCAGGGGTATTATATAAATTAGGGATATCGTATGTGCTTGGCGGCGTCCAATAGATAGTATGACTATAATACAAAGATAATCTTGGAAGAACTCGATAAGTAACTATTCCTCCAAAGTTTGCACCTACTTGCATTGGTGCATAATTATTACGAAAAGATATAGATGGTCCAAAGTATATATTAGCGTCCCACTTACGCATAGGGTTATACCCTATCATTAGGTTAAGTAATGCTAACTGATAATCGGCTGAAATAAATGTTGATTTGTATATATTTTTTTTATAACTATTGTTTGTTGCTTCCTCTAATATAGGATTCGTAATATAGTCTGCCATAACTTTTAAACTATTTATAGCATCAATATTATAACCAAAAAATAGATTTCCATTCAAAATACTATTCCTATTATTGCCTTTATACTGCCATTTCATTATAGGCGTATTCCAACCTAATCCCAAACCGATATAATACCTTTTTTGTGGAGATATTGGTGTAACTGATATTTGCTTATTATCTATTTTACGTTGTGCATAATTTCTAAATAGTATAGATAAAGCTAATTTTAGCTCAAGTCTATCGTAAGGTACACGACATTTATCGGTTCTATCAAAATGTTCTACAAATATATACTTTGGCTCAAATCCTATTCGTAAATCATTAGTTAACTTGGCCCATATCTCCCCTCCAAATCTGTATCCTAAGTAATTACCGCTTATTCTCTCTGATAAATCTGGATTAACTAATAATATTTTGCCAAATTCATATCCTGCAGATAAATTTAGACCGACAGATTTATTCCAATTAAATCTATGAATAAAACCAAATGGATTTATTATAGCATCAACAAAAGCTCCTGCACTCCCTAAAAAAGATTTAGTATTTTTTGCTTTAGTCCATGGAGAATTTGTAATACTTAAACCTGTTCTAACTGCAATAGCTGATGATAGCCATTGTCCAAGAGCGGCGTTTATAGTTATTCCTGATGTTTCTTTTAAATCTATTGGCATACGATTATAACGTACCTGCCCTATTGAGTAGTTAAAGAACCATGGTCTCCTCCAAGTATATTTTTTCGTATCTTCAAAAAACAAACGCTTATCATTATTAAGCGTCCTCTTAAAATCTCCGACATCATGCTCTGAAGTCATATTATTAAAGAAATACCAAATATATGATAAATTCACACCATAACCAATGCCAAAATGATTAAATTTTCTTACAGCGGACAAATCTATACCTTCTGAACCCGCCAAAATATATGGCTCTAATGATACAGAAGCATGAGTTCCTGCTAAGAGTTTAAACTGGAATCCTGTATGTATATTAAAAGAGGTTGATTTGTCTAAAATATTTTGTGGAGTACCAAATCTATCTACACCTTTTAAATAAGAATATTGTGTTCCTATACCTATAATTCCTAATACATTAAAAAACCTATCTGGTCGATAGCCTATTAAATAATTAGAAAAGTTGAAAAGATAGTCAAGGTTTATTCGAGTTGTTAAGTTAGGATTAGTGTAACCTCTAACATATCCCATTTCTCCACCTATTCCTACCCGAAGAGAATGTAATGGACTTAAATCTTTACCTATATTTAAGTGTAAATTTGTTTGAGGTGTTAGATAGCTCTCTCCCTCATTGCTATATATAAGTGTTCCTGCACCAAATTCCATATAAGTATGGTCGAATACTCCCCTATTTCTCCACTTATCACCAATATATCTATGTCGCTTATCTAAACTATATATTAAAGCATTAAAGTTTTTTTGACGATTAATACCATAATATATAGTATCATTATTTTGTGGTCGTATGTTTTCTGAGTTCATACGTTTTTCAAGCTCATCTAAATCTCTAACAATTGTATCAACTTTAACATCGGTTTGTGCTATAAGCGAAGATACTGACAGTATAAATATCGCCACAATAAGTATTCTCTTCATACTATTTCTTATTTTAATAAATTTTCTGAGTTATCTTTATTGCTATTTATTATTAAATCATTAAACTTTTGTCTATAAACTTCTATTTTCTTAATATCATATGGAGACTTCTTACGTATATCATCAGGTATATTAGCATCTGAATAAAAATACTTTTTATACTGTGGATTTAAATCAAAACAATGTTGAAAATAAGCCAAATATATAGGATTAGTGTTATCGGTCATTTGTAAAGCTACATCTGAACCATATTTTTTAGCAAGTTCCATAAACTCATCATCGCTTATTTCAGGCTTAAGTGCTTCTATTATTCCTTTCATATACCACTTCTTTGCATTATTATTAGGAAGTGAATTGATTAATGGGACTATTTCTTCATAAGTTTTTCCTAATTCATCTACTAATTCAAAATTTAAAACTATTTCATTTTCCCTACTGCTATTAAGAGCATAAGTTAATGCCTCTTTAGCTCGTTTCTCCTCATCTCTTGTTTTTCCTTGCTTAAAGAAAAGAGTTTCCAAGTCTACAAACATTTTTATTGCTTTAAATTCTGATGTATTAGGCAACTTACTCGCAAGATGGTAAGCCTCTCCAAGTTTCATCGCTCTAAAATACATTATAGCTTGATTGGCAACAATCTCTTGTCTGTTTACCATATAATTATAGTTATTGTCAAAAGAAATTGGGCGTGTTACTTCTACTCCAGCTTTCATATCTATGAAAGGTGCTAATATTGAAAGGTCTATCGAATCGTCTTCAATAGCATAACAAGCTACACGGTTTGCAATATAAGCAGCAAAAGGGCTATACTTCATGGTACGCCTAACTTTATTTTCTTCCCAAGCTCTAAATGTTAAACGACGTAATTCTGCAGAATCTTTTATCTGTTTAAATAGATTATAATAGTCACCATTAGAAAACTTATTTATTCCACCTTCTTTATAATCGCTATCATTGTAATAACACCATAGTGCTTCTTTTGGATCAAGTACCTTATTTTCTCGCACTGTGTATGTACAACTCATAATACGTTGATTAGATAGTATCTCTTGGACTACTGGCTTAAATTGTATTTCGCGTATTCCAATCTTATTATTGGATTCTATATAGGACTTTAATTTTAGAGCTTCACTGTTTAGTCCTCTATTCTTTAATGAATCTACGACATCATTCCAAGAGTATATAAGTGGCTTTTTAACTTCTAAACTTGATATAGAAATTTGATTTCTAACCAATGATAAAGCTTTATACGCTCTTGAGTTTGCTAACTTAGTATTAAAAACAATATTCCCTTCAGGCGAAGCTGTTCCTTGTATAGTAAAGTTTATCAATGAACTGCCATATGATTTTAACTCCTTAATAAGTTGCTCAAGGTTTTTCTTATTCACTTCATCTGCAATTAACTCATCTTTTCCAAGTATAAAAGTCAACTGTAAATTTCTTGGTATTTCCCTCAATTGTGCTCGAGGCTTTTCATAATATGCAACAGAAAGATTAATAGGCTTTTTACTCATAGAAACATCTAAAAACTTCCATGGTTTACGAGAATTGCATGTTCCATGTTTAGACTTATCTTCAAAATACACCTCGTTGTAATCCTCAAGATGTATTATAGAACCCCATTTATAACTTTTATTAGGATTTGGCTTCGGATATATTATTTCCCAATTAAAAGTAAAAGGGTCATCAGTTAGTGGCTTATCTGCTATAAAGAATTGACTTAATGGATCATTTTTATAATAATCATAACTTTTCCGCTTTATCTGATTTTCGTGATACTTTTCCCCTTCATAAACTAACGGCTCTAAATATTGAATAGTATCTTCTTCATCACAATCAATTACCAGTGGTTGAAATATTAATCTTGAGCTTTCATTAGTATATCCTTTTGGTAAATTTACTGTTACATTCCAATGCAAACTTGGACCATCGTCTATTGGTTTCATCTCAACTATTTTTGTACCTAATCGCTTAGCTGAGGCTGTTACTGTTGATAATAATATACTTTTCTCTTCGCCTGTAAAAATAATTTGATATGTTAAAGCAGTACTAATATTAACAACTTTAACTTCGTTTTCATCTATTGCCATTAATGCGCCTTTAGCTGAAACATCTGCTTCAAAATGACCATCATAATCTGAAGTTACTACCGAGTTACTTCTGATATTTACTTCGGTGCGTATTCCTTTATTTTTATTTCTAAAATTAGCAGCTTGCTTTGCAGCATCCTTACTATTATCGAATATATAAACTGGCACTGATAAAGGCATTTGGGTTTTACCTTTAGCATTACTCTTTTTCATAGATTTTAATACTGTACCTGTAATATGTAAAACTTGAGCTTCAATAAAATGGCTGTAAAATAGTAATAATATTACTATAAAAAAAAACTTTCCTATATGTTTCATAATGATTTAACGGATAATATATGACATGGTTACACCTACTTTAAGTGGAAATAAGTTGTAACCTAAATACCCATTGTCTGTTACTATACCAGATGGGGTTTCATATTCAAGGAAATTATCAATTGTTTTTCGATGGTGGTAAATATTTAATCCTACACCTAAATGTAGATCAAGTGTAAAACGCTTAGTAATAGCACCTACCCATCCTATTGATACACCTCCACCTACAGATAAACCTCTATAACGTGATAATTTCCATTTTATATCATAATCTATAATAGATCCAGTAAGCCCTATAAAATGATGATACATAGGACGACCACTAAAATAATAACGTAATTCTGGATTTAATCCAACAAATTTTGTCCCTTTTGACCAATAAGGATCTTTTGTTGTAAATATATTAAGTCCCAAAGTTGATTTATTAGATATTGTCATTTCTGCACCTATATTATAGGTTTGAAAAGTAAGCAACAAAAGGTCTGTATTAACTGCTATTGTTTGAGCCTTAGAAAAAAGCCCATATATAAATAGGATTAAACTGAATACTATCTGTTTCATCTTATAATTCTTTATTCGTCGTTAAACGTTTTTTACGAGCTTTTTCAATACGTCTTTTTTGTTTTTTCTCTAATTCTGATGCTCTAAGAGTATCACGCTTATATGCTTCATCTGCTAATTTAATTCTATATTCGTTATCAACATCTTTGCGCGACTTAAACCTATTTGCGAGTTTAGTTCCAAAATGATAGACAAAAGAAATACGAACTATATCATTAACTGTTGAATATATTAAAGGATCGAATGTTAACCTATAAGCATTTGAAGGTTCAATTATAGAGTATATATGATGCTTACCAGCAAGCTCTCTTTTATATTTATTAAATTTTGCAAATACTAATCCTGAACTTATTCCGATATCAAGATCAAGACTTGCTCCATTTTTATATCCATACAACTGTGATACTGTACCTATTGAAAAGCCACAAGATACTGCCTTACCTTGCTTACCTATAGAACTAAATTTTAAATCAAAATTATTTAAACTTGTATATAGACCATAATAAAAGACCTTATTGTGGGATTTACCATGCCAATAACGTCTTAACTCTAACTGTCCAGCATATATATCATACACATTATAAGGAACATCTTTGGTATAAGTATGCCAATTAAATTTACCTGTAGCTGTAATAGTCCACTTATGCCAATTTGTATTACCTAATGTAAACTCTAAACTAATATTAGGAATTATTTTAGTCCAATTAAATATATTGGTCTTAATATTAAAACGATTAAAAAATTTTAATGTATCAACCTTGTTATAATATAATGACTTATTTTGAGCAAAAAGATTTAAAGGAAATAAACTAATAAAAAATAAAAATGCCGTTATTGGTATTTTCTGAACTAATTGAGTCATAAATAAAATACATCAAAAGTGGTATTATAAAAGAGGTGCGCCTGACAGGAATCGAACCTGCACGTCATAAACACTAGATCCTAAGTCTAGCGCGTCTACCAATTCCGCCACAGGCGCTAAATTTGGTTGCAAAGATACAACTTTTAAATATATAAGCCAAATTTTATTAGTTTTATTCTTTAGTACTATCAAAAGTTTAACGAGTTAGAGAATCATTTAAAAGACTTTAATAAAAAAATATCTTTTACTGATTTGAATGAAAATGGACTAAATGATTTTGTTGTATTTTTACGTAATGCTTAAACATGAAAAACAGCACTATAGGAAAATAAATAGATTTTTTATTTTATCCTCAAGCAAAGAGATTAACCTTCCCAGTTGTTCTTGTTGTTTATTAACTGTATCTATTAGTTTGCTAATAATACACATAAAGAGGATACTGTCCTCTTATTTTATAAATAGGTATGTGAAAAGTTTTTTAGAATGCTACCCAACATAAGTCTTTTATATACCCTATAGATTAAATCTTCTTGTTACTATTCCTTTATAGCTATTAATAGTTAAAATAATATTATCTCCCTTACTAATGTTTTTTAAGGGAACACTTAAATATATTTTTTGAGAATAATATTCAGGTATATTATTTTGTGAATGACAAAATGATAAGTGCCATAGTGTTTTACTATTATTTATTTTTTCTTTATTTGTGCATATTACAGCTATATTATGCCTTAAACTTTTTTTTATAGACTTACCATTCTTAATCGCTATTCCAAGATTTAAATATTTACGATTATTACTTATCCATGCACTTTCAAATATTACTGGATCGTGAATATTTTTTTTATTCTTAATTTTTGTATATATTATAGAAAGAACAGTTATAGGAACTATTTGTTGTACAATATTATTCCTATTCTTTGTATAATAAAGTAAAGCCCTATAAAGTGTATCAGGTTTAGAGGCCCAATATATCTTTATAGGGTTTGTAAATTTTATTTTTTTATTATTATCATCTATTCCATAAGTTAGTATAGTATCATTATTAGTAAAAGCTTCAACAAATTCTGTAGTTAAATATGAATATTTACTATCACCTGCCTCATAAGAAAAATCAGAGCATGAGAAAGTTGTTACTATTAATAATAATGTAAAAAAACTAACTATGATGTTTTTCATTTGCTTTTATATAATTTATAGCAGGATTAGCATACATTTCAAGAATAGTCTTTCGTAAAAATTTTTCGTCTTTATTAGGTATTTCTATTTTATTTAATTGACTTTGTATGTAATTAAGAACTATTTTTTTATCTGCTTCTGTATAATTTGAAGCAAATTCTTTAGCTCCCATTAACTCGTCTATTGCTATATAATTTATAGGATAGAGCTTATAGTTTTTATGAATTTCATAATCTATGTATTGACAAATTCTATCTAATAGCTGTGAGGTAGGCTCTTTTATAAGCTTAAGAGATTCTATATATTTATCAATACAAGGTGCAGCATAATAATGTATATAACCTTTATAACCCATTATACCAGTCTGCATACTTACCACATCGTCCATTGGACCTTTTTTCCAGTTAGGATTATCTCGTTTTGCTTGAGCTTCTGCAGCCTTAAGATAATCACAAGGGTCATATTCGTATGATATAGAAAGTGGTACAATATGCAATTGCTGCAAACTATCTAATGTAGAGGTATCATTTCCTAACGCAAGCATTTTTAAAACAGCTTTTTGTGTTCTATCATCAGAATTTTTTGCACGTCCCTCTCTTTGTGCTATCCATAGACTTTCTTTTTTTTCTTTTATAGTATAGTGCATATATTTTGAGAGTTTGATGCTTGAAGCCATTCTTTCTCTTGCTAAAAGCCCCCTTTTTACTATAAAACTTTTATTGACTCTCACTATATCTAATACCCATGGCAGGGAGAGTAAATTGTCTCCTATTGCTATTTCGCATGTTGTTGTAAATTTTTCATCAATGAGCAGTTTGTCTAATATAGCAGAATCAAGTACAATATCTCTGTGATTGCTTATAAATGTATAACACTTAGAATTATCAATACATGAAGCATCCATTTCTATCCCCTTACTTGCTTTAGATAGAATTTTATTAAGAAAAGTGTAGCAAAAGGCTAATTGAAATTCCATGTTAGTTTTACATTGTCGCATTCTTTGAGCTACAGTATCAAAAGGTACTTCTGGATATAGAAATTTAATTACTGCTTTAAATTGTTCGTTGGATAATAATCGTTCATATACAGCAGGAAGTTCATCTTCCTCAAATGGTCGTATATCATCAAATTCGCTTGGTATTTTCATAATTATTAGTATATTAATATGTACTTTAATCTATTTTTATTTATTAATTATTGCATAATATTGGTCTACAAGGAGCTTTTATTACCTTTATACCTAAATCTTCTAATTGTAAAATATCTTCATTAGTGATATGACTATCCGTAACGATAGTGTCTATTTCTTCCATATTCCCAATCTTTGCAAAACCTCTTTTACCTAATTTTGAAGAATCTGTAATTATAATTGTTTTTTGTGATGCTTCTATCATTTTTTTATTTAGATGAGCTTCTCTTAAATCTGTAGTTGTAAATCCATATTCAAGGTCTATTCCGTCTACTCCTAAGAAAACTTTACTTGCAGTACAATCTACCAACATTTCCTTGCTGTAATTTCCAACAACTGATTGGCTGCTCTTTCTTATGGTACCACCTAATTGCACAACTTCTATATTTGATTCTTGGCTTAATATTAGGGAAGAATGCAATGAGGCGGAAACAACTGTAAGATTAGATATTGGTTTAATTACTCTAGCAAATGCTTGTACTGTTGTACCAGAACCAATTATTATGAAATCATTTGGTGCTATAAGCTTTGCAGCTTCGATTCCAATTGAATGTTTTTCTTCAGGATATAATTTTTCTTTTTCATTTACAGTTCTATTAATCATAAATGGGTTAATTGCTATAGCTTTTCCGTGACATCTATATAATTTCCCCATATTTTCTAATTCTGTTAAATCTTTTCTAATAGTAACTGATGAAACATCAAGTAATATTGCAAGTTCAGAAACCATTACTGGTGCATGCTTATAAAGCTGTTCTAATATTATATTGTGTCTTTCTTCTTTTGTCATATTTGATTGTTTATTATAAAATAGTTTTATTTTCAATAGGCAAAATTATACATTTTTTACGTAAAACATTATATATATATAATATTATACTTTTACTAAAAATATATTTATAATGTTACTCTGTATTTTTAATTAATCTTTTACTCATATATTTTACAGGATATAATATTGCTATTGATGATATTATTATAGCGGTTATGAAGATAAGTATTATATCTGTAGGGTGAACACTTATGGGGTAAGCATTTATTATGAAGTTACTATCTTGACCTCCCAAATGTACTATTCCATATACTTGTTGTATCCAACAAAGAAATAAACCTACTATTATACCTATAATTGCTCCTACAATTGATATTATATTTCCTTCGAATAAAAATATCTTAGATACTTGTTTTTCAGTTAATCCTATGTTTACTAATGTTTTTATATCTTTTTTCTTATCAAGCATAAGCATTGATAATGAACCAATAATATTGAAACAGGCTACTAATAGTATAAAAGACAAGAAGGTATATGCGAATAGTTTTTCAATATACATGATATTAAAAGTTTCTGCTTGTTGTTCATATCTGTCTTTAGCTATAATCTTCCCCTTGCCTATTTCGTTTATAATATCTTTTGTTTTTTCTATATCTTCACCTGCCTTTAGTCTTATTTCTAAAGATGTTAATTCGCCTTGTAGATTGAACATACGTCTTGTTAGTGAAATAGGTACGATTATGTAGTTTCTATCATATTTACTCTGTTTTACTTGAAATACAACTTTGGGCGATAATACAGAATCTGATACAAAAGCATTTGTTGGACTGGTAATATCATATTGACCTTTACGATTTGGAGCGTATAACTTTAAATAATTTTCCCAGTTAATAGGAAGGTTTAAAGATTGTGCTACTCCTATACCTACTGTAGCATAGTCTAAATTAGCTACATTCAATTTAAATTCACCATCCCCATATAGAATATCTTTTATATTGGTTAGCGAATCGAAATTATTTTGAACTCCTTTTAGTGTAACCATTAGTTGATGCCCCTGATACATAGCAAGTGCATTCTCTGTAACACATTCTGTTGCAACTTTTATACTTGGTAGTTTTTTTATTTTAGTTATTATAGGATCATCACTTGCTATATATTTCCCTTTTACAGCTTCTACTTTTATTTGTGGATCAAAGTTAGTAAACAGATTTGCAACCAAGTCTACAAACCCATTAAATCCACTTAGTATAACAACAAGTGCAGCTGTTGTTACAGCAACCCCTATTACTGATATAAAACTAATTATATTAATTGCATTAGTACTTTTTTTTGATAAAAAGTAGCGTTTTGCTATATATAAAGGCAGATACATTTATGTCATTTGCTCTTATTTAGTAGGTCATCTATGTGTTCGATATAGTCAAGTGAGTCATCTATAAAAAAGCGTAGCTCTGGTATTATTCTTAATTGGTTATGAACTCTTTTCCCAAGCTCATATCTTATAGTTTTCTCATTTGCCTTTATATTTTTAAGTAGTTCAGAGCTTTTCTCTGATGGGAATATACTAAGATATGATGTACATATTCCAAGATCTGGACTTATTTTTACTCGCGTTACGCTTACAAGTATCCCATGCGTTGCACGTGTTTGTGTTTGGAATATACTTGCAATTTCCTTTTGAAGTAGTCTTGCTATGCGATTTTGTCTTGTCTCTTGCATGTTTAATTTGTATTTTATATAATTGATAATGACAAAGGTAATTATATTTTTTTACTTATTAGTTCATTAAACATTTATATTATTTTTTATGCTATAATTGTCCAGCTTCAACCTGTAGCACTATTCGCTCAATCAGCCTATCTTTCCCTTTAGGGTCATATTGTTTTTTTAGCGATGCTCCAAATATCCATGCAAACGCTTGATAAAAGGCAGCTTTTACAGGTCCAAGGAATGCTTGTATAAGCTCATAACTTGTGGAGTTAGTTTCTCTATCTATAAGTTTTATGAGTAGTTTCCCTTGTGAATAAGTTAGTTTTTTAATACGCGGTGTATATTCCTTTTTAAGTCCTTTTTCAACAATTTTTATATGTTGTCTTTTTGCTTTTTTATTTGGTAATGTTTCTAAATATGCTCCTGTTTCTAATATGATTTGCCTACATTCTTTAGCAATAGGGAGTACCTTTTTTATATTATAAAGCAACCTATTATAAGCCATTCTCTCTTTGGCATCTTTAAATGTAAGCTCTGGAAAAATATAAATTTTATTTGTTCTAACATATTGTATACTATCATTACCAACTTTTACTTTACCAACATGTATCATTGGAACAAACGTTGGAGAATTTATATCTACTACTCTGTCTTCAGGATTTATATTATCTTGTGCCATTGATAACTGGCATATCATCATTACTATTAATAGTAAGTATAATCTGCAATTATTCATATTAAAATTAAAAAAGATTTTTTAATCAGATAATTTACTATCTCCTTCAACATAATCTTCTAAAAATAGGTGTTCTCCATCAAATACTGCATATGTAAATTGCCATATCCAATCACCTAATATTAACATACGGGTTGATTTGTTTATTTGCAAATCTAATTTTATATGCCTATGCCCATATATAAAGAAATCTATGTCTTTATGAGTTTTAATATATTCTTTAGTGTATCGAACAAGATACTCGTTATCCTCTCCTAAATATGCCTTTTCTTTTCCATTAATTCTTTTCAATCTACTTTTTTCTGCCCATTTTAATCCAAGTTGCATTCCCCACCAAGGATGAAAGAAGTTAAGTATTTTTTGGCAAATTCTATTATGAAATATTGTTCTTAAGATTTTAAAACTTTTACTTGGATCTCCTAAACCATCACCATGCGCTAAATAGAAGACTTTATCGCCTATTTCTGTTGTTATTTCATGTTTATGAACAAGCAAACCACATTCTCTCTCTAAGTATCCGTATGTCCAAATATCATGGTTACCTATAAAAAAATGAATTTCTATTCCTAAATCTGTTAATTCTGATAGTTTGCCTAAAAATCGTGTATATCCTTTTGGTACAACATATTTATATTCATTCCAAAAGTCAAACATATCTCCTAAGAGGTAAATTGCTTCTGCCTTGTATTTTATGCTATCAAGAAAGTTTACTAATCTACGCTCATGAGTTCGTTTATGTTGTATTGCAAGCGAACCTAAATGTGCATCTGAAATAAAGTAAACATTCTTCATATATTTTAGTTTTTAGTCAAATCCTAATTCTACACGTGCTTCTTCAGACATCATGCTTTGATCCCATGCAGGTTCAAACACAAGATTTATATTTGCTTCCTTTATGCCTGTAATGCTTTCTATTTTTGTTCTTACATCTTCAAATATAAAATCTGCAGCTGGACAAGAAGGCGATGTAAATGTCATATCCATATCCAATACACCATTATCGTGTAAGTCTATTTTGTATATCATTCCTAAATCATATATATTAACTGGAATTTCTGGATCATAAACAGTCTTTAGCACTTCCACTATATCACTTTCAATTTTGTTTTTTTCTTCTTGTGTCATAGTCTGTTTAATAAGTTATTATATGCAATATTCGTAAATTTTATTTGATTATGCAAGTATTTGATATAAGAATTTAGAAAAGATAGCACATACTTTATAATAGGGAAAATATTTTACGTAAATTTGCAATTATACAAATACCTATTAATGCTATTAAGTAGAATATAGTTATTATGCAACAAATTATCAATCATTTTACGGATAACGATGCTTATACATTTAGCTGTCAATATTATGTGTTACAAACTTATCCACGTTCAGAAGTAGAATATACTTTTTATGATAGAAATAACACTGTATATCCTATTGGTTTTGCAAAACTCATTAGTGAGCAATTAGACTACATGCGTAACATTTGCATAACAGAGGAGGAAATTGCCTTTATGAAGCGTAGAATGTATTACCTGCCAGAATGGTATTTTACTTTTTTAAGAGGTTATCGTTTTAATCCAAATGAAGTTAATATTTCTCAAACAAACGAAGGACAATTATCTATTACTATACGAGGAAAATGGTATTCTACTATTATGTGGGAAATGCCTATTTTAAGTATTGTATCAGAGTTAATGCATATAGTAAATGGTGATATTAATAAGTATGACCTTGAAAAAGAAAAAGAAAAATGTAAATATAAAACATATTTATTCCTTAATAATGGTCTCATATTAGGAGATATGGGGACAAGACGACGTATATCGTTTTCACACCATAACATGGTAATTAGTGCTATGAAAGAAGTTTATGAACAAGGTGGATATAAGGATAAATATGGTTTTCATGCATGGTCAGGAAAATTAACAGGTACTAGTAATGTTTATCTTGCGATGAAACATGATTTGTTGGCAATAGGTACAATGAGCCATCAACTAATCGAGTTTGAAGAAAATGTTAGTGGTGTATTTGAATGCAACTTCAATGTCATGAAAAAATTTAGCGATGTATATGATGGGGATAATGGTATATATCTATATGATTGTTTTGGAGATAAAGTATTCTTTGGTAATTTATCAAAGCGTATGGCAATGATGTTTACAGGTCTTCGTGTTGACAGTGGCAATGAAGAAGAACAGATAGAAAAAATAATTAATAAATATAAATCGTTGGGAATCGATCCTTCTACTAAACAAGTTGTTTTTAGTAATGGACTGAATATCGATCGAGCTATACAACTTCATAAGTATGTAAATGGACGTGTTAAGGATAGTTATGGAGTTGGAACATTCCTTACTTGTGATGTTACAGGGGTAAAACCAATGAATATTGTTATAAAATTAACTCGTATGCGTATAACAGAAAAGCGAGAATGGCACGATTGTGTTAAGCTCTCTTGTGATGAAGGAAAACAAATAGGTAACCCTGAAAAATGTAATTACTTAATCAACTTACTAAAATAGTTTCTTTGTAAGTTGATTAAGTAAATTAGCTTATTTCTTTATCATTAAGTATACGATTTTCTTTTGCAGCTAATAGCTGTTTTACAAATTGACTATTGCTACGTATTCGGATTAGTGCGTGGTGTGCAGCATCTTGATGACTTTCTTTTTTTGAATAACCATAGCCTTCGCCACAATTTACACCCTCTATTATAGTTTTAAATTTAAATGTAGGACTACCATCACTATCGGTATTATTTTCTACTAACACAAATTCGATTTTAAGTTTATTCTTTTGTGCCCACTCTAATATTCTAGACTTAAAATTAACCTCTTTGTGAGCTATTTTATCAAGATTAATTCGATTACCTAATATTTGCTTTTTTATGAAATACATACATGCCATGTATCCATGATCAAGGTATAATGCACCGACTAATGCCTCAAAAGCATTTCCTGCCAAATAGCTATTATGTGCAGCAATACTATTACTATTAGATAGTATCAACTTATTTATTCCTAAGTCTTTAGACAACCTGTTTAGTGTTTCTCTCTGAACTATCTTTGAGCGTGTATTGGTAAGAAATCCCTCTCTTTTGCCCTGGAAATAGTTAAAGACTATATCTCCAACTACCGCATCTAAAATAGCATCTCCAAGAAACTCTAATCTCTCATTATTTATTAGTTTACCTTTATTGTTGCGTCGAGAGACACTTTTATGTAGTAATGCAGTCTTGTAAAGTTCTATATTATGTGGTAGTTTACCTATTATGTTATATAAAGAGAGGTAAAGCTCTTTATCCTTTCGAAATGGGAGCTTTACTCTATCTATTATCTTATTCAACATATTTCTTAAATACTACACAAGCATTATGTCCTCCAAAGCCAAAAGTATTGCTAAGGGCTGCATTTATTTTACGTTTTTGGGCTTTATTAAATGTAAAATTGAGGTTATAGTCTATATTTTCATCTTTATCTTCCTCATCATGATTAATTGTAGGAGGAACTATTCCATCTCGTATAGACAATATACATGCCATAGCTTCTACTGCCCCTGCTGCTCCGAGTAGATGTCCTGTCATACTTTTAGTTGATGATATATTTAGCTTATATGCATTCTCTCCAAATAGCTTAATTATTGCTTTAGCTTCTGATATATCTCCAACAGGTGTTGATGTTCCGTGTACATTAATATAGTCTATGTCTGATGTTTGTAATCCAGCATCCTTTAAAGCTGCTTTCATCACTAAATTAGCCCCTAAGCCCTCAGGGTGTGAAGCTGTAATATGGTAGGCATCTGCAGAGGCACCTTCACCTACAAATTCTGCGTATATTTTTGCTCCACGTGCTTTAGCATGTTCAAGCTCTTCTAAAACAATACATCCTGCTCCTTCGCCTATTACAAATCCGTCACGTGTTGCAGAGAAAGGACGAGATGCATGTTCAGGGTCATCATTTCTTGTAGAAAGTGCGTGCATTGCATTAAATCCACCTACACCACCAGGTGTTATAGCAGCTTCTGCACCACCTGAAATCATCATGTCTGCCTTACCAAGACGTATTAAGTTGAAAGCAGTTGCAAGGGCATGTGTTGAAGAAGCACAGGCAGATGTTGTAGTAAAGTTTGGTCCATGAAATCCATATTTAATACTTATATGACCTGATGCTATATCAGCAATCATTTTAGGAATAAAGAAAGGACTAAATTTTGGGCCGTTTTCTTTATGTGTAGTATAGTAGCCTATCTCTTCTTCAAAAGTTTTAATACCACCTATTCCTACTCCATATATAACTCCTATTCTATTTTTATCTGCTGATTCTAAATCTATACCACAGTCATTTACACCTTGTATGGCACTTATTATGGCTAGTTGAGTATAACGGTCTAACTTTCTAGCTTCTTTACGATCTATAAAATCGTTTATATTTAGATTCTTTATTTCACATGCAAATTTTGTTTTAAAATCTGTTGTATCGAAATGAGTGATAGGAGCTGCACTACTTTTTCCTTCTATCATTGATTTCCAAGTCTCTTCAGCTGAATTGCCTAAAGGAGTAACTGCGCCAAGACCTGTTACTACTACTCTTTTTAATTCCATAAATTTACAATTTAAATTCATTATTATTGTCTTGAAATATATATATTCAAAACAAAAAATACATTAAGGGGTTAAGCTAATGTTCTAAATACAGTATCTCAATATAAGGCGAGACATGACATAAAAACTATTGGCTTAACTCCTTGCAGTTCTTATACCATTACTATTTTCTTACACAAGAACTCAGCATGATATAAATTTAGTTGTCGAAGATTTTTTAGTAAGTAGTTCAGAAATAGTCCTACTTAAGTTTTTTTAGTAGTTTTATTTAGCGTTCTCTTCAACGTATGAAATTGCATCACCTACTGTGGCAATTTTTTCAGCTTTATCGTCTGGAATTGATATACCAAATTCTTTTTCAAATTCCATAATAAGCTCTACTGTATCCAAAGAGTCAGCACCGAGATCATTTGTGAAACTTGCTTCAGGTTTTACTTCTGCTTCATCAACACCAAGTTTATCTACGATAATTGCTTTTACTTTTGCTTCAATTTCTGACATAATTGTACGTTTTTAAATGTTTATTATACTTTAAAATATAAAATTTTGCTGCAAAGTAAAGATATTTTTTTAAGCTATGCAAGTTTTTTTATCAAAAACACACATTTTGTTGCACATATATTATAATACTGTGCAATATTTTATATAATAAATATAATATTTTTAGTTAGTTATACATATAAAGGACTTTCTAATAGTACTTAATTTGTTGCTAATAGAAAGTCCTTAGTAATTATTTTATCTAATTTATAGTTTTAGAAAAAGTTACTTATTTGCCTAATTTCTTTTTAAGTAATGTAGGAATTTCTTGAGTTTCTCTTGCTACAGGTACTCCTGCAGCTTCAAAAGCTGCAACTTTCTCTGCTGCTGTTCCTGAACCACTTGAAATTATAGCACCTGCATGTCCCATTTGCTTTCCTTTTGGAGCTTCACGTCCTGAGATGAAAGCTACTACAGGTTTTGTTACGTGTTCTTTTATGAATTGGGCAGCCCTTTCTTCAGCGTCTCCTCCTATTTCTCCTATTATAGCTACACTATCAGTTTCTGGGTCGTTTTGGAACATTTCTAACAGATCTTGGAAATAAAGACCTACTATAGGATCTCCTCCTACACCAATTGCGGATGATTGACCCATTCCTGCAGCCGTTAATTCAGCTACTACTTGATATGTAAGAGTACCGCTTCTACTTATAACGCCTGTATGTCCTTTTCTGAAAATATTTGTTGGCATGATTCCAACCATACTTTCATCTGGTGATATTAATCCTGGACAGTTAGGACCAATGAGTTGTGCTCCTTTAGTTTGTATATAACGATAAGCTTGAACTACATCTAATGTAGGAACTCCTTCTGTTATACAAATAATAAGTTTAACACCTGCATCAGCTGCTTCTAACATTGCATCTTTAGCAAATGCAGCTGGAACGAATATTACAGAGGTATTAGCATTTGTTGCTTTTACTGCTTCTGCAACAGTATTAAATACAGGTATACCAGAAACTTCTTGACCACCTTTACCTGGTGAAGTACCACCTACAACGTTGGTACCATATTCTTTCATTTTTGTAGCGTGAAAACTACCATCACGACCTGTTATGCCTTGAACTATAAGTCGTGTTTTTTTATTTATTAAAATACTCATTGCTTTACAAAGTTTTTAATCGATAATTTATTTGCATAAATCTACTGCCATGTGTCCAGCTTCACTCATAGTTGTAGCTACATGGAACTTAGTTCCCTTGAGTAGTTCACGACCCTCTGCTTCGTTTGTTCCAGTAAGACGGATAACGATAGGCATATTAGTGTTTATTAGTTTGAATGCTTCTATAAGACCCTTTGCAACGTCATCGCAACGAGTTATACCACCAAATATATTAATCAATACTATCTTAACATGTTTGTCAGATAATAGTAATTTCATTGCTTCAACAATTTTTGTTGGATTAGAGCTACCACCAATATCTAGGAAGTTAGCAGGGTTACCTCCATATAGCTTTATCATATCCATTGTAGCCATTGCTAAGCCTGCTCCGTTTACCATACATCCTATTTCACCACCGAGGTTAACATAGCTAAATCCTTTTTCTTTAGCTGCCTGTTCTTTCTTTTCCTCTTCTGTAGGCTCAAATTTTTCAAGAACATCTGGATGACGGAATAAAGCATTGTTATCAAATGTCATTTTTGCGTCAATAGCAACAACTTTGTCATCATTAGTAATTACTAATGGATTAATTTCTGCTAAAGAAGCATCTTTTTCGCAGAATAAGCGATAAAGGTTTTTGAACAAAGGAACAGCTTGTTTTACATACTTCATATCGTCAAACAAAATAAATGCTGCTTGGCGAGCTTTAAAGTCTGTAAGACCAACAGCAGGGTCAATAGGTAGTTTAACTATTTTCTCTGGTGTTTCTTTAGCTACAGTTTCAATGTCCATTCCACCTGCGCGACTTAACATAAAGATTGCGCTTTTTGTTTTACGGTCTGGCAGTATACTCATATAGAACTCTGATTTAATATCGAGAGCTTCGCATACGAGTACTCTGTCTACAATGAAGCCTTTAATATTCATTCCAAGAATGTTACCTGCATGTGTGCGTACCTCGTCGATATTCTTTGCGAGTTTTACTCCACCTGCTTTTCCTCGTCCACCTGTATGTACTTGTGCTTTAACAACAACAAGTCCAACGTTCAATTTCTCGTATGCAGCAACAGCTTCATCTACTGTACGGCAGACCATACCACGCTGTACGGGAATCCCATAGTTTGCAAAAAACTCTTTTGCTTGGTATTCATGAACTTTCATAGTAAATGTAATTAGTTTTTATATCTTTATATAGATAGTTATTTTGTTCTTTTTTTATTTTTAATTTTAGATATTAGTATTGGAGATATATTATACCATACGATGGCAAATTTACAAAAATATATTTGTTTATAGAAATTCTTTTTAATAAAAAAGCGAGGACATTTTTATAAATATATCTAAAAGTGTCCTCTGCATTATTTTTATAAATCTACAATATTCTTTATTTTACTTCCCAAATATCATTTGTTTCAAGAAGTTCTGTAAAATTGTGGTATGGTTTTTTAGCCTTAATTTCATCTATTTGTTCCCATAATGCGTCATTATATGTTGGTGCTTCTACATCGCGTATTATTCCTAAGGCAATAGGAAAGCCTTCTTTATTGTCCATCATTGCAAGTTTTAGTTGTAATGTATCATCAACACAATGTGCATCGTGAATAAGGATATCTTCAAGTCGATAGCCGTTTTCTCCAATTTTAACAACCTTTAGACCGAAGCCTTCTTGTACTAAGCCATATTCTTTATTTTCTCCAAAAACTAAAGGCTCTCCATGTTTTACATATATAGCATTATTGTTACGTCCTTCTTTGTTGTATACAGCATCGTAACATCCATTATTGAATATTACGCAGTTTTGGAGTATTTCACATACAGAAGTTCCTTTATGTGCGTGAGCTGCTTTTAAAATAGCTATAGTTTCAGGTGCATCTGTTGCTACTGTACGTGCGAAGAATTTTCCACGTGCTCCAAAGCATAATTCTGCTGGTCTAAATGGGTCTTCAACTGTTCCGTATGGAGAAGACTTTGATACAAATCCTCTTGGACTAGTAGGCGAGTATTGTCCTTTAGTTAAACCATAAATACGATTATTAAGAAGTATGATATTGATATCAATATTTCTTCTCATTGCATGTATGAAATGGTTACCACCTATTGCTAGTCCATCACCATCACCTGATATTTGCCAAATAGACAATTTTGGGTTTGCCACCTTTGCACCTGTTGCTATTGCTGCTGCGCGCCCATGTATAGTCTGCATAGCATATGTATTAACATAATATGGTAGACGGCTTGAACAGCCAATACCTGATATAACAGCTGTTTGATATGGAGGAACACCAATTTCAGCCATTGCTTTTTGGAAACTATTTAGGTAGAAATGGTCGCCACATCCTGGACACCAGCGAGGTTGACCTTTCTTAAAGTCTTTATCTGTGTACTGAGTCATTTTTAATTACTCTTTATTTATTGTAATATTCTTGAATAGAATGTATCACCATTATCATTTGGAGCTGGGAGAGACAATAGACGTTCAAATCCTTTAACAAGTTCTTGTACTACAAAAGGTTGTCCCTTTACTTGATTATATTGATATGGAGCAAAATTATTAATACGTATACGTAGAAGTGCTGCAAGTTGCCCAAGATTTTGTTCTGCCACAACAACTTTTTTGTATTTATTAAGAACCTCTGGTGTATTCTTTGGTAAAGGATTTACATATTTAAATTGTGCTAAAGCGATTTTGTATCCTCTTGCGCGTAATTCTTGCATTGCTGCGAATAAATGCCCATATGTACTTCCAAAACCTACTATAAGTAAATCGGCATCATCTTTATCTCCTTGTACTTCAAGATCAGGTACAGGTATACGTGCAACTTTGTCAAAACGTAGATGATCCATTTTATTATGGTTTTCGGCGTCTGTAGATATTGCACCTGTTTCGCCATCTTTTTCGAGTCCACCAAGTATGTGTTCATATCCTTCTGTACCAGGTATTGCCCAATAACGCACATTAGTATATTCTTCACGCTTATATGGTGTATAAGTGTAGCGTTGACTTTCTGGCGCATAATGTGGGTGTATCTCAGGCAGTTTATCTATGTTTGGCAATCTCCAAGCTGAAGAACCATTTGCTATAAATGCATCTGTCAGAAGAACTACAGGGGTCATGTGTTCAAGTGCAATTTTACAAGCATGGAATGCTGCATCAAAACAATCTGTAGGGCTTGTTGCAGCAATTACTGGCATAGGGCTTTCTCCGTTACGTCCATAAAGGACTTGTAGTAGGTCTGTTTGTTCGCTTTTAGTAGGTAGTCCTGTTGATGGACCTCCACGCTGTACATCTACAATAACTAAAGGAAGTTCGTCTATAACAGCCAAGTTTAGAGCTTCGCTTTTCAAGCAAATACCTGGACCTGATGTAGAAGTTGCTGCTAATGCTCCAGCAAAGGCCGCTCCTATAGATGATGCAGCTGCAGATATTTCATCTTCACATTGAACAGTAACAACTCCCATTGACTTGTGTTTAGAAAGTTCGTGTAAAATATCAGTTGCAGGTGTTATAGGATAAGAACCAAGGTAAAGAGTCATGCCTGCTTTTTCTGCAGCAGCCATAAGTCCATATGCAGTAGCTTTATTACCTGTGATATCCATATATCTTCCAGGAACTTTATTCTTTGTCTCAATGCGATATGTATTTGGGACAGATGCGTGAACATTATGTCCATAGTTGTACCCTGCCTCTATAACTTTAATATTAGCTTCAGCTATAGCAGGTTTTTTACTAAATTTTTCACGTAAAAAGTTTGCAACTAAGTCTAATCTACGATTGAATAACCAACAAACCAAGCCTAAGGCAAACATGTTTCTACATTTTAGTATAGACTTATTATCCATACCTGAGTCGGATAAACAACTTTTAACCATCTTTGTAATAGGGCATGCCACTACTCTGTCTGGGTCTATCCCCATTTCTTTTAGGTAGTCGTCTGTTTTAAACTCAGCCTTTTTTAAGTCTCTTGCGCCAAAAGAGTCTGTATCAATAATAACAGTTCCTTGAGGTTTGCAGTTTTTATACTGTGTCTTTAACGCAGCGGCGTTCATTGCTACAAGAACATCGCATTTATCTCCAGGTGTATAAACTTTATCTGCACCTATGTGGACTCTAAATCCACTAACACCAGTGAGTGAGCCTTGCGGGGCACGAATATCTGCAGGATAATCTGGGAATGTTGAAATACCATTTCCTACGGTCGCAGATACTGTTGAAAATATATTACCTGCTAATTGCATTCCATCACCAGAGTCTCCAGAGAAAAGGACAACAACGTGTTCAAGCTCTTTCACTTCGATTTGTTCTTCCATAGAATTATTTCTTTGTTTTAGAATTTTTCCTTAACTAAACATGGTTAGTAACTATGCGCAAAATTGCGAATAATAATTGAATTATCAAAATCTTTTTTAATAAAAATAATTTTATAGTCTTTTCTATTGCTTACAATATGTATAGTAAATATGGATTATTATTACATGCTATTAATGCTTCTAATTATATTTTGTTCGTTTTTATATTGTTTTAATTATACTGATTAAATATTGATGAAAGATTTATTGACTTGTTTATGACTTATTTTCAAAAATTAAGATATGTTCTTTTTTTTCTATAGTAGCTTGAATTTTTATTAAAATCGATAAGGCTATTGTGTAGAAAAATTACAGTTCAGATTTAAAATAAGTTAATTATTTAATGTGAAGTGGAGGGAGTTTAGTTTGTTATTTATTGTTTTCCATCATGTCAAATATAGGTTCACTGCTTGTTTTGTTTTGTCTATGCAAAATTCTAATTGTAAAGAAAAATTACTTCTAAAACAAGGATGCGACTTGTTTTAGAATAAAAGCTACAACAAACCTTAAAGAAATGCTTGAACGTTTTATTAAGAAACGCAGAGATGTTTTTATAAGGAACGCAGCAATGGTTTAAGTTAAACTATTATTGAAGTTATTATAAAGATATGTAAAATACTGTTTATCAAACATATACAAAGGATAATTTTTGTAGAAAAATTACCCTTTGTATATAGATTATTTTCATGCTATATTATCCTATGATAGCAAATTTTTAAAACTCGTTTTTGTATATATTTTTTACTATCTAAACGAAGATAATATTGAATTGTACAGTTTATTAATTGTACAATTTATTATTAATATTTAAATGATGATCCACCTAAAAACTCCCTTAATAAGGAAGTCGGTGGAAGCCTTTTGTAGGGTAATGGAGTAAAATAGGCAAGGAATTTTCTCAAACGAAATGCTTCAGCATATTCTATACAATTTTCAGGTACCTCTTCCAATATGGCAGTAGCTTGTGTTTGTATGACTGCAAATTCAAAAAGCATAGCTGTATTAAACATAATATCGGCATTTTCTTGAAAAGGGAAAATCCATTTATTTTCTCCAGATCTTACACTGTTCCACCTACTTATAGTTTCTTGTGCAGAGCATCCCCTATATTTATAATCACGTACTATACGCCTTAAGAGACGATTATCAGTTGTAGGTATATAATTATGGTCATCAAGTAAAATTGTAGTTAGCGCAGAAGCATAAATTTTGAATTTGTATTTATCAGGTATATGTTCTGTCAATATAGGGTTAAGTCCATGTATACCTTCAACAAGTAGTATATTATTATCTTTAAGACGAAGTTTTTTACCACTTTTACCGTTAATACCTGTGATGAAATCATATTTAGGTAATTCTATTTCTTTCCCATTAAATAGGTCAGTAAATTGTTTGTTTATTAAATCAAGGTCTAACGCATAAATGCTTTCATAATCAAGTTCTCCATTTTTATCCTTTGGTGTATTGACTCGATTAACGTAGTAGTCATCTAACGATATTTGTACTGGTTTTATTCCACATGTAAGCAATTGAACAGATAATCTTTTACAAAAAGTGGTTTTCCCACTGGATGATGGACCTGCAATTAGAACAATTTTAACATCTTTTCTTTTTGAAATAGTTTCTGCAATCATTGCAATCTTTTTTTCTTGTAGGGCCTCACTCACATTAATAATATCATTTGATAATCCTTTTTTTACCGTATTATTAAAATCCCCAACTGTTCGTACTCCTATGATATTTTGCCATCGATGATGTTCTAAAAAAATTTCAAACATTTTATCTTGTTTAATAGCTTCACCTAAAACGTTAGGTTTAGTTCTAGACGGTATACGTAATAAAAGACCTTCGTAATATTTCTCAACACCAAAAAGATAAATATACTTAGTATTAGTGAGCATAGCTCCATAATAATAATCAGGGTAATCATCCATTTGGTAATAAGTGGTGTATAAGTTTCTAGTACTTTTTAATAATTTTACCTTAGCTGTATCTCCAATTTTTGTAAACATAGAAATGGCATCCTCTGTAGGTATTTCATGTCTTGAAATAGGAATTTTAGCATCAATTATTTCTCTCATCCTATTCTTTATATCGCAAACATCTTTATCAGTAATAGAATGTCCAATATTAATATTACAATAATATCCATTAGAGACAGGAACGTCAATAATAACTTTACTCTGTTTATATAAGTCGTGTACAGCCTTGCATAACAGCATAAATAAAGACCGAGTATATGCTCTTTGTCCTGATGAAGTTGTCATACCAAGAAATTCAATATCTTTGTTATGGTATACACGATAATGCAGGCCCTCCACCTTATTATTTACTCTTGCGCTTATTGGTCCAAAAGGTATTTGTAAATTTAACTTTTTATAAATATCATAAAGTGTACAACCAATAGGTATAGTTAATTTTTTTTTATTATTTTTGCATCGGATTTTTATGACTTGTTTCATTTTGTATAAATAAAAAATTAAACAATTTTGATGGTAAAGTTAACTAAATCATTTTTAACAGCAAAAGAATAAATACAATCAATAATTTAATTTATGAAACTTAGCGATTATCTTATCATTTTCTTTAAAATAGTAGGTTCTTTAGCTTTACTTATTTATGGAATGAAAGTAATGAGTGAAGCCCTTCAGAAAATGGCAGGCTCACAGTTGCGACACGTACTTGGTGCAATGACTACCAATAGATTTACAGGTATGTTAACAGGTACATTTATAACTTGTTCAGTACAGTCTTCGTCAGCAACAACAGTAATGACAGTATCTTTTGTTAATGCAGGGCTACTAACACTTTCACAAGCCATATCAGTTATAATGGGAGCAAACATAGGTACTACACTTACAGCATGGATAATGTCTTTAGGCTATTCTGTAAATCTTACAAACTTTGTATTTCCTGCTTTTTTGTTTGGTATAGTTCTAATATATATAAGACGGATGCGCTATGTTGGTGATTTTTTATTTGGTATAGCATTTATGTTCTTTAGTCTTGTATTGTTAAGTGATGCCGGAAAATCGCTTCATTTAGATAGTACGCCTGCAGTAATAGAGTTCTTTAAATCATTCGATGTAAATAGTTATTTTACAATTCTTATATTTTTATTTATAGGTACCGTCATAACTTGTATAGTACAGTCTTCCGCTGCTATTATGGCAATAACAATATTGCTATGTTCTACAGGCGTATTACCAGTTTATTTAGGCATAGCGTTAGTAATGGGTGAAAATATAGGAACAACAGTAACAGCTAATCTTGCAGCAATTGCAGCAAATACGCAAGCAAGGCGAGCGGCTCTTGCGCACTTAATGTTTAATGTTATAGGTGTTATATGGGTGTTAGCCCTCTTTTATCCATTTGTAAATACTGTATGTAGTTTTGTTGGATATGATCCTACAAGCACAGAAATTAATTCAGTAACAAAACTTAAATTACCAATAGTATTAGCAGCATTCCATACTACTTTTAATGTTCTAAATACAGCCTTACTTATATGGTTTATACCACAATTAGAAAAACTTGTTTGTATTTTAATCAAACCAAGTAAGAAAGATACAGATGAAGATTTTCGTTTGCGCTTTATCCAAGCAGGTATAATGAAAACTCCAGAACTATCAGTTCTTGAAGCAAGTAAGGAGATACATTCTTTTGCAGAAAGACTCCAAAGAATGTTTGGTATGGTAAGAAAATTGCTACATACTCGCGATGAAAACAAATTTATGAAACTATTTTCCCGTATAGAAAAATATGAGGGAATAGCCGATAATATGGAAATAGAAATAGCAAAATATCTTGATCAGATAAGTAACGCTCATCTAAGCGACGACACAAAAGAGAAAGTTAGAGCTATGCTTAGAGAAATATCAGAACTTGAAAGTATTGGTGATGCTTGTTACAATATTGCGAGGATTATTAATCGTAGTATATCTATGAAAGAAGATTTTACAGCTAATCAATATAAACATATTGGCGAAATGTTTCAACTTTCCGATGAAGCTCTGGCTCAAATGAATAATATGCTTGTTGGCCATAAGGCAGAAAATGATATTAACCATACTTTCAATATAGAAAACGAAATAAATAATTATAGAAACCAGCTTAGAGCAGAAAATATAAATGACATAAACGATCATAAGTATACTTATGCTATTGGAACAATGTATAGTGATATAATTCAAGAATGTGAAAAATTAGGAGATTATGTCGTTAATGTTGTAGAGGCTCGAATGGGCATAAGATGATGATTTATTTTGCTCTATAAAAGTTTTTAAGATAAAGAAAGTCCTAACAGATTCACTTTGATGTGAATGTTAGGACTTATTTTTTATATAGGAAAAATATAAAAAAATTATCTATTAGCTAAGAAATAACTTGTTCCTGCTTGAGCTTGCTTTAGCTCGTAAACACCATAAGCATCAGGAGTAACATTTATTGAAAGACCATTTTTTAGAAAAGCTTTAATAGTACCATCCCCATTGAAATGTATCAATTTAGTTTCCTTACCTTTAGAAGTCATATACCAACTATCCTCGTTCTTGTTATATGTAAGATAGATAATATCACCTTCAGGTTTTGTTATTTCATATCCAGATTTAAGATACTTAACAGCGTATATAATACCATCTTTACCTCGTATTTTTTTAGTTTTTCCAATATTATTAGCTAATGGGTTTTCACCAGTCCAAAATTCAATAGAATTAAGAACACAAGCATCTACAAAAGTAGCTATACCGTATACAGGAGAAATTAATATGAAAATAAATTCATTTAAAAAGTTAGAATCCGTTGCTCTTCTGTTCCATTTTGCTAATTTATTAAATAGAGTGAACGAACCTATACACGAAGTTGTTAATAATGAAGTAGCTAAAATACATGCTACAGGTTTTAATAATTTTTTATTATTTGCAATCATAAAATATAAAATTTCAAGTGTTATTAATTATTAAAATAAGATTATAATAAATTTTTTATATCCATTTCTAAATTAGTTATTTGTGCAGGACTTTTAACTATAGTATTACTACGGTCTATCAAATATATAATAGGCATAGTAGTAGCCGCATTTGTATAAACTTTGCTTGCATTAATATTATCATATACATTAGTCCAAGGAAGCGAATTTACACACTCTTTCCAAAAATGTTCATTGTTATCAAGTGAAACCATAAAAATTTCTAATCCTTTAGAATGGTATTTATTATATAGTTTTCGCATTTGCATTATGAATTTAGGCGAATCTTTTAGCGCAAAAGAGTGGAAACTAAGTAATATAACTTTACCTTTAAATTCAGTTAAGCTACGTTTTCTTCCAGTATTATCAAGTAATGGTAAATCAATTATTCCAGTTTCATTAGTAGATATTTCTACTTGTCTTTTTTTAGCCTTGACTATGCGAGCATTTTGGATACCAGCTAAAGTTATATTATGCAAATTTTTAGTACGTTCAGAATTAGGATAGAAAGAGTCCCATGATGTAGCAACAGCAGCAAAAGCCTTATTATCATTACTATCAAGAGACGGGTTAAATATCATTCTTGGTTGATTATTAATAATTATATATTGGAATAAAGCAAAATAGCTATATGCAGCCATTGGACGTTTAAAAATATAATTAATAGTTATATCTTCTTTATACTTATTTATAAGTTTATTCACTATACTATCTGCTTCTACTGGGTTTATTTTGAAAATATTTTGACATGTTTTTTGAAGATTAATTTGTTTTATAGCAATCTCTTTTATCTTCTCATTTTCATAAGACCCTTTTATAGAATATTTGATTGCCATTGTAGGAAAATTAGCAACTATATGTACAGTTTCTATAGAGTCTATGGTAATATTGATAATTTGTCCAGATATACGAAGTCGATAAAATTCAGGATTACTTATTGTATCAGCAGAAAAAGAAAACTCCCCTTTGCCATCTAATTTTACGGAATCGATAGTTTTAAAACCAGTAAGACTATTATGTTCAAAATAAAGAATAGAATCTTTAGCATTTGTTATCTTTCCTTCTACATGGAATTTATTATTACTACAACTTATAAATGAGATAAAAGAAAAAAATAAAATTATGATGTTGAAAGTTAGTACTACTCGTCTCATATGGGCTAAATATATATGTTTATTCTGCTTGGTTTTATGTGCAAAGATAGTATATATCAACTAAAATCTTAAACAAAAAATAAAAAAAAAAGCGAAATAAGGAGTTTGTTATTCTTTATTTATATATATTATAGCTAATTTTGTACGATTTTATATTTTATGTGGAAATCGTAAGGCTAATTATTAAGGACATAAATATAAACATCCCTACATAGTCCTAATAATTTTTTACATTCCCTATGATGTTTAGGTCAAAACAATAAGTATTTTAATTTTAGATGAACGTAATTACGAAAACTCTTCAATTGACAGATGGAAGAACCATTACAATTGAAACTGGAAAAGTTGCAAAGCAGGCAGACGGTGCAGCTATTGTACGTATGGGCAATACTGTGCTTCTTGCTACTGTTTGTGCCGCTAAAGAGGCAGTTCCAGGAACAGATTTTATGCCTTTACAAGTAGATTATCGCGAGCAATATGCTGCAGCAGGACGTTTTCCAGGAGGATTTACCAAACGTGAAGGTAAAGCAAATGACGACGAAATTCTAACTTCACGACTTGTTGATCGTGTTCTTAGACCACTATTCCCTTCAGACTATCATACAGAAGTATTTGTAAATGTTATGCTTCTTTCAGCTGATGGGCTTGATATGCCAGATGCACTTGCAGGATTTGCTGCATCTGTTGCAATGCAATGCTCTGACATTCCTATCGAATACCCTATATCTGAAGTAAGGGTAGCTCGTATTAATAAAAAATATGTTATCAATCCTACATACGAACAGATGAAAGAAGCAGATATGGATATTATGGTAGGAGCAACAAAAGATAACATAATGATGGTTGAAGGTGAAATGAACGAAGTTTCAGAGCAAGACTTAATAGAAGCTTTGAAAGCTGCACATGAAGCTATTAAACCAATGTGTGTAATTCAAGAAGAGCTAGCAAAAGAAAAAGGAACTGATATTAAACGTGAGTATTGTGATGAGACTAACGACGAGAGTCTTCGTGAGCAAATACGTAAAGATACATATGATGCTTGTTATGCAATAGCTGAGGCTGGCGATAAAGATAAAAAACACCGTAGTGAGTCTTATGAAGCTATAAAAACTTCATTTATTGAAAAATATGATACAGAGCATAGTGAGTTAACAGATGATGAACTCGAAGAGAAACATGCAGAGATTGATCGTTACTTTGATGATGTTCAGAGAGACTCTATGCGTCGTTGTGTATTAGATACAGGAAAAAGAATGGATGGACGTGCAACAGATGAGATACGTCCTATTTGGTGCGAAGTATCACCATTACCAATGCCACATGGAAGCGCATATTTCCAACGTGGAGAAACTTTAGCACTTGCAACATGCACACTTGGAACTAAATTAGATGAAAAAATGGTTGATAATGTTTTAGATAAAAGTTATCAACGCTTCTTATTACACTATAACTTTCCACCATTCTGTACAGGTGAGGCAAAAGCTCAAAGAGGTGTAGGACGTAGAGAGATAGGACATGGACATTTAGCATGGCGTGGACTAAAGCGTGTTATACCAGAGGACTTCCCTTATACAGTGCGTGTTGTAAGTCAAGTATTAGAATCTAACGGTTCTTCTTCAATGGCTACAGTTTGTTCAGGTACATTAGCCTTAATGGATGCAGGTGTTCCTATAAAAAAACCAGTATCAGGTATAGCAATGGGTTTAATTAAAAATCCAGGTGAAGATAAGTATGCTATACTTAGTGATATACTTGGTGATGAAGACCATTTAGGAGATATGGACTTTAAGACAACAGGAACTATAGATGGTATAACTGCAACTCAAATGGATATCAAATGTGATGGCTTGTCATTTGAAATTTTAGAGAAAGCTTTAATGCAAGCGAAAGCAGGCCGTGAGCATATCTTAAAAATGATAACAGACACTATACCAGAGCCGCGTAAAGAGATGAAACCACAAGTTCCACGTATAGTATCATTGGACATACCAAAAGAATTTATTGGAGCTATTATTGGACCTGGTGGAAAAATTATCCAGCAGATGCAAGAAGATACAGGTGCAACTATTACAATAGAGGAAATTGAAGGAAAAGGAAAAGTTCAAATATCTGCTCCTAACAAAACTTCTATTGATGCTGCTGTAGGAAAAATTAATGCAATTGTAGCTATTCCAGAAATAGGCGCAGTGTATGAAGGTACTATACGTTCAATAATGCCATATGGTTGTTTTGTCGAAATATTGCCAGGTAAAGATGGGCTTCTACACATATCAGAACTTGACTGGAAACGTCTTGAAACAGTAGAGGAAACAGGATTAAAAGAGGGAGATAAGATACAAGTAAAATTACTTGATATAGATCCTAAGACAGGTAAGTATAAGCTTTCACATCGTGTTCTTATAGAAAAACCTGAAGGCTATGTAGAACCTCAACGTAGACAGAGGGGAGAAAGACGCCATAGAAGAGATAATGAGAATCATAATGTTAAATAACATTTATTCAAAATAATGATGAGTGGAACATCTTATTTATTAAGGTGTTCCACTTTTTTTTATCATATTAGATGATTACAATTATTTTATTATAACTTTGCAATATACAAAATGAATAATATAAAAATGAAGATCGCATTAATAGGATATGGAAAAATGGGCAAGATGGTAGAAAAGGTTGCAATAAGCCGTGGACACCAAATTGTCTGTAAGATAGATATTGACAATCAAGATAAATTTAATTCTCCAGAATTTATATCAGCTGATGTTGCTATTGAATTTACTAATCCAACAGCAGCATATGATAATTATTTAAAAGCTTTTGCCCATAACGTAAAAGTAGTAAGTGGCTCTACAGGGTGGATGACTAAGCATAAAGCAGATATTGAAAAACTTTGTACAACAGGTGGACAAACACTCTTTTGGGCAAGTAATTTTTCAATTGGTGTAGCTATTTTTTCTGCTATAAATAAATATTTAGCAACAATAATGAACTCGTTTCCGCAATATAATGTAATGATAAGCGAAACTCATCATATACATAAAATAGACTCACCTTCAGGAACAGCAATAACATTAGCAGAAGATATAATTAATAATATCGACCGTAAAAAAGGATGGACAAAAGGTTTGCAAGTAAAAGCTGATGGAACTAAAATTGGAACAAATGATGTATCAGATAATGAAATAGCAATAGAATCAATACGTAAGGGTGAAGTTTCTGGAATACATAGCATTTCATATAATTCTGAAGCTGATGATATTACAATAATTCATACTGCTCACAGCAGAATAGGTTTTGCTTTAGGTGCAGTTTTGGCAGCAGAATTTACAAGGGAACATAAAGGTCTATTAACAACAAACGATTTATTTAAATTTTAGAGATTAAGAGATTGCCATATTTTAATAAAGATAAAAAACTAAAACAATGATAGATAGAGAAAAAGCAAAATTGAGTCCTAAAAAGCAATGGGGTAAGTTTACTATTGTTTTAATATTATATATACTATTCTTAGTATGGGTAAAAAGTTGGATAGGAATAATAGTTATACCTTTTATCTATGATGCCTATATCACAAAGAAAATACGTTGGCAGTGGTGGAAAGAAGCAGAAGGACCTGTAAGATTTATAATGAGTTGGGTTGATGCTATCATTTTTGCTCTAGTTGCAGTTTATTTTATAAATCTTTTTTTCTTTCAAAATTATGTAATTCCATCATCATCTTTGGAGAAATCTTTACTAACAGGCGATTATCTTTTTGTTTCTAAATTGAGTTATGGACCACGTATTCCACAAACTCCGTTAACTATGCCATTAACCCAACATACCATGCCTCTCTTTAATATAAAAAGTTATTTAGAGTTTCCTCATTGGGAATATCGTAGAGTTAAGGGGTTCGGAAAAGTAAAACTTAACGATATAGTAGTATTTAATTATCCTGCTGGAGATACTATAATGAGCGCGCCTGATTATCAAGCTAATGATTATTATAAAACAGTATACGAATATGGACTGAATATGATGATGAGCAATAATCCTAATAATGCCAAAATTCCAACTCAGCTTATAGCACAACGGAAATTCTTTGAAAAAGCTTATATAATAGGGAGAAATTTTATTAATAGTCGTCCTAATATATTTGGTTCAATTGATTCACGTCCTACAGACCGTAGAGAAAATTATGTTAAACGTTGCGTAGGGCTTCCTGGACAAACACTTCAAATTAAAAATAAAATAGTTTATCTTGATGGTAAGCCAAATAAAGAGCCAGAAAATGTACAGTATGACTATCTATTAAAGTTAAATGGGATAAGTGTTACAGATTTGCTAAGCGAGCAATTTGATAAATTTCGCAAGGATTTTGGTATAAGTATAGAGGATATTCAAACCCTGGGACGTCTTCATGGATATGATGTTGAAGCAGGACTAATATTAAATAAAGCAGCTTTGGCTTATGATGGCTATATGCCATTGACTAAAAGAGCATTAGCCGAGCTAAAAAATAGAAAACTTGTTAAAAATATAAGACCTTTAACAGATAAGGATGTTTATGCAGGTGGATATTATCCTCTAAATTCCTATTTGGGATGGAGAAAATGGACACGAGATAACTATGGTCCAATATGGATACCAGCTAAAGGAAAAAGTATTAAGCTAACTTTAGCGAATCTTCCGATTTATGAACGTTGTATAAAAAACTATGAAGGTAATAAATTAGTTGTTAAAGGAAAAGATATATATATTAACGGAAGAAAGACAAATAAATATACTTTTAAGTTAGATTACTATTGGATGCAAGGTGATAATCGCCATAATTCAGCTGATAGTAGATATTGGGGATTTGTTCCAGAAGATCATATAGTAGGTAAACCTTTATTTATTTGGTGGTCAAGCGACCCTGATAGGAAAGGTATAGGATCTATTCGTTGGAGTCGACTCTTTAGTTGGGTAGATAATATAAAATAGATTATTTTTAATGAAAACATCAATATTATCTATAGCCTATTTTGCTCCTATTCAATGGTATCATAAATTGACCCATTCAGATATTTGCATAATAGACCAATATGAATATTTTATAAAACAAACTTATCGAAATCGTTGTAATATATTTACAGCTAATGGTGTACAATCTTTATCTATTCCTATAGAAAAGAATAAAGCAGGTAAAACAATAGTTAAAGATATACGTATAAGTAGTCATGGAAATTGGAGACATCAACATTGGAATGCTTTAGTATCAGCGTATAGCGAAAGTCCGTTTTTTGAATATTATGAAGACGATATACGCCCATTCTTTGAAAAAGACTGGGCGTTCTTGTTTGATTTTAACTTTGAAATAACATATATGCTATGCAACCTTTTAGGCATAGAGCCAAAAATTATATTATCTGATAAGTATATAGAATCTTCTAATATTGATATAAATACAATTGATTACCGAAACACGATTACGCCGAAATCTAATTTTATTGATGCTACTTTTGTTCCTCAAAAATATTATCAAGTGTTTAGGCAAAAGTTTCCTTTTATTTCAAATCTTAGTATACTTGATTTACTATTTAATATGGGAAATGAAGCTATCCTATATTTATAATAAAAATATTTATAATAAAAATAATTATAATGAAAAATATTTTATATCTCATTGTTTTATTTCTCTTTATCCATCAAATAGATGTAAATAGTTGTGCTGAAGCAGAAGTAATTGATAGTACTTTTTTAGAAAAGAAGATAGACAAAAAGACTTTATCTTTTAATGTTCATACACTTGCTTTTTTTAAAGATAATGAGTTTGATGGTGTAATATCAAAAGGTTATACACTACCAGGATTCATAATAGAACCACAATTGCAGATAAAACTTTCTGATAAGATTAATATTAACTTAGGGCTACATTCTTTGATCTATTATGGTGCCAATAAATATCCTAATTACGCTTTTCATGATATACCATATTGGAAAGGTGAACAGTATCAAAAAGGAGCGCATACATTGCCATTATTTAGAGCAGAAATAAAAAGTAGAAATATGCAGTTTTTGCTTGGAACAACATATCGTATAGACAATCATAACCTTATATTACCATTATATAATCCTGAAACCATTATTTCTACAGATCCAGAGCAAGGCGCACAATTAAAAGTAAATAAGCCTTATTGGAATGTTGATTTATGGATAGATTGGCAAAGCTTTATCTTTGAACAAGATACACATCAAGAAACATTTACTTTAGGTTTATCACAGCAATTTAAAATTTTCAAGAATAAATTATTTTCGGCTTCAATACCTCTACAAGTAATAGTACAACATCGTGGAGGGGAACAGGATATTCCTTCATTAAATTTAGGAGTTCAAACATTATGTAATGCTGCAATAGGAGTAAAAACAAAGTGGAATATGTCATCAAGTAAATTAAATAATATTATATATGAGCTAAATACTATTTCATCTTACCAGCAAGCAGGGCATCTTTGGAAGAATAAATCAGGTATTGGACTTTGGAGTTCTATTACAATGAAGTTTATTAATCATTTAGAGCCACAGCTTGGTTTTTTTTATTCTAAGAGTTTTATTTCATTATATGGGTCTCCATTTTTTAGTATCTTATCTCAAAAATATGCTGATTCTTATTTTACTTCATTAAAAACAATATATTGGGGCATCAAGTATTCATTACCTATTAAAGGAAACTGTGAATTTGGAGTAAAAGCTAATGGATTTTTAACGCTACAAGGTAATTTAAATAAAAATTATGATATAATAGAGAGAAAGAGAGTAGGTAATGCTTTTTCTTTTCTGTTTTATATAAATGTAAATCCTATATTTAATTTGTGGTCTAAGCAATAAAAAATAATAATTAAGGACTGACCCCCTGTTGTAGGTGTCAGCCCTTAATTTTCAATATGAAAAACTTTTATTTGATAGTATAAATCAATATAAAAGATAAAATAGACTTTTTAGTTTTCTTTCCAGAACGAAGGTGTAAATAGTACAAGTACACTAAATAGTTCTAATCGTCCTGCTAACATTAAGAAAGAGCTAATCCATTTTGCAAAATCAGGTAATTCGTTCCATGACATTGTTGGACCTATTTCTAATCCCAAAGTTGGACCTACGTTACCTAAGCAACTTAGAGTAATGGTTATAGAGTTAGTAGAGTCAACACCTGCAACAATCATAGTAAAGCCACAAACAAATATTAGTACTAAGTACATACCAATAAAAGCTAATAATGTTACTCTTTTAGACATTTGAACGTTATACCCATCAATTTTTAGTGGGAGTACAGCATTAGGATGTAGTATTTGTTTCATTTCATTTCTTATGATTTTGAAAACCATAACCCCTCTAATGCATTTAATTCCGCCACTTGTAGAACCAGAACATCCTCCTAAAAACATACATGCAGCAAGTATAACCCATGTAACATGAGGCCATTTAGCAGCATCATCGTTAAATAATCCTGTTGTTGTAATAAATGAAACTACTTGAAAAGCAGCACTTCTAAATGCGTGTTCTATATTATATCCACATTTAAATATAAGTTCAGTGGCAATGAAAAGTGTACATACTATAACAGATGCTGTATAAAATTTAAATTCACTGTTTTTTAGAAGAAGCTTAAATTTGAGACCAACAGCAGAGGCATATAATAAAGTAAAGTTTACCCCTGATAGAAAACAAAATAAAGTACATACATAATCTTCAGCTGGTGATTTGAAGGTCATTATAGATCCACTTTCTGTTGAAAAGCCACCAGTTGCTGTACTTGTCATGGAATAGTTAAAGGCATCAAACCAATTCATGCCACATACTTTATAACTTAATATACATGCTATTGTTATAATAAAATAAACTATCCATACCCATTTTGCATTTATACTTATTCTTGGATGTAATTTACTTTTAATAGGTCCAGTAGATTCTGCAGCAAAAATTTTTAGCGACCCACCTACCATTGAAGGTAATATGGCAATTGTAAAGAATACAATTCCAAGTCCACCTATCCATTGTGTTAAAGAACGCCAAAAGAGTAGCCCTTTTGGTAAATGTTCTGGGAAATCAATGATACTAGCACCAGTAGTAGTAAACCCAGACATAGTTTCAAAAAAGGCATTTGTAAAGTTAGTTATATACCCACTCAACATAAATGGTAGTGTGCCATATAATGAGAATAAAATCCACGAAAAAGCTACTAAAAAATAAGCATCACGTCGTCCAATAGTATTGTCAGCGTTATGTCCTATTAGGCGTAGAATGAGCCCAGAACTAACAGTGATAAGTATAGTCCAAATAAACGATAAAATATCATTTCCATTATATATAAGAGAAACAATAAGGCAAGTTAACATTAATGTTGCTTCAATCCATAGCAACGAGCCTATAATCTTACATATAGTTTTTAAATTAAGCATCGTATAAATTCTTAATCTATTATATTAATTGAAAAATCTTTCGATATCGCTTTTTTTGACATTATGACAGAAAGTAACCACAATATCTCCAGCTTCAATTTGAGTATTACCAGATACTAACATACCTTTTTCATGCCTTACAAGTCCACCAATAGTCATACCACTTGGTAATTTAATATCCTTTATAGGCTTTTTAGTTATACGTGAGCCCTGTACAGGTATAAATTCAGCAACATCAGCATTTACAGACATAAGGAACCGTACGTTATTAACATTAGCGTCAAGTAACATTTGATATATATGTGCTGCAGCTATTGCTTTTTTATTTATTATAGTTCCAATATCTAAGTTGGCAGCCATATTTACATAGTCAAAGTTTTCTACCGATGCAATAGTTTTTTTTACACCTAAGGATTTAGCTACTAAACATGATAATATATTTGTTTCTGCATTAGGTGTAACAGCAACAAATGCTTGTGTATGGCGTATACCTTCTTCTATAAGTAAAGATGTGTCTCTACCATCTCCATTTATAACTAATTGATCCTCGTCAAACATATCGTTAAGGTATTCACATCTATCTTGATTTTCTTCAATTACCTTAACATTCATATATTCTGGTATTATTTTAACAGTACGAACAGCAGTTCTACCACCACCTATAAAAATAACG
>CAMPYS010000017.1 GCA_946998295.1 uncultured Prevotella sp.
CCCGCGACCCCCAGCTTGGAAGGCTAGTGCTCTATCAACTGAGCTATTTCCGCAATACATCTCAACACTCTCTAACTATAAAATATTTATTTTAGTCGACTGTTGGACTATGTTTTCACTGCGTGGGTAGTGATGGATTCGAACCACCGAAGCAAGAAGCAACAGATTTACAGTCTGCCCCATTTGACCGCTCTGGAAACTACCCAAAAAAAATTAGAGCCTCTTGTCGGATTCGAACCAACGACCCCGAGATTACAAATCACGTGCTCTGGCCAACTGAGCTAAAGAGGCAATAAAAGAAGTTCGCTAACAAACTATACGTATTTGTAAAACGTTTGCAAAGATACGACTTTATTTTTAACTCACAAAAAAAAAACGTTTTTTTTACCTCTTCCCTCTAAAAAATTATATTCTTTTCTTAATTGATATATATATATAACAACGGTATTATCTATATTACAGCAGGCAATTTTATATAATAAAAAACTACCTGCTACTTAGTTTCCTATCTCTATGTTTTTCATAAGTAATACATTTTACTTCTTACGAATAACTAAGAAATAGAGTATTGTATCGTTATAAGATACAATATTAGTTCGTTATAAGATTATACCTATAATTTTTAATTTTGATTTTTAAGTTTGTCTTTGGCTTTGATTATCTGCACTTTCATAGCATCAATACAAGAACTTATTCCTTCTTCAAATGTATCATATGTTTTCTCCGTAAAAAAAGATTGTCCAAATGCAGAAACAAGAATACTTGTTGACTTATTCAATGCTGTTGCAGGCTTCTCCACCTTTAATTGCACCTCTACTTTCTTAATATCACCGTATGTTTTTTGTAATTTTTCAACCTTTTTATTTACAAAGGCTTTTAATTTTTCAGTAGCATCAAAATGAATAGATTTAATAATAATCTCCATAATTTCCTCCCTTTATTAAAAATTTAAGCTCTTGGATGAGCTTCCTTATATATAGATTTTAATTGTTCAAAGGTAGTATGCGTATATATCTCTGTAGTAGATATTTTAGCATGACCTAACAATTTTTTCACACTCCCCAATTTGGCTCCATTATTGAGCATAGCTGTTGCAAAAGTATGCCGTAATACGTGCGGAGTATTTTTATCTAAAGTAGATACCTTAGCAATGTTTCTTTTTACTATTTTCCTAACTTGCTCATTGCTAATTCGTTTACCTTTTGCTGTTAAAAATAATCCTGTTTCAACTCTATCAATATCCTTATCGCGAACTTTTTTATATGTCTCAATTGCACTATCCAATTCTCTTCCGTATGGTATAATCCTTTGCTTGTCTCTTTTCCCTGTAACTTTCAACTCTAAATTTATATGACTAACATCTTGATCATTTAAACCTGTAAGTTCAGATACTCTTATACCAGTTGAATAGAAAGTAAGTATTATTGTTCTCTCAAGAATATCTTCATAACTCTTTCCCCACATTTTTTTATCTAAAAGATTATTTATTTCTTTCTCTTTTAAGAATTGTGGTAAAAGTTTTTTATTCTTTGGACCTATTATATTATAGGTAGGATTTTTTTTTACTAAGTTTTTTCTTAGCCCATATCTATAAAAAGATCTTATTGCACTAATTCTTCTATTAACAGATGTGGGGTTTATACCTTTATCCATCATAGATTCAATCCAACTACGAATAATATCAGGATCTATAGTTGACCACGTTAGGCTTTTATCAATATCTTTAAAAAATAAAGAAAATAGGTATAAATCTTCTTTATAATTATCTATTGTCGCTTGCGAATAATTACGTTCGTATTTTAGATATCTCAAAAAACCAATAAGATCCAACATTCAGCTTAACATTTTATTTATGGCAACGAATGTAAGGAAATTTATTTATACTACCAAATTTTTAAAGACTTTTATTCGTCTAAATTACGAAGACGCTGTACATAGATAGCATGTTCCATCTTTAAGCGCTTTTTCACAGAAGGTTTATCAAATTGCTGACGTGAGCGTAATTCCTTTACAACTCCTGTCTTTTCAAACTTTCTTTTAAACTTTTTAAGTGCTCTTTCGATGTTTTCTCCATCTTTTACTGGTACAATAATCATGCCTTTTTGCTTTATTTATTTGTTATTAATTAATTTATTAAATGATATAAAATCACTTTGGTGGTGCAAAATTACATCTTATTTTCTTTATAAGCAAATATTTATATAACTAATATAAGTTATTATTAATTACATATATAAATAAAATAGTTCTGTATTTAAACTTGTAGCACAAGCTCACATACTTATTAAATTTATCTCATAAATATTTCTAAGTTTTTTTCCTTTGTCTTATCTATAATAAGAAACAAGTCAATAAACCACCATACACCAAACCCTCCACAGGTTATAAGCTTTATAACACCTAATAAAGTGTCTCCTATATACATCCGATCTATTCCATAAATACCAGCAAAAATGGAAATTAATAAAGATGTCATTGGGTTTTTCATCATTAACAATTTTGTTTGTACTTCATCTTGATCCATTTTTAAAAGTTGTTCCTTTATTGTTACATACAGCTCTGCAGGCAATTTTTCCATAACTAGAAGCATAAAATACTTAGCTCTCTCCTCTTCCATAATTATTATAAATTATATATGTTTCTAATTAAAAACCATAAAAAAAATGTTAATATATAAACTACTATAGCATATTTATTTTCGATAATATTAGTATATCTACGCTTTAGTTCTCTATTTGGCAATATCTTACCTATACAAACCAAAAACAAATATGGTATTGCATAAAGTAAATAATAATTATATTTTATAGCTCCTAAAAAATTCCCATTTAATACTGCATGTAAAAATCGTTGCATCCCACATCCGGGACAACTTAATCCTGTTAATAACTTCAAAGGACATTTAGGAAACCATAGGTAATCTATTGGATTAAAATAATATAAAATATAAATACCTATAGATAGCAATACCAATATTGAAAGAGTATATTTCCACAACATAGATATTACATATATAGTATAAATATTAAATTATAATAAACTATTACTATTTATAACTATCTGAAATATAGAATATATTAATCCTATTACTATACCTATCACTATACCTATTAAGCTATAATTCTTAGCCTCTTGTGCTTTCAAGGCAGCAGCTTTATAGTTTCCTATAGCATACAAAGTATTTACTTTACTTGATAAAATAATAGCATAAATGCCCACGGGCAAGCAACAACATATAGTTGTAAAAATTGCAAGTGGAAGATAATTATTTGGTTTTGGAAGAAAATTATCTTCGCCCATACTGTTTAAATTAGACATAAGATTTAAGTTTATATTTTCACTTACAAATGTACAACATTTGTAAGTGAAAATATATTGTTTAACATTATTTTATACGTTTCCAATGGGAATTACGACCTAACAAAGAAATTCCGATAAATCCTCTTACTATCAGATTTCCACCTTTTTTTAAAGTCATTTTACATTTATAAGTTTTACCGTTTTCTGGGTCATAAATTTTTCCATCTTCCCAAACATCCTTACCTGCATACTTAAATCCAGTAAGAATAGTCTTACCTACTAACTTTTTTGCACGTTCGGACTTTATAGGATTATTTTTATCAACTGCACCTTTTGTTATAGTCCAAATTAATTTTCCAGTATAGTAAGCTCCACTCTTTTGTATTTGAATTTTAGCTTTTCCACCTTCAGTAAGATAAATACCCAATAATCTATCTCCGTTTACATTTTGCCCTATTACATTTGAAAATACTGAAATAAGCAAAAAAATAAATAATAAAACTCTTTTCTTCATGATTTATCTATTTCTTTTATCAAACTAAATAAAGTGAATAGCTGTTGTAATAGTTATTCACTTTATAATACATTTTAATTATATTTAATTTATACTTCGTTTTTATTTCAATACTCCAAGTTCTTTACCAACTTTAATAAAAGCATTAATACACTTATCAAGTTGCTCACGATTATGTCCAGCTGAAAGTTGTACACGTATACGTGCTTGATTTTTTGGAACTACAGGGTAATAGAATCCTGTAACATATATTCCTTCATCTAACATTTTAGAAGCATATACCTGAGATAGTTTTGCATCATAAAGCATTACAGCACAAATTGCACTTTGAGTTGGTTTAATGTCAAATCCTGCTGCTATCATTTTATCGCGGAAATAATTAACATTTTCAACTAACTTATCGTGTAATTCATTACTTTCCTTTAACATCTTAAATACTTCAAGAGATGCGCCTATAATACTTGGTGCTAAAGAATTAGAGAATAAATAAGGTCTACTACGCTGGCGTAACATTTCTATTATCTCTTTACGACCTGTTGTAAATCCACCAAGTGCTCCACCAAATGATTTTCCTAACGTACCTGTATAAATATCTATACGTCCATAAGTTCCACATAATTCGCTTACTCCATGTCCTGTTTTTCCAACAACACCTGCAGAATGAGATTCGTCTACCATAACAAGAGCATCATACTTTTCAGCTAAATCACATATTTTATCCATTGGGGCCACATTTCCATCCATAGAAAATACTCCATCAGTAACAACTATACGGAAACGCTGTGCTTGAGCTTCTTTTAAACAGTTTTCAAGTTCATCCATATTAGCGTTAGCATAACGATACCTCTTTGCCTTACAAAGTCTTACTCCATCGATAATAGATGCATGGTTAAGAGAATCTGAGATAATAGCATCTTCGTCAGTTAATAAAGGTTCAAAAACGCCTCCATTTGCATCGAAACATGCTGCATACAATATAGTATCTTCGGTTTTAAAGTATTCAGATATAGCAGCTTCAAGTTGTTTGTGAATATCTTGAGTACCACAAATAAAACGTACAGAAGACATTCCGAAACCTCTTGTATCCATAATTTTCTTAGATCCTTCTATAACTCTTGGGTTATTTGACAGACCTAAATAGTTATTAGCACAAAAGTTAAGCACTTCCTTACCTTTTACAGTAATAGCAGCTTGTTGTGGACTTTCAATTATTCGTTCTTCCTTGTAAAGCCCAGCATTTTTTATTTCTGCAATAGTTTTGCAGAGATGTTCTTTCATTTTTCCGTACATAACAATAGATTTTTAAATTGTAAGTACAAAGTAAATCATATTTTTTTGAAAAGCGCAAATAATAATTTAGTTTTTTAGAATATAAATAAAAAATTATATAACATTAATACTTATAGTTTATATATTAGAAAAAAAAGTATTTAACTTTGCAATATAGAATATAAAATCTATAATACAATAATATGAAAAATGTTTTAGTAATTGGCTCTACTGGTCAAATCGGTTCAGAGCTTGTTAGAGAGTTACGTAAGATCTATGGTGGCAATAGTATTGTTGCTGGTTATATTAAAGGATGTGAACCTACAGGAGAATTATTAGAAGGTGGTCCATCTGCAGAATGCGATGTTACATGTCCTGATATGATTGCTAAGGCTGTACAGAAATACAAGATAGACACTATCTACAATCTTGCTGCCTTACTATCAGTAGTAGCAGAAGGCAAACCTCGTTTAGCGTGGAAAATTGGAATTGATGGTCTATGGAATATTCTTGAGATTGCTCGTGAGAATAAATGTGCTGTCTTCACTCCAAGTTCTATTGGTTCTTTTGGTCTCAATACACCACATGATAAGACACCTCAAGATACAATACAACGTCCTATCACTATATATGGTGTTTCTAAAGTTACTACAGAGTTACTCAGTGATTATTACAGATTAAAATATGGCGTTGATACTCGCTCTGTACGTTTTCCAGGTCTTATCTCTTATGTTACTCCTCCTGGTGGGGGAACAACAGACTATGCTGTTGATATATACTATTCTGCTGTTAAAGGAGAAAAGTTTGTATGCCCAATTGCAAAAGGCACATTTATGGATATGATGTATATGCCTGATGCTCTTCATGCAGCTATTGATTTAATGGAAGCTGATCCTACTAAACTTGTTCATTACAATGGTTTTAATATTGCAGCTATGAGTTTTGATCCAGAAATTATTTACAATGAAATCAAGAAACATAAGCCTAACTTTGAAATGGTTTACGACGTAGATCCTTTGAAACAAAACAATGCTGATAGTTGGCCTAATAGCCTTGATGATTCCTGCGCACGTAAAGAGTGGCACTGGAAGCCAAAATATGATCTTAGTAGCATGACTATTGATATGTTAAAACAACTAAGCAAGAAACTTTTATAAACTAATATATAATAATTTTGTAAAAAAGAGAGCATACAACACAAATATGTATGCTCTCTTTTTTATTGTGAAATATATTTTTCTTGCATCTTTAATAGATATAACAAAGAAATAAAGTAAATAAAAAATAATATTAGTTATCTATATCAAAAATTAATTGCATTACAACAATAAGAGAAGATAAAAAATAAACTGTCAAGGTAAAGATATATGAAGAAAAACACTTGATAAAAATGGAAAAAACATATCTTTTATAAATCAAGCCGCTTTAATAACACACTACTTATAATTAAAAGATACAATATCAATATTCCATATAAACTACAAGCAAAAAGTATATTAAACTTATGATATAAATAGAAAAAATACACCATAAGAATACACAAAATAATTATATCATTAAAGAAAAAAGATTTTCCAGAAAGAAACAAATAAAAAAAGTCTCTCGTTTTTTTTATTGCGAGAGACTTTTTTATTTCTAATTTTTAGACTACTTGTATTGAAAGACTATAATATATATTTAATAATTGTTTGGAGCTATTTGAAAGAAACTCTGTGGATGATTACATACAGGACATACCTTTGGTGCCTGTTTTCCCACAACAATATGACCACAGTTTATGCACTGCCATATAGCAGACCCATCCTTAGCAAAAACTACTTTATCTTCTATGTTTTTTAGGAGTCTTCTGTATCGTTCTTCGTGTTTTTTCTCTATTTCCCCTACTTTTTTAAATTTTACAGCTAATTCAGGAAATCCCTCTTCCAGTGCTTCTTTTGCCATTTTATCATACATATCAGTCCATTCGTAGTTTTCTCCGTTGGCTGCATCACTAAGATTTTCAGTAGTATTAGGTACTGTTCCCTCATGCAGAAATTTAAACCATAATTTAGCATGTTCTCTTTCATTTCTTGATGTTTCTTCAAAGATTTGTGCTATTTGTTCATATCCATCTTTTCGTGCTTTTGAAGCATAATATTGATACTTTGTATGTGCTTGACTTTCACCTGCAAAAGCTACTCTTAAATTGGCTTCTGTTTTTGTTCCTTTCAGAGCTTTAGAATCAAAAGGCTTAAATTTATTAGCCTTAGCATTACAAATAGGACACTGTTCTGGTGCTTCTGCGGCTTCGTGTGTATAACCGCATACTGTACAAATAAATTTCTTTTTCATAATGTTTTGTTTTATTTTTATAATATTTATGCTTTCATGGGGATATAATATAAGGTTTGTGTTTTCACGGTTTTTGCTAATCTTGCTCTACTGCAAATTTATATATTTTCAACTGTTTAATATAATTATTTTATATGAACTTTTATATATGTCTCATAATTAGACAAAAACTAAATAATATGTATTTATTAATTTTCATAGTAACATAAAAAATAACGAGGAAATGTCAAGGTTGACATTTCCTCGTTATTTTTCTTTCATATAGAAATTTATCTCTTAAAACCAAGTATTCTTAATAAATATATAAAAAGATTTATAAAATCAAGATAAAGTGTTAAAGCTCCCATCAGTGCAATCTTTTGAACTTCTTCACTTGCATCTGGTGCATTTTCTAACAATTTCTTTATCTTTTGTGAATCCCATGCTGTAAGTCCAACAAAAATAATTACACCTCCATAACTTATTACTAAATTTAACATAGAATTGTAAAAGAATATATTAACAACAGATGCAATAATTAATCCAATTAATGCCATCATGAATATTTTCCCGAATTTAGATAAATCCTTTTTTATAAAAATACCTATTAGAGCCATAGTAGCAAACGTTCCTGCCGTAATAAAAAATGTTTGAACTATTACATCTATTTTATAAATAGCAAAAATTAAGGATAAAGTTAAACCATTTAATATCGAATATATTATAAAAGAAAATGTTGCAGCTGTCAAGGAAAGCTTATTAATACGTGCTGTAAGATAGAATACAAGTGCTAACTCTGCAATCATAATAAGTATTACTGACTTCATACTTGAAAAAACTAAGTCTGATAATACTGGTGATTTTGCTACTCCGTATGCTGTTACAGCAGTTATTATTAAAGCCAAAGTCATCCACATATAAACCTTATTCATCAATTTACGATATACAGTAGATTTTTCATCTACCTGATATTGACTGCTACTACCATTAAAATAATTATTTATTTCCATACATACTTTTTTTATTGCTGCAAATATAATATAATTTATTTTAAGTCCAAAAATGGTATATACGTTTTACCTTTTTTTATTAAATAACAATATTAAATTAAATATTTTTTTTAAGTATATAGAATTTTCAAAAGATAAAAAAAAGTAATTCATAATTGTAAATAATAAAGGAATTATAGTTTCAATAGGGGAAATAAAATAATATATTTAATAAATATTTGACAAAAATACTTGTTAATAAATAAATATTGGTAACTTTGAAGAACATATTAAATAAATAACAAATAAATTTAAACAACTATGTATTTTAAATCTATCAACTTAAAGCAGACACTAACATTAGTGTTACTGTTGCTATTAGCCTCTGGACGGCTTAATGCTCAAAATTTAGATTTTAGTGTTCTAAAGACGGATGTTCATAATCAAGAACTTTCCATTCATGATGATTACGACAAAGCTTTAAAGAATAAAGAGTGGTATAATATCAGTAGTCACAAGAATGCAGTATATTGGAGAGGTACAGCATGGGGAAATAAATGCTTTGCTTTAAACCTTCTTTTTTCACAGTTAAAGAATATAAGCGGTGTTTATGAAAGTTTCTTAGTATCACCTTGCTTATCCTTAGATAAGATAAGCGACTCAAAACTATCTTTTGATTATATGTGTAATAGTGTTAAAGGTGACTCTTATTTGGAAATAGCTATAATAGACAAGGATGGTAAAAAGATAAAAGATATAGGAAAAATACAAGCTAACACACAAGCAAATAGCTTTAAGCCTTTATCTTTTGATATTCCTAAAGAGCTTAGCGGTATTGGCTTCATCGCATTTATTGCAAGAGGAGATATTAATAATCGATCAGTTTTCAAGGTTAGCAATATAGAAACTATAAAAAAGTCAAGTAACATTAATATTACTGCAAGTCCTAATCAAATAAATTTTGGTAAAATAAAAATAGGAAAGAAATCAACAAAACAAAAAATAAACATTAGCATAGATAATTTTAATGGTTCTATTAATACTCCTGAGTTAAATGGTGATGTTACAGAATTTACTGTTAATGCCTCTAATCTTACTTCAAAAGGTGGTGATATCTTTGTAGAGTTTTCTCCTACATCTGCTGGATTAAAACAAGCATGCCTAAAAATAACAGCAGGGAGTGTTAGTAGTGAAATTAAGTTAATAGGCGAAGCAGAGGAAGAAGGTGTAGAGGACAAACCGACTATAGAATTGCTAAACAACCAATATTTTGAGCAATTTAATGGTAATGTTCCTAATGGCTGGGAAACAAAGGGTAAGACAGTTAAAATAAGTGGTGCTGGTCGTTTCAGTAGCGATACAGGCTTTGCTGTTGGAATATCTACAGACAATGATAAAGGTTATCTCAAACAAACTATAAATTTAGAGACAAAAGGTCAAGAAGTCGTTGCAGGAAATGAATTAGAGTGTTTAATACACTACTATACTGTTGAAAGTCAGAATCCAGAAGGACCTATACATTTAGCCCTACGCTGGATAGATAAAAGCGGAAAAGAAGTAGACTGTAAGGAAAAAGATTTCATTAATAATAACAAAGTATTCTTTGGGCGCATGAAATCCTATGGTACACTAAAATTCCGTTTAACTTGTCCTGAACGAGCTAATAAATTAGAGCTATGTATAGAAATAGCTTCTAAAAGCAATGTGCGGTTTGACGATTTTAGTTTACGACGTTTATCTCTAAAAGATAGAACGCCACTTGTAGCAATATTGCCACAATACAGAACTATAACAGGTGAAGTCGGAGTAAAAAAGGAATATAATGTAGCTATTCAAACTTCACACTGCGGTTCTGAACCCGCCATAACTTATAATGGTACTGATGCTGATAATGTTCTAAAATTAGGAGTTTCTAAATTGGAAAAAACAAGTTCAATACTTACAACCCTCTCTGTAACACCTTCTAAAAAAGGAGTTTTTGTAGGTTCAAAAGCTTACAATATAAAAATTTATGGTGCTGATGCAGACAATACAGGTTCTTTCACTATAATGAGCTACTTTATGGCTGCAGGGAAAAAGCCTTCAATAGCTATAAAAGATGGAATAAAGGTAAAAGAAATGAAAGCAGAGGTTAACAAAAATGATGAGCAAGAAATAGAATTCGACATAAAGAATGTTATAACAAATGTTAACCTTGAAGTAAAACAAAAGACTAATGGTGCGTTTAGATTAAACACAACTCAATTCTTTTATGGTCCAGCTTCCGATAAACTATTTGCAAATAAAGTTAAAGTTAACTTCTTGCCCAAAAAGCCAGGAGTATATACAGCAACTCTTTGTGTATCTACAGTCCTATCAGATACATTAAAAATAGAATTAAAGGGTATATGTGAAGAAAAAAACATCAACACCCTTACAGAATCTTTCTCTTCTGTATGTAATATAGATAAACGATTTGAAAATAAACCTGCTTGGAAAGATTTCTATAAATTTGATATTGGATATTGGAAGCTTGAGGGAAAATGGAATTCTGCAAATGATATATCTCTATATAAACAAGGGGTCCTATACTATGATGAAATTATAAATAATGGTGTTTCTTCTATAAGACTATACCCATCTAACATTGCTCAAGTATGTGAAGCTCAATACTCTATAGATGGTGGTGGTCATTGGACTTTACTTCCAAAAGCTAATGATAATGGTGAATTTGTTGTAAACTCTCACCGCCCTACCCTAATTAGAATTATAAATAAGAATAATTCTGATATATCAATTAATAAAATAGATATTGAACAAAACAAACAAGAAGATCGACAAGAATTTACTTCACTTGAAGACGCAATGCTAAAAGATGCAGACAAAGAGAGTTTACCTATTCTTAATGAAGACTTTACAAATCTTAGGCACACACGTATTTTAGGGTTAAGTAACTGGCAGAATCTTATGATTAGGGGCGAAAGACCGTTCTATGCATGGGAACAAAAAAATAAAGAACAAACAGCTGTAGAAAATGAAGTTGCTCAAATTTCTTTCTTCAAATATGGTATAGAAGATAAACGAGAACATGAAACATGGCTATTATCACCTACACTATCTTACAAAAAGGCAAAGAGCAAAATATTAACATTCAGCCTACGCTTTGCTAATCCTATAGAAAATGGAGGTGAACTATTCGGATTCTATATTATTAGTGAAAAAGATGGTAAAATAAAAGACCAATTCATTAACCTATCTGATTATTCTCCAGCTGGTGTTGTTGTAGAAAAAGAAAACTGGTATAATTATCGTTTAGATTTGTCTAAAATAGACAGCATTAGTAATAATATAGATGATAAGTTCCACATTGCTTTTTCTTATTATAGCCCTCGTGGCGGAAATGAAACATCTCTAAACTTTATGATAGATAATATCACTTTTGGTAGAACAGATTTACCAGAATTAAGTGTTGATAAATCTCTCATAACAGTCCTGTTTAAAGTTGGACTTAAATCAGAGCCAAAAGCCTTTGAAGTAAAAGCTAAGAATGCAATAGATCCTATTAGTATCACTCTTGTACCTTCAACGATGAATAGATTCTTTACATATACGCCTAATAAACTTCCTAAAGATGGTGGTTGGGCTTCTTTCATTTTTAAGAGTAATGATAACAAGGAACGTGCTGCAATGTTTTTAATACAAACACCTGGTGCTGAACCTGCTATTGTAAAAGTTTTAGCATCTACAACAACAAACATAAAAAAGAACAATAATAGTAGTATAAATGCAACATTTAGACATAATAATATAGAAATCAATGGTGCATATAACAACTATAAGTTATATTCTCTATCAGGGAAACTTTTAAAGAGTGGAACATATGAAAGGAATATAGAAGTATCAAACAATTTTGTAGTTTTACAGATTGTTACTAATAAAGAAACTTTTACCTTTAAACTTTTAAATGAAAAATAACACCTCTAATTTATATTAAGTATCAAAAAAGAGACCTTTAAAGGTCTCTTTTTTGATACTACTATAAATAAGTAAACTATTTAAACATTTTGAATACCTTATTAGTAACACCTTTAACTTTAACTATAAAAAATCCATTATACTGAATTGGTAGTTTTATTGTATCTTCTCCTTTTGAATAATAATGTTCTATCAACCTACCTTCAACAGTGTACACATCTACTTGACGTATCTTATTTCCACTAATTATTAGTGAATTGCCCTCTATCGTCAATAAATAATTATTATCTTTATTGGCATTTATACCTGTTGGTTTATTAGGATATACATCGTTTTTAGCATGAATAAAGGATATTTCTATTGGGTCATCCCACAAAACTTGTTCTTTTCCATCACTATTTCCTGTAATTCGTAACTTATATAGTCTATTGTTTATTATATCTAGCTCATTTGTTTTTATCCATCCACTTATAAATGAATAATTTTTATTATCTGTAATATTAAATTTTTGTATACCGCTATTAACAGGTATAATCCTTCCATCTTGTGTGTCCTCAAGTGCCATTGTCATAGTTCCTACATATTTTTTATTATCACCTAATGAAAAAACTATTCCTATTTTTATTAATGAGTTCCTAACAATATCTATATCTGTTGATTGAATACTACTTCCAGAATTGTCAGTAACAAATCCCAATATCTTTTTAAATATCTTAGTATTAGGGGTACTGCCTTTTATATCTATATAAGAGTCTTCTTTACCATAAACTTTTATTACTTCGGTAGAATGTGTAGGATCTCTATCATCCTCTATTTCTATTTTTAATTTGTAGCGTCCTGGTTTTAAATCTTTGTCTAATAATATCGGAATCCTAAATCTTTTTTCTGCAAATTGCTCAAAAGAAATAACAGATTTTGACTTAATAACTTGCGCTATATCTCCAGCCTCATCAATAAACGAAACCTTTATATATCCATCATAGGATAGACCTACAAGTTGACGAATGACAAGTCTTAAATTCGTTTTAGCCCCTACAATTGGTGATTCTACAAAGGGATGTTCTTGCAACTGAAAAGGTTTTTCGTTATCAGGCAATTCAAAAATTCTTACTTTCTTATCATTTATTTCAAACCCTATACGTGGTGCTCGTTTCATTTTACACCATGAATCGTATTTGTTATCATCGTTTATTCGTGCACATATAGGATAGATAAAATAATTACCATTTGATAATTTAGAAAAATCTATTTTAAATATTTGTTCGTCTTCTAAAAGTCCGCCTGAAGGCATTTTATGCTCATTTAACTTGAAACGTTCATAAATGTATCCTCCATTGTCATGATATTTGGAAGGGAAAATTTTTAAAAGCTTTCCCTCTTCTGAATATATTCCAGTCCCTATATCACCTGCAAAGGATGTAGAACTAATATTAGTAAAATTAGAATATGCCACCTCCACTTCATCTTCTACCTTAGAAGGTTTATTGCCTATTATCCTCATATTTCCACTTATATTGAAAGCTATGTTTGGAGCATTTTCAACAAGGCTCTCATCAATAGGCTTTGTATTGGGCTTATTTGGATGAACTATAATTATATGTAATCGAGAGCTAAAATTAAGAGGACGTCCAGAAAATTCATTCCCTGTATTAGACAAATTTATGGATGAAAGAGAAAAGTATCCATCAGCCTGTCCTCCCCAACCAAAATTCATGTGAAAGAAATCATTTTCATCAACGCCATCTGTTACCCATGCATGACCAGATAACCCACGTGTAAAACCAGAAATGTAAACAGGGAATCCATTTTCTAATTCCTTGCGGATTATTTCCATAAATTGTGCAGTACCTTCATCACTTTTATTTATTAGTGATGTAGAATAATCAAAATACTTTGTCAATGCTTTAGCTGCTATTGCACTACTTGTACTACTTGCATTAGGTGTATATTGCATATTCATAGATGCACCTACATCTCGCATCAAATAAGCTACAGCATCTCTATTTTCACTGCTATAATTATTATCGCTATAAGAAGGTAACATTAAGTTCCACTTATATGTAGATTTACTAAAATCAATACTAATACGCTTTCCATCATTGTTAACAATATATGAATTATTTCCCTTTCCGTTATTAGGCCATTTATGATAATACATTATCTGTGCCATAGCCGTAGCTACACAACCTGTATATTCATATCCTGTTTTATAATTATATGGATAAGTTTGATTCCAAGTAGATTTTAACAATGGGGGAACTACAGCACGGTTATTTTTTTTATAAATAGGTTTAACTATACTCTTATTAGCCTTTAATAGATTATAACTTTCTGCATATTGACTAAGTAAAAAACGAAGTTCTGGTGAAGCAGTTAATGTATCCAAAGTTCCTGTATGAGAATAGCCTAATATTTCACCCATTGCATCATTACCTGAAACAATAACAAAACCTTTACCCCATCTGTCATTATATATATAATAAGGCTTAGAGACTTGGGTAAAACGTGAATTATTTGGTAAAGATTTTAAAGGGACAACAGTTCTAACATATTTTTGTGCTATCTTTAGAGCTTCGGCTTGCGAAACTATTTTTGCTGTGATAGATAGAATAGAGATAAATGTTAGTAATACTAACGTTAAAAGTCTGTTCTTATTCATTTTTTTTATTATAATTTTTGTTTGTAATTAAGTTCTTTATTTAATAAAAAGAAGTACAAAGATAATAATATTATCATGAATGAAACATTGACACAGCTGACCATTTAAGGTTTTATTGGATAATTTAATTATATATCCTTTTTTAATGGTAAAAAATATATACAAAAATAAATTTAAAAATACCTCTATTTAGAAACTATAGTAAGAGGTGAATTATCTATTTTAAACATCTGTTTCCATTAAAAGTTCATTGTTTGTAAACATTTGAAAAGCAAAGCCTTAGAAAATATTTAATAAGTGCAATAAAAGTTTACTAACAAACGCAGTTACGGTTGTTAGTAAAACGTCTCAACGTTCCTTATAGAAACGCTGAGACATTTCTATAAGGAACGTTACAGAGATTTGCTATAAACAATTTTTATCCTTGTTTTTTAAGTATTTTTTATTTACAAATTATATATATATTATATCAATATAATATTTTTTAATGTTAACTGATTATAAATTTGAAACATTAAATATAATCAATGGAATCAGAGGAAAAAGCATTAATTAACATAAAAAACAAGTAATTTGTTTGGAAAACTATAGGAAATAAAGATACTGTTAAACTGCTATATAACTTATAAAGTAAAAAAAAAAGATATGTAAAGAATTATTTTTTTTGCAAAATAATTCTTAATAATTTTTATTTGATAGATAAATTATATAATTTTGTAGGCGATTTAATATAATCAAGTAAAAATAAATATTTTTTTAGTTTATTATAAGTAAGTAAAAAGTTGTGGCATCTGAAGTTTGGACATACCACAGTAAAAATAGTTTTTTTACAAATAAATTAATACTATTTTCATACCCGTTATTCCATTTGAATAAGGAGAATAAATGCAGCATCCTACCCCCGTTCATTAACACTATTTAATAAATTAAATACTTATTTATATTCTTCTGTGTCGTGTCCATTACTACACAGAAAACTATTGTATGCCTATACTTTGAGAAGAAGCATAGGCATACAATATTTATTTAAGTTTGAGAGTAAAATGGGGTCAGTAGTAAAATGCACTAAAATATTTTTAACATATATAAAGAAACAAAAACTTATAATTATGAAAAAGAGGAAGTATGTATCACCCCATATAAATGTGATACAAACAGAAACAACAAACTTATTAGAGCTTTCACCAAAGAATGGAGCTATAAACAACTTTGGAACGGCGACCATTGAACCAGACACAAAAAAAGACGATAATGGAAACGAAATAGATTATAGTGAATATGAAAATTGGTAAAACAAAAATGATGATTAATTATAGAAAAATCCTTTTAAATATATGCTATGTCTCAGCAGTAATATTTTTATTCACTGCATGTGCTGATAAGCCATTTGAAGAGCTAAGCGGATCAGAACACAATAGCAAGAAGACGGGGATTAGGACCACAACTATTAGTATTACAGATGCTACTGCAAGCGTTATGTTGCCACAAAGTGAAACAAAAACTCGTGCATCAGTTACTATGAACAACATGTTTAAACTAACTCAAGATAACGATTTCCAAACAGATGCATATATCATTAAGGCAGATGCTAATGAGCACATAAATAGTGACAGACTGATAGGGCATCTTACCATAAAATGGAAACACAAACAAAGTAGCGAAACAGGCTATAAACTTAGTACTAACATCCCTGAAACAGAAATACACTGGATCAATAACAACGGTGGTAACATCAGCGATGGTGATTGGTATATTTGTGGTGTTGTTGGTGGTACACCTGAAGATAATGATCGCATAGCCTTTGGCTACCCTGAAGGTAATGTTATGGGAGAACCTGCTAATAATGGCAATAAAAAGTTCAATGTGCCTTTTGTTGCAAATTGGGTAAAAGTAAAAGTGAATGAAAAAAATAAAATATCTTTCAAAGGTATGGTATTCGAGCCACAAGGCGTGGTGTTCAAGGTAAAAATAAAACGTAATGAAGATATTATATCTGCAGCAGAGCATAAGTATACCTTTGCCAGCACAGCATTATCAGCTAATGGATACTTCTCTTTTAGAGACAAACTGATAAGTGAAATATCGCGTGAAGATGAAATTTATGACCCACGTCAGAAACACGATGTTAAGATTTCTCACAATACAAATCCTAAAGATTTTTGGATATGGAACTTTAAAAGCGACGAAAATCAATTAGACGATTGGCGCAGAAAACAAACAAATAGTGCCGCACTTGGGGCTAATAAAACATTTTTATCCATTCGTAGTTGGGAATATCGTTATCGCTATACACATACAGGCAGTAACAATAAAGGCACTGAATATGATGAGTTTTATGTGTGGGGTATGCCCATTAATGGTGGTATCGTAACAGATTTTTACACTTGGAAAGGAGACTTTAATGGTAAGGATGGTTATAAACGTAAAAATCAGAATCATGAATTTAAAAATAATTTAAATAACTACACTTCAATTACTTCTGCACAAGGTGGTTTTATGCTGGGCTGGTTAGGAAAAGATAATAAAGTAAAAGAAGAATTTATTGTTGGCAAGACTGTAACAAGTGAAGGTAAAGAAATAGATGAAAGAGATTGGGAAGTAAAATATAATGGTAAAGTAATAGATGTTAACCTTAAAGTAATGCGTCCTGGCGACAGTCGTTATAAATGGCGCGTACCTTTATCACGAATGGCAAAAACAAATATAAAGGTAGACAATCCCGGACTATTCACAGGCAATGTCACACCTGACAAAGGAGACGGTAACTTTAAGCAACAGGTTAATGGAGACCCTAACAAAATATCCTTAGCTACCTTGTGTCAACATAAAAAAGACCTTTTGCCTAAAGATTACCACATCCCAGGATCAACAGATCTAACGGCTGCATTTCCTTATATTAATAAGCGTTTTTATGCTGATTGGCAACCTTATGAGGATACTCGCACACTTGAAAGTTATGGATACGTTTCCTCTACAGACAAGAAGATGCCTTCAGGTCAGTCTTCGGAACTCAATTTAAATGGTAACTTCTCTGAATATTTACGTTTAGGAGATGAAAAAAAAGATGCAGTACTGTTTAATTCTATTTATAAAATAGTAGATCATCCTATCAGCGGTCAATCAAAAACAAAGAAGGTGTTTTATGCAATTCGGTTTAAACACAAGTGGCAGAAAGACGATGGTACACTTGATGAGAATGCAAATCCTGTAGGTAATCGCTATTGCTGTGCGTATCGTTACATTATCCATACAGAAGATAGAAATAACGACGAAAGAGGCGCAAGAGTTTCTATTACTGCACGATGGTTAGGCAACCTTCCTATTTCTATAAACGAAGTGGCAACCGAAGAGTTTTGGAATCAAAATAACAGCTTGGATGTTGTTCGTATCTTCAATCGAGATGGTACACTATTTAAAGGACACCATAAAGGTATAACATACGCTTCAAGAACTCGTAGATATGCAAGAGATAAAGATGAAGATCCCAATGAGGTAGCAGGCTCGTTGACAGCCTTTATACGTATTGTTGACACTAATGGCTTTTACCGACAGGCTGATTCAGGAAAAGAAAATAATAAAATGGCTATCCGCTGTATAGCAGACTGGAAGTTAAAAGAGAATGCCAAGCATGCGCCGCGCAATCAAAATGTAGACCCTGTAAATGGTATACCAGCTGAAGAATACTACAAATAAGTATTTTGTTTAAAATTAGTTTTATCATCAATATAAATAGTGTGTTGTGGCAATAATATTTATTTTTGTCACAACACACTAAAAAAAATAACAAGTTATTATCTACTTGTAGCTATTTTATTTATTTCTTTGCCTATATGCTTATAAAGATGTATCTTTGCAGGCATAAAAGGATATTTATTACCATAGTTAAGTGTGCTGTATTTAATTAATATGAAGTAATACAGCTTTTATCTTTAATGTTGGGTTGTATATTAGTGTATATTAATGGTATTCATATCCTAATAATATTATATATATAAGTATTATAAAACAAACAAATAAAAAATTTGAAAACATTTGAAGAATTAGGCGTAAGCGAAGAGATTCGCAAGGCCATTAGCGAACTTGGATTTGAAAATCCGATGCCAGTACAAGAAAAGGTAATACCTTATTTGTTAGGAAATAAAAATGACATTATCGCTCTTGCACAAACAGGAACAGGTAAAACTGCAGCTTTCGGTATACCACTATTACAAAAAATAGATATACACAATAAAAATACTCAAGCTATTGTTCTCAGTCCAACAAGAGAGCTTTGTTTGCAAATAGCAGACGACTTAAACGACTTTGCCAAATATATTCCTCATATACATATAGCTGCCGTATATGGAGGTGCATCAATTGAAAATCAAATTAAACAATTAAGACACGGAGCACAAATAATAGTAGCTACACCGGGAAGGTTGATAGACTTAATGAAGCGTGGAAAAGCAAAACTTAATACAGTTAAAAATGTAGTGTTTGATGAGTCGGATGAGATGCTCAATATGGGATTTCAAGACAGTATAACAGAAATACTTTCCAATATTCCCGAAGATAGAAATACTTTACTCTTTTCTGCTACAATGAGTAGGGAAATAGAGATGGTAGCCAAAAGGTATCTTAACAATTACAAAGAAATTGTTGTAGGCACACGTAATGAAGGAGCTGAGAACGTTAACCACATATATTATGTTGTACATGCAAAAGATAAATATCTTGCACTAAAACGATTAGTTGATTATTATCCAAAAATATTTGGGATAATATTTTGCCGTACAAAACTTGAGACACAAGAAATAGCAGATAAATTAATAAAAGATGGGTATAATGCAGAAGCTTTACATGGAGATCTATCACAGCAACAAAGAGACCTTACGATGCAAAAGTTTCGTTCACACCTAACACAACTTCTTATAGCAACAGATGTTGCAGCACGTGGACTTGATGTAGATGACCTTACACACGTTATAAACTATGGACTACCTGAAGATATAGAAAACTACACCCATCGATCAGGAAGAACTGGAAGAGCTGGGAAAAAAGGAACATCAATATCTATAATTCACACAAAAGAGAAATTTAAAGTTAAGAATATTGAGAAAGCTATTGGAAAAAAGTTTATTGATGGTACACTTCCTTCAGCTGAAGAAATATGCAAAAAACAACTGTTCAAAGCTATGGATAAAATCCTTAAAACAGATGTTGATGAAGCTAAAATTGCCCCATATGTTTCCGAAATAAATAGACAATTTGAGTTTATTGATAAAGACATAATAATAAAAAAAATTATTACTTCTACTTTCGGTAGATTTCTTGACTATTACAAAAATGCGCCAATAATAGAAAAACCAAGTTTAGGGAAAGAGCGTAAAGAAAATACTAACAACAGAAAGGGAGGAAAACGTGGTAATAGAAAATGTGAATTAGGATTCAAGCGACTATTTATAAACCTTGGTAAAGATGATGGGTTTTATCCTGGTGAAATTATGCAACTAATAAATAAAAATATCAAAGGACGTCAAGAAATTGGACACATAGACCTACTTGCCAAACAAAGCTATATAGAAGTTCCAGAAAGTGATGCAAAGAAAGTTGCAAACGCCCTGAATGGTTTATCTTATAAAAGACGAAAAATAAGATGTAACGATGCAGACAGTAGAAATAAAAAAAGAAAACATTAAACTATAATATATCCACAAAACTACTCAAATAAATATCTAACTAATGAAAAAACTCTTTATTGAAACGTATGGTTGCCAAATGAATGTAGCTGACTCAGAGGTTGTTGCATCAGTAATGAAAATGGCAGGATATGATCTATGTAAAAATGAAGATGATGCAGATGCTATATTTATTAATACTTGTTCTATAAGAGAAAATGCAGAAAACAAAATATATAATAGGTTAGAAACTCTACACTACCAAAAGAAAAAGGGCCGTAAACTTATATTAGGCGTTCTTGGATGTATGGCAGAGAGAGTAAGAAAAGACCTTATTGAAAATCATCATGCTAACTTAGTGTGTGGACCTGACTCTTATCTCAATCTTCCAGAAATGACTGCACGTTGTGAAAATGGACATAACGCAATGGATGTAGATTTATCTACAACAGAAACATATAAAGATATCGTACCACAACGAATTGGTGGTAATTGGGTGTCTGGATTTGTTAGTATTATGCGAGGATGCAACAATTTCTGTCACTACTGTATAGTTCCTTTCACTCGTGGTCGTGAAAGATCAAGAGATGTAGAGAGTATTTTACGTGAAGTAAAAGACTTACATGATAAAAAATTTAAAGAAGTTACATTGTTAGGTCAGAACGTTAATTCTTATGGTCTACTTCCTAATGGTAAACGCCCAAAAGATGGTGTTTCATTTGCTGAACTACTTAGAAAAGTTGCTCAAAGTGTGCCCGATATGCGTGTACGTTTCTCAACTTCAAACCCAGAAGATATGACAGAGGATATTTTATATGCGGTAGCAGAAGAACCTAACCTTTGTAAACACATACATTTTCCTGCACAAAGTGGTAGTAACAAAATACTAAAACTCATGAATAGGAAGTACACACGTGAAGACTATTTGAAAAAAGTTGAGGCTATAAGGAGAATCATTCCAAACTGTGGACTCACAACGGATATATTTGTGGGTTACCATAATGAAACTTTAGAAGATCAGGCGTTAACATTATCATTGGTTAAGGAAGTTGGCTTTGATTCTGCCTTTATGTTTAAATATTCTGAACGGCCTGGTACTTATGCTGCAAAACATTTGCCTGATAATGTTAGTGAAGAAGAAAAGATACGTCGACTAAATGAACTTATAGCTTTACAAATAGAAATGTCTGCAAAAAGTAATAAAGCAGATGAAGGTAAAGAGTTTGAAATATTAATAGAAAGATTTAGTAAACGTAGCCACGATAAACTTATGGGAAGGACAGAACAGAATAAGGCTGTGATTATACCAAGAGGGAAACTCCATATAGGTCAAACTGTAAAGGTAAGAATTACTAACTCGAGCTCTGCTACACTTATAGGCGAAACTATTGAGTAAAGAGATAATTCTTATCTATCCAAAATATTAGAATAAAAACTTAGATATTTTTTTGCTATACATTCAGGAGAAAAACGGTTAATAATATCTTGTCGTATAGCATCACGATTATAGTTAATTGAGAGCGCAGAAGTGATTGCAGCTACTAAAGCATCGATAGAAAAATCATTGCATATAATACCATTATTGGGTGTAATTAATTCTGCTGCTCCACTACAAGGAGTCATAACCACAGGCGTCCCGCATGATAATGATTCCATTGGAGCTTGAGCAAAGTTTTCTCGCCTACTTGGATGACAAAACAAATCTGCAGCTGATAATATTAGAGAAATTTCTAAAGGGTCTGAATAAAATCCTATTTCTATTACATTAGACCAGGACCTTTTACCTCGTTTCTTACCAATGGCTAAAATACGATAAGATGAATCGATTTGCATTAAGGCATCGGAAAGAGATTGCAACCCTTTTAGTTCATCATCGATACAATAGGCACAAAAAGCTATTAATTTTCCTTCAATATTAAGTCCTAAGTTAGTTCTTGCCTCTTCACGGGAATATATCTTAAACAAAGTACTATCAACCAAATTATTAATTATAGTTTTATTTGCGTGGGTTATCATTTCATAATTATGATATTCTTTGTATATATCTTTAGATAAAAAAACAACTCCTAAATGGGCAAGTCGCTTAATATATGATAGTTTAAGCTCATAATATTTTTTTTCTAACTCATTTTGTTCTATCCTTTGCTCTAATATGCTAGATATACCAAACAACATACTTTGGTCATGAAGCGTAAATACTATATTCTTTAAATTAAAAGCAGAAAAGAATGTTGGATAATCTAAAAAATCACCTACCCAATGAAGATGTATTATATCAGCTTCTTTTAAAAGCTTATTATTAGATAGATTTATTGGTGATATAGGAAGCGTATAAGTACAATGATGTTGCTTTGCCAAAACCCTACAAATATTAGTATCGTCTGATATATTAAACAAGTTCTTTATTTTTCGCATAGTACTGTGTAAAAAATAAGGGATTGTTCCAACTTGATGTATAAATGTATCTTTATGACGCTTATGTAACACTATAAGATGAGCATCAACTCCTAAAGAACGTTGAGCTTTACATATACGATATGCACAAAGCCCTGCTCCTCCTGTATCAGCGGTACTAATATGTACTATCTTCATTTTCTATATACTTTATCTAATCATTTGTCATTTACCACGTAATTTACATAATAAAAAAACAAAAAATAATCGTGGTAATAACCTAATTTGATTATATAGATTATCTACTTCATGAATAACTTTAATATTATCCCATAGCCCGACAGAACGTTTACTGTTAGATATTCCAGTTGTATCAAATATAGATATAGGAAAATCTAACTTTATAAATTTCATTCCTATATTATATAAAGTCTTTATAAATTTAAAATCAGCAGACAGTTTATATTCTATATCAAAAGGATATTTTAATAATAGCTGTCTACGTACTAAACAACTTTGATGACAAAAGAACATCCTATGCGAATTATGTGGTAATTCTGCTTTCTTAATTTTACCATCTTTTATAACATCGCCATAAATAACATCACCTGTAATATTATGTGAAAAAATACGTTCTAACACATCATTAGAAGCAAATCTATCTCCAGCATTTAAAAATAATAACCAATCGCCTGTGCTAAGTGATACTCCCTTATTCATTGCATCATAAATACCTTTATCGCGCTCTGACAAGCATCTACTTACTTTATTTCCATACGATTCTATTAATTCAAGCGTACCATCTGTAGATTTGCCATCTATAATTATATACTCTAAATCATCATAATCTTGCAATGCTACACTATTTAAAGTTAATGATAATAAATCTTTAGAGTTATAGCATACGGTGATTATTGTTATCTTAATACCTTTCATAAACGAGTAGTGATGGATAATATTTTATCATAAACTTCGAGTACTTGGTGTGCAACATCATTATTTTCAAATCGCTTAATGTATTTTTTACTATTTTCAATACATTCATTACGGTTTTCGCTTCCAATAAGTAGAGAACTAATAGCATTTGCCATAGATATTACATCATCAGGATCTACATATAAGCAGCTTTCACCACCCGCCTCCTCTAAACAAGAACCTTTACATGCTACTACAGGGAGTCCACTTTGTATAGCCTCAACAATTGGTATTCCAAATCCTTCGTATCGAGAAGGATAAACAAAGCATTCGGCTTGCTGATATATAGCTGGTAACTCTTCGGTGGTAATGTTATAAAGAAATTTTACTCTGTTAGTAAGATTCTTTGATTTTATGTATTTTTCTACTTTTAAAGTATATGTAGTCTGTTTTCCAACAGCCACAAGTGAAATATCTTGTGGTAAATATTCTAAAGCTTTAACTGGTAAAAGTAAATTTTTGCGTTCTTCTATTGAACCTACATAAAGAATAAATCGATTGGGTAAATTATATTTACGTTTTAATAAATCTTTTTTATAGAAATCAACTGTTTCTTTGAATTTCAATCCACAACTTTGATAAATAACTTTAATTTTATCTTCAGGATAATCAGAAAAACTTAATATATCTTTCTTGGTGCACTCACTAATAGCTATTATTAAATCTGCCTCTTTACAAGTAGAAAGAAATTTACGTTTATAAATATAAGTATCTATGGGTGTGTAATATTCAGGATGACGTAAAAAAATAAGGTCATGTATAGTAACAACTGACTTAATACCATGCTTCTTTATACCTTGTGGTAATTCACCTGATAATCCATGATAAAGCGTAACATTATCTTTTAGTAATCTCTTAACTATGCCACGCTGTCTCCACCAATCTTTTTGTATTCGCAAATAGGTATGTGTAGGGTAACAAAATTCTATGTTTGGCACATTTGCTACTTGTTCCCTCAATATATCTTTTCCTTTATCTGGTGAATAAAGATTAAATTTGAATTTAGAATTAGCTAAAGATAGCGAATTAATAAGCGTTCTGCCATAATTACCAAGTCCTGTATTATTATTAACTATACGTTTTGCATCAAATCCTATAATCGGCCTGTTAGAAATATCTCTCATTTTCATTTAATTTTATTTGGGTATAGACCCGATGACATAAGTCGGTTATATTCTTTTCTTGTACGCTTCCACCTGTTATGACTCCAAAGCCAAAGTTCAGGTTGCCGTTTAATAGTTTTCTCTAAAAGTTTATAATATTTATCTGTTAGTTCCCAATTTGTATCTTTACTTGAAATATAAGTCATTGGTATCATCTTACAAACATAATACCCACGCTTTATTCTGCGCATATCTCCGTAAAAGCATATTTGATTAGTATGTTTTATTATACGTTCTGCACCAGTAAATACAGGAGTGTCATGATGTAAGAAATTAAGCCAATGATGTATATTATTCCACATAGGGGCTTGATCTGCAATATATCCTACTGCGATAGACTTATTGGATTTTTTAAACTCCAATATACAACGAAGCGATAGCTTCATAGGAATACATAACGAATTTTGACGTTCTCTAAGTGATTTAAATAACTTATTAAAAATTTTATTTTCTAAAGGATGATATAACTGACAACTTTGAACCCCATTTGGTAACCAAAGAGGAACAGAGCTAATCCATTCCCAATTGCAATAATGACCTAAATAAAGAGCACAAGACTGACCACTATCTAAAACTTTATTAAATTCTTCCATCCCTTCGAATCGCATTCGTTTACGCAACTGTCTTTCTGTCATTGTCATAAGTTTTATAGTCTCAACTATATAATCACAAAACCAATGATAAAAACGTTTCTGTATTATTATAACATCTTCTTTACTTTTTTCAGGAAAACTTGTTGAAAGGTTTTTAAAAACAACCTTACGGCGATAACGTATTATATGGGCTACTAAAAAATACAATAAATCAGAAAAAAGATATAGCACTCTAAATGGTAATAGTGCTATCAAAAATAAAATCTCATAAAGTAAACAGTATAGTATTTTATCTACAATTCGTCTCATAAGTTAATTTGCCATAAGTTTATCTTTCACCATCCTATACATATATTGCTGTATAAGTGCTTTTAGCTCTCTTTCCATTTTTAACTGCAAACTAACTTTACCTATCAAATTATGTTTCATTAATTTGTCATTTAAAGAATAGATAGCCTTAGTTTTAACACCATCAAACTGCAAAACATAGCCATACTTGCAATACTGATATACTCCATTAAGATAATTAACCGCAAATGTTTTTGTCTTAGGTGTAGTCATTAAATCACATCCAAAAGATAAAAATGGTTTATCATATCCTAATATACTCATTAATGTAGGGAGAATATCTATCTGTTGAGCTATAGCTTCACGCTGTCCAGGTTTTATTTCGCCACTTGGATCAAACAAAATAAAAGGAGAACAAAATCCACCTATATCACTTTGATACTCTAAATGATTACTTTGATTTGTATGATCACTAAGTATTACAAATATTGTATTTTTATACCAAGGTTTACGCTTAACTGTATCAAAAAATTTTCCTATAGCCATATCGGTATAACGGATGCACTTATGTATAGGTAATTCTTCTTCTGGATAAACATTTTTATATTTATCTGGTATAACAAAAGGTGTATGGCTGGAAACTGTAAAACATGTGGTCATAAAAGGCTCTTTCATATCATCTATCTTTGCAGCCCAATATTGTAAAAACGGTTCATCCCATATTCCCCAATGTCCATCAAAATCATTTTCACCCCCAAATCGTTTATCAGCAACATAGTCTTGTCTACCATAATAATGCTGGAAGCCAATTTTTTTTGCAAAAGCTAAAAATCCCATACTACCCCTATTTGCTCCATGAAAGAAAGAAGTTTCATATCCCTCATTTGCCAATAATCCTGCTAAACTTGTATAATTGTTCATTGATGCAGAGGTAAGAACAAAAGGTTCTTTAAACATAGGGATTCCACACAACACTGATGGCATGCCATCAATACTTTTTCGACCATTGCAAAAAGAATACTTAAAAACCATACTCTTAGATATAAGCTTATCTACATTAGGAGTATATCCTTTATATTTTCCACCTTCAAGTGTCTTATTAAATGCTCCAATATATTCTCGGCCAAAACTTTCAACTATAAGTATTACAATATTTTTCTTATTAAAAGGATGATTAGGAGACAGCTTATGTATTGGTGAAAATACTTTACCTGACGCTTGAATATTTGGATAATAATTTGGAATCTCAAAAACATTTTTTCCAATAGTACGTATCAAAGAAAAAGGTGTATTAAGAACTAAAGCACATTCTGTTGGATAATTTACATATTGATTAGCATTATTAATACTAATAGGTCTCACACCTGTACCTAATCCTCCTCTGCAAGCGCCAATACATATTGGTGTGATAAACACTAAAATAAATATTTGAAATAATGAAAATATTATTCGCTGTCGTTTCGTCTTAAAATAGGAATAAGAAATGTTAGGTTCTAAGTATAGTTTCCATACAATATAAATAACTACTATAGTAAGTATCAATAAATACCAATGAGCAAATAATTGTGTAAAAAAAACATCAAACAAATTATTTTCGTTTCTAAACTCATCAAAAACCGTTGTGGTTGTTCTTCGTAAGGTATAAGGAAAATATACTGCATCACATAAATTTATAATAAAAGCTAAAGAATTAACTAGCACAAATAACCATTTACATAGCTTATGATACCATTTACATTCTTTTAACCATAAAGGAAATATCATTAAAAAAATATACAAAAAATTTGTATAAGCAACTGCAGAACTATCAAACATATATCCCCCAGAAAATATTTCTACTAAATGATTAAAGGATATATCCTTAGAAAAATATTTATAGTTTTCGAAAAAAAATACTATCCTGGCTATTGTATACAAACACAATGCAATAAATATATTAGATACTAAAGAAATAAAAGGCGCTAAATATTTTTTTGCTTTTATAAAATAAAAATTATTCATAATATTTTCTATACCTCCTGCATATCATGTAACTTTTTATACAGACCATTTTTTAATAGTAACTCATCATGAGAACCTTTTTCCACTATAGTTCCTTCATGTAATACACATATTTCATCGGCGTGTTTAATTGTAGATAAACGATGAGCTATAGCAACTGTAGTTCTGCTACTCATTAGGTGTTCTAAAGCATCTTGCACTAATCTTTCACTTTCTGTATCTAAAGCACTTGTGGCCTCATCAAGTATTAATATAGGAGGATTCTTTAATATTGCACGTGCTATCGAAATACGTTGCCGTTGACCTCCACTCAATCGGCTACCTCTATCGCCTATATTAGTATTTATACCCTTTTCAGAAGACATAACAAAATCATAAGCATTAGCTATTTTCATTGCCTTAATTACTTCCTCTTGAGTTGCTCTTTCTACTCCAAAAGTTATATTATTATAAAAAGTATCATTAAATAATATAGCTTCTTGATTAACATTACCAATAAGCTGGCGCAAATCATGTATTCCTACATCTTTAACGTTTATACCATCTATAAGAACGTTGCCTTCTTGAACATCATAATAACGTGGTATTAAATCTACTAAAGTTGATTTTCCACTACCACTCTGTCCTACTATTGCAATTGTCTTACCTTTTGGTATTATCAAATTAATATTTCGTAAAATCCATTGGTCTTTATAACGAAAAGATACATTTCTAAACTCTATTTGATGTTCAAAACTACTAATATGAATAGGATCTAATTTATCTTTTATATCTATTTCAGCTGATAATATTTTATCTACACGCTCCATTGAAGCAACGCCTTTCATTATACTATAACTTGCTCTTGATAATTCCTTTAATGGATTGATAATACTATAAAGTATAACGAGATAATATATAAATGTTGGACCACTTATTGTTTGCTTATTTAATACTAATGTTCCTCCAAACCATAAAACTATCACTATCATTAATGTTCCAAGAAACTCACTCATAGGATGAGCTAATAGTTGACGAACATTAACTTTCAAAATAGTATCTCTATATTCTGTATTTATTTTATCAAAGCGTGTATTCATTTTATCTTCTGCACAAAAGGCTTTAATTATACGAAGTCCACTAAGTGTCTCTTCCACTTGGCTAAGTGTCTCGCTCCATATATTTTGTGCCTTAATACTATTACGCTTTAGCTTTCGACCAACTGTCCCCATAAACCAGCCAAATATAGGAACAAATAATATAGTAAACAGAGTAAGTTCCCATGATATTACCAATAAGGTCATAAAATAAAAAAGAACAATTATTGGATTTTTAAATAGCATGTCTAACGATGCCATAATAGAATATTCTATTTCCTGTACATCTCCACTCATACGTGCCATTATATCTCCTTTACGCTCCTCAGAAAAATAGCCTAAAGATAATGAAGTAATTTTACGATACATCTGATTACGCAAATCGCGTACAACTCCTGTACGAAAAGGAACTATTGTTGTAGAAGATAAAAAATAAGCTCCTGTTTTCAAAAAAGTCATAAAAACGAGAAATAGTCCAATAAGTAATAATGATGTTGTTGGCCCAAATTTGTCAATAATCAATTGAATATAGTAATTTGCATTATTACTAATAACATTTGGTATTTCTTTAAATGATTCTGGAAATGGCAGAAGTGTTTTTACACGATTATGTGATATGCCAAAAAGTATATTTAATATTGGGATAATTGCGGCAAAAGAAAATATATTCAATATTGCTGATAAGATCGTAAATAATATTGACAGCCACAAATTACGTTTATAACTCGGTATAAAACGCCATAATAGTTTGAAGAATTCTTTCATCCAATATAATTAATTAAAGCTATTTAGTATTTGCAAAAGCAAATACTAAACAGCTACTTAAATGCAAAGTTAAGCCATTTATTTAATAACTACAACTTTAAATATATAATTTTATTTCTATATTTTACTTAACAAATAGTTTTTCTACCTTAACTGTCTTAGTGCCATCTGTCAATCGCATTATATAAGCACCAGATATTTTGGATTCTATTGGTCCTAAATACTTACCGTCAATTGTATAATATATTCGATTTAATCGATTATTAATAGTTTGATTATTTTTTACATCTTGTATATAATCCGCAATTTCAGCAGTAACAATCCAGCCAAGAGACTTGGCTTTATCTATATAAGTTTGAGATATACCTTCCATTTTACTAACATTCAATTGCTTAATCCAAGTTTCATTATTACTATTTACAACAACCTTTCTTACATCACCAAGTTGAGTTATTAAATTTTCAATATCAGATTGCTTCATAATATTCCCTTGAAGCATAATACCTTGTACTAGTTTATTATTAGTAAGGTCTAATTTTGAGAGTTTATTATCATTTGCCTCTATACGCTGCAAATTTTTATTATTACTTAAACTTAGATTTGTAAGGTTATTTTTTCCACATTCAAGCCAAGTTAAATAAGTATTATTTGAAATATCAATAGTGTTTATATTGTTTTCATCAACTTTTAACCAATACAAATTTTTCAATTTCGTTACATCGATTGATTTAAGCTTATTCGAACCTAACTGTAATTGAACTATATTTGTATTATTAGATAAATCTATTTCGGATATATTGTTTTTATTTGCAATAAATAATGATAATAACGTATTTTCTTTAGTATTTAAATTAGATATTTTATTATTGTATATATTAAGATAACGTAATGCTTTAGAATTTGTAATATCAATATTTGCTAATTGGTTATCGTAAAGATATAGACCTTCAAGTTCTGTATTCTTACTAAGATCTATGTCAGTCAAATAATTATTTGCAAGATTAATAGAACGCAACTTAACCATTTTACTAATATCTACTTTATCTATTTTGTTTTTAAAAGCATATAATTCTGCTACTGAAACCAAATCTTGAAAATCAAGAGATTTAATATTATTCTCAGAACAACTTAACTCGTTTAACTTGGTAAGCCCATGTAGATCAAGCTCTGAAAGATTATTTCTTGAACAATCTACAGTAACAAGATTCTCATGATGAGGTAACAAAAGTTTTTCTATATAATTGTCTGCACAATCTATCTTAGATAATTTATTCTGTATAGAACAATCTAAAGTACCTTTTATATTATTATTATGACAGTCAATAACCCGAAGAAATCGATTATTTTCAATATTTAATTCGGATATTTCATTATCAGCACAATATACCCCTGTCAAATATTTATTATTAGAAATATCTAAAGTTTTTAAATTATTACCATCTATCTGTATGCGACTTAAATCTAAAGCTCGACTTATATCTATAGATTCTATACCCTGCTGTCTTGCTATTAAAAGTAAAACTTTATCTCCATAGATTTTAAGGGTTTTACCTACAAGTGATGTTGTGATCATTTTTGCAGAATTATACTCTTGCAAATTACCACTTCCATTGTCTATTTTATAAACAAAACCTTTACTTCCACCTGTACCTATTGTTACCTCTTGATTTGGCTCGGCATAATTAATTATAATACTTGGTGTTTCTGCAATTACATCTTCAGAATACTCGTATGCACCTATATCAATAGACTTTCCAACAATACGTTTATTACCAACAAGGTCTTTAGTTATTGGAAGGTCATCAATTATCTCTCCTTTATCGATAAATTCGCTATTTTTAGATAATTTCCAATCAGAATTATACATATCTGATATATTTTTCTTATCAGTAGAAAATCCTATAAACTTAGTTGGATTTTTAAAGTTAGTTGGATTAACTTTTGAAGAGAATATTGTATTTTTTATGTTTTTAATACAAATATCATAATTATCAAATCCTATATTAGCTGTATCTGATTCTGCACGTAATTTATTATTTTGAAGTGTACAATTAATAACATTACCCTTTACTAACATTATACCACCCCCACGAAATGATTGACAATTAAATACCAAAGCACCTATTACTTTTCCATCAGCTACATATATACCGCCACCAAGTCCACCTGAATTATCTCCTAATTCTTTTAAATCTGCATAACAATTAAACACAATATTATTATATGCATTACCAACATTATATATTCCGCCACCTTTTAAGCCACGACAATTATAAATAATATTGTTTTGTATAGTACCTGTACTATATATAGCTCCACCAGCAGCTCCATAGCATGTTGTAAACTCACAATTATTTATTTTACCGCCAATAGCATAAACTGCACCTCCAAAATCAAGACCAACACAATCCTCAAAATAACAATTCTCTATTATTGTACCTTTAGCATAAATTGCACCTCCATTAGCATTTCCATAACTAGAATGAGCATAATTACGCGCAAAATAACAATCTTTTATTAGTGCACCTTCTGTTCCATCGATATATACAGCACCTCCATTAGTATCACTACTTTTAGTAGATTCATTCTTAAACCAACTAGAATTTTCTACTATTTTACATGTAGTTAGCTGTATATTACCTATTGCATAAAGAGCACCGCCTGCAGCTTTTACTTTATATTCTTGCGCATTAGCACCTTTCAAAGTTAAACCATCTATTATCGTCTTATTTAAAATCTTTTCTTGACAAAATAAAACATGACAATAATTATTTTCTGTACCAGGAATCTGTTCATTCCTTGTTTTCCATGCATATCTATAGGTTGAAGCATCTTGAAATGTTCTTTCCCATTTATCTTCAACGCCATCATCTGAACTCAATATTGTTTCATTCAAATAGTCATAAGGATTACCATCTTTTTTCCTCTCACGCTGCTGTTTAGAGGTTTCATTACCTTTAAAACCTCCATACAATGATACTCCATCCTTTATTATAAAAGAACGTGATTTCTTTTTATTTGATTTAAGTAATTTAGTCGGTTTATATATTCCTGAAGCTATCCAAATCTCATCACCTACTTTGGACTTATCTATAGCCTCATCAATACTCCCTATTGCTGTTGCCCATGTAGTTCCATCTCCACCACCACCATTCTTAACGTGGTAAACTTTTCCATTTGTATGCAATCCCAGTAATAGTGTTATTGCTAACAAAATTAGTTGCTTAGTTTTTAACATAATAGTATTATTTATAAGTTAAGTATATTTTATTGATAGTATATTAGTATAATATTAAGCGTAAATTTATAAACTTTATTCTAATTTTATCTATATGAAACTTTATTTAACTATAATTTAAAATAAAAAATATACTTATTTAAACACAATAATAACACATTTCCTGCGATTACTTATAATATACAATATTTATAATTTACTATGATATATAAATATCCAAAAGAGAGAAAACTATTATTTAAATATCTTATTTTATATATAATACCTATAATTATCGCTTTTATATCTTGTAAATGCGATAATATAAACTATGATAATAAAAATATTTCTAAAAATAAAACTGTTATCGTTTATATGCCATGGACTGGAACTTCTGGAAATTTAAAATCGTTCTTCGATAAAAATATTGAGGACATAAAAGAGGCTATTATAAAAAATAATAGTATAAAAGAAACTAACGTTATTTTATTTATAGCATATAGCTCAAATAAAGCAGAATTAATAAAAATAAACTATGAAAAACAAAGGTGCAAAGAAGTTCTACTTAAATCATTTGATGATGGTGCAATGAATACAGTCTCTAAAATGAGGTATTTACTAAATATTATTTACCAAGTATCACCAACTCCTTTATATTCAATGATAATAGGTGGACACGGAGTAGGATGGATACAATATAATGCAAAGGATATTACAAACTATCAAAAAACTAATAATAAAAAACAGTATAAAGATTTTAAATATTTTGGAGGGCAAGATATAAAAATGAATATTGATGAACTTGCATTTGGAATAAGTAGTTCAAAAATAAAGAAAATGCAATATATTCTTTTTGATGACTGTAATATGGCAAATATAGAAACTGCATACGAACTAAGATTTGCGACTAATTATCTAATAGCCAGTGCAACAGAAATAATGGCCTACGGTATGCCATATCATGAAATATGGAATGAGTTAGCTAATATATCCCCCAATTATCAAAAAATAGTAGATAAATTTTATCAATTTTATTCTAATTTTGAAGTGGATGGTACTTTATATAACTATGGGACAATTTCTGTAACAGACTGTAGTAAAACAGATATCATGATTGATATCTTAGATGAAATAAATAGAAAACATTATATTGGAACACATGTAGATGATGTACAAGTATTAGATGGTTATGAACCAGCTATATTTTATGATTTAAGCGATTATATTCACAAATTGTGTAAAGATGACATAAACCTTATCAATAAATATAATCAAATTGTAAAATTATTTATACCTTATGAAAAACATACACAAAATTATTATTCATCATTATACTATAGTGGAGTACACATGATTAAATATTGCTCTGGATTAACTATATCAGCAATGTCCGAAAACACAATGGTAAAAATAAGTAAAAAATATAATAGCTTCTACAAAAGAATAGCACAAAAAAAAGTCGGCTACATTCACATGCGACCGACTATATACGACTAATAATATAACTCAAATAACATAATTATTAAAAACCTTAATTTATTTGTTTTGAACATATTGTTTTGCAAAGTTATGCTTAACGATATACGTAAACAAATTTTATCACTCACAAAAAACTCACTTTTAATAAAAAAAACACATCAATTATAATATCAAAGCTTAAAATACTACATATATTTATCCGATAAAACCGAGTATATTATACTAAATATAAATAATAAGAGAATGCTTCAAAATTGAAGCATTCTCTATATTTTTCCTTATATAAAATAATATTTGTTATTCCATAGACAACAATTTATTTGCCATCTCTTTTCCTAATTGACAACATTTTTCTTTTATATCATCTGTTAATGCCTGACACATATCAATTGGTTCTCCTACTTTTTCAAACTTTATTTTCTCATCATTCCACTTTTGTATCACTGATACAGCCTTACTAGCCCAAGCATATGAGCCAAACCATGCTATATAATGATTTTTAATATCTCGATTAGCTATTTCTGATAATAAGTCTTCCATTTCTTGATATAAACCATTATTATATGTAGGTGCACCAACTATCAATCCTTTAAATCTAAATATATCGCGTAAAATATAACTATGATGCGTTTTTGAAACATTATATAGTACAATATTTTTTAATCCTGCTTTTGATGCAGAATACGCTATTTGTTCTGCCATTCGTTCTGTATTTCCATACATTGTTCCATAACATATAACAAGACCCTGTTCAGTTTCATATCTACCCATTTTAGCATACATATTAACAACCTTGCTCACATTCTCATGCCATACAGGTCCATGTGTAGAACACAGATAATCTATTTTAAGCCCATTTAGCTTTTTAAGAGCATTTGTTACAGGTGTTCCATATTTTCCAATTATGTTAGAATAATAACGTATCATTTCATCCCAACATCTTTCAATATTACTATCTATATCTAAAATACCACCGTTTAATGCGCCAAAACATCCGAAAGCATCGCCAGAAAAAAGAATATTATCTTGTTTACTCTCACAATATGTCATCATGGTTTCAGGCCAATGAAGCATAGGGGTCATAAAGAAAGTCAGGCTATGACTTCCTATATTAAGTTTTTCCCCATTCTTTACTTCTGTTATATTTCCTTTAACACCATAAAAACCAGACATCATATTAAAAGTCTTCTTATTTCCTATGATTTTTATATCGGGATAATATTTTTTTAATAATGATAAACAACCTGAATGATCTGGTTCCATGTGATGAATCACTAAATAATCTATCTGCCTGTCACCTATTACTTCTCGTATATTTTCTATAAATTGTAAAAAGAATTCTATTTCAACAGTATCAAAGAGAACTATTTTTTCATCAACTAATAAATAAGAGTTATAACTAACTCCATGTGGTAAAGGCCATAGACCTTCAAACTTATCTTTTTTTCGATCATTCACACCTATATAATATAGGTCTTCTACTATTTTTACCATATTAATGTTTTTGTTTTATTTGTTGTGCAAAATCACAACTTATATAATTAAAAATATCTTTACAGCAATTTATTGAAAATGCCTGTGCATAATCTACAAGATCATCCCACTGATGTTCTGTAAGACCTGTATTCAAATCTTCTATTGTAATATTATTTTTCAATAATCCAAATATAAATCCTGCATTAAAATTATCTCCAGCCCCAACTGTACTTAAAACATCTATATCTTGAACTTTATATTCTTTCCTAAACTTATCTAAACTGTGTACAATAATAGGTTCAGAACCATTAGTAAAAATAAAATGATTACTATAAAATGATATTTCTGACTCATAAATATCATCAGGATTTTCCTTTTTAAAAAGGTTTTGGAAGTCTTCTCTACTACCTCTAACTATAGTTGCATAATCAAAATTTTCTAATAAATTTGGTGTAAGTTTGATTACTTCATCCTTATGAGCTTGTCTAAAATTAATATCATAATATATTATAGCTTCTTTAGAACGTGCTTGCTTTAAAACATATTCCACTTTTTGCCGAACAATAGGATTTAAAGCATAATATGAACCAAATAATATAATATCATCTTTATTAATCTCTGGACATATAAAATCAATTTGTTCATTTTGTGCATCTCGATAAAAAAGATACTCTGCATCATTTTTATCATTTAAATAAGCTAAAGATATTGGGGTCTTTGAATTTCTATATATAGCTACACCTTCTGAATTTACACCATTCTCAGATAAAAATTTTCTTATATAATCTCCTACTCGATCGTTTCCTACCTCGCTTATAAATAGTGTATTTATACCTACTCTCCCTAAAGACACCATAGCATTAAATGTTGAACCACCAGGATAAGCTGATATAGGTTGATCGCCTCTAAACAATATATCAAGGATTGTCTCACCTATTCCAATTATTTTTCGTTTCATTTATTTATATTTAGCTAAAGATTATATATGTAAAGATTTGTATAATTATTATATTTGCAAAATTAATATAATTAATTTTTAGATCAAAAATTAATTATACTATTTTAAAATTATTGCATAATTTACTAATAACTAATATTTTTGTCGTAACTAAAGTATAATAAATAGGATAACTTAATATTCTTTTATAGAACATTCGCCTTTCAAAGCAGATAAAGCATTTTCTGTCAATGCTAACATTTCATCTTGTCCTGGGAAAATAGCTATTGGTGCAAGAAATTCTATTCGTTTACGTAACATCTGTATAAAATAATCACTATATGCCAGACCTCCTGTAAGCAATATAGCATCCACTTTACCGTATAATACTGCGGCTTCTGAAACTATAGATTTAGCTATATTCCAAGCCATAGCCGAAACTACTAATTTTGCTTTTTCATTGCCATCATCTATCATTTGTACAATTAACCGCATATCATTTGTACCAATATGAGCCAAGAGACCACCTTGAGAACTTACTAAACGTAACATTTCCTCTTCTGTTTTTCCACTATGAAAACATAAGTGTATTATTTCGTTCATCGGCAAAGTTCCTGTACGTTCTGGCGAAAATGGACCATCACCATTAAGAGCATTATTTGCATCTATAGCTCTACCATTTGCATGAGCTGCAATAGAAACTCCTCCTCCCAAATGACATATTATCAAATTTAAATCTTCATATCTTACTCCTTGTTCCTTAGCATAACGACGTGCAATAGCCTTCTGATTAAGAGCATGCCAAATACATATACGATTTATCGATGGTAACCCTGTTATATGAGCTTCTGGTAACATTTCATCAACAACACCAGGATCTGCTATAAAACTTTGACAACCATCTATCAAATTAGCTATCTCATATGCCAACATACAACCTAAATCACAAGCATGTTGATGCTCTGTTTTCTTCTGATCATCGATCATTCCCTGTGTTACTCTAAAAACTCCACTTGGTACAGGTTTATAAAGCCCTCCACGTCCAACACAAGCATCAAAATCTAAAGGTATATTCCGCTGTTTTAATTCTTCAAGTATATGATTTTTGCGATAATCGTATTGATCAAATATCGTTTCAAACTGCTGTATTTCTTCTCTTTTATGTTGAACATCTTTAATAAATAATAATTTATCATCATATGCAACTGATATCTTAGTAGATGTTGAGCCTGGATTTATTGCAAGTATTTTATACATATAATATTTTACTTTGTTATCATTGTTGCTAAAGCAAGGCTATAAAATTTAGATTTTATAGTATCACCTCTACTGGGTAAAACTACAGGTACTGATGTTCCTTGAAGTACTGCTGCTGTCTCTGCATTTGCAAATAGTGTTATTGCCTTATAAAAAACATTCCCTGCTTCTATATCTGGAAAAATTACAGCATCAGCAGCTCCAGCTATTGGAGAATTTATGCATTTAGTGGCTAAAGCTTCTGCAGAGCAAGATGTTTTTAAGTCTAACGGACCATCTACTATACAATTTCCAAATACTCCATCAGATGCCATAGATTTTAATTTTAAATATTCCTCTGTATAAGGAAAGTGGCGCCCATCTACCTTTTCAGAGCAATGAATTAATGCAATTTTAGGGCTTTCTATTTTAAAATGATGACAAAAATCTACAACGTATTTTATTTGTGCTATTCTCTGTTCGTGTGTCGGATAAGGTATAACAGCAGAATCGGTAAAAAACAATAGTTTGGGATAAGTATCTATTTTAACTACAGAAATATGAGTTAGAACATTACCTTTTGGTAATATTCCTTTTTCTCTACTTAACACAGCCTTAAGAAGGACATCTGTATTTACAAATCCCTTCATTATAACTTGTACTCTACCTTCTCTAACACAAGCAACAGCTTTTTCTGATGCATCTTCAGGACTATTAGCTATAATCACTTCAAATCGATTTTCATATATAGCTTTAGTTTGTTCAGAACATATCATTATAGGTTTTATAAAACCAGCCTTAACTGATAATTCTATTGCTTCACGTGTATGTTCATCTTCAGGCCATACTACAGCTACAGACTTCTGTATACTCCTATCGTGAAGATAATATACTAATTGATTAAAATCTTCTATACGTTTCATAGGTTGCATCATAGATAATAGAATAAATAATTATTATGTATAATTTTCTTGTTCGCTTTTATTTGCGAACAAAGTTACAAAAAAGCTATCCACTATTCAAAAAAAAGTAGTTTTTTCTATTATTTCTCATAAAAATATTACATTTAGGTTTAAGTGTCTAATAAAGATATATTTATGTTTTATATACTAAATAAATTTAGATTTCATACATAGAAACATTTTTATACCAATTCGAATACATTATATAATAAAAACAAAAAAGAGCTTTATATTCTCTTATAAAGCTCTTTTACATATAATGTGAACCAAGCAGGACTAATTCACTATATGTCCTTATCGCTATTAACTAAACATTTACCTTTTTATACTGACAGTAACTGTAGCAGAAATGTAACAGCAAACTGACTGGCTTACAACCACTATTCTGACTATATATGGAAATTATACTCATTCTCTGAGTACAAAGAGAAATCTTTTTGTTCACATTTCCAAATCTTTGTGCCATAAATATTTAGATATTTTACTACTATATTTTCCAGTACAAGGTGCAAACCTTTATATATTATATAAAGTGTTTATACAATATTTCGGAAAGGGAATAAGTTTATGACTACAAAGAAAAAATAAAATCGATATTCGGAAAAAGATATAAGAAATAACTTTTGTTTAATACATTTTTTACAAAAACATCATCCGAACGCAATAGGATTTACTAAAAAAGACAATGTAGAGACTAACCTGCCAACTTTATTCCTATAAGCACCATGATCGTCCCTATACAAACACTCCCTAAAACATACAGAACAGCATGAAAAAAATGACCTTGTTGCAAAAGGGACAAACTTTCATTAGAGAATGTGGAAAAGGTGGTAAAACCGCCACAAAACCCTGTTATCAAAAGCAGCTTGAGACTGTTATTACAAAGAATATTACGTCCAACCATGCCATAAAGAAATCCTATAACCAGACAGCCCAAGAGATTGACGACAAACGTACCATAGGGGAAAACATTTGGAAGCACGTTTTGAATAACTTTAGATGTAAAATACCTAACAGACGAGCCAACAGCTCCACCCATGGCTACCATCAACATACTGCGTAGAAAACTCATATTGCAAAGATAAGAATCATTTTGAATATACTCCCATAGATGAAGACAAATATCATGTGAGCAATATGGCTTTTTGCAAATATCTGGTATTTTTCTTTGAGTCCAATGTTCGTAGACAATGAGCTTCATTGATACGTCATGAGAATCCAAGTAGTACCTTTTTGTTATGACTTGTTTGTTCACGACGTTCAATGACTGCAACATGAACTATATGTAGTTCCCCAATGGATCACTATTCCTCTCAAGCTCTCGACCATTTTCAATTTTTTCAATTGCTTGGTGGCAGTATCATATAACTTTTTGCTACAAAGTTCGACATAAGTTCTTGAAAACAAAAGCTTTGCATGCCATCAATTTGGTAGTCATTTTCCATTCATTGCTACATTTTTTTGAGAGTCTGCTTTTGTGTAGCAATTTCTGTAGCAGAAAATGACCGAATGATGACTATCAAAAGGTATAGTTTGGCTGTCAAACGGATATGGATAAAAAACAAAAAATCGCTGTAAAACCTTAATTTTACAGCGATTATCCTTGTTTTGAAGGCTGAAATGACGTGTTGTTTGACGTCCTTTTGAAACCTATTTGTGGACCAGACAGGGCTTGAACCTGTGACCTCCAGATTATGAGTCTGTTGCTCT